>NZ_JBIWAJ010000003.1:174664-405184 GCF_044759975.1 Streptomyces sp. NPDC098789
GGGGGGGGGGGGGGGGGGGGGGGGGGGGGGGGGGGGGGGGGGGGGGGGGGGGGGGGGGGGGGGCGGCGCGCGGGGGGGGGCGCCCCCCCCACCACCGGGGCGCGCGTCAGGGACTGACCGCCAGGAACAGATAGGAGGCCAACAGGACCAGGTGCACCCCGCCCTGGAGCAGGGTCGCGCGGCCCGGCACGATGGTCAGGGCGCTGACCACGACGGTGAGGGCGAGCAGCACCATGTGGATCGGGCCGAGTCCCAGCAGCAGCGGTCCGGTGAGCCAGACCGAGGCGAGGGCGATGGAGGGGATGGTCAGGCCGATGCTCGCGATGGCGGAGCCGTAGGCGAGGTTGAGGCTGGTCTGGACGCGGTCGCGGCGGGCCGCGCGGACGGCGGCGAGGGTTTCGGGCGCGAGCACGAGCAGCGCGATGATCACACCGACGACGGCGTGGGGCAGGCCCGCGTTCGCGACGCCCGACTCGATGGTGGGCGAGACGGCCTTGGCGTTGCCGACGACGGCGACGAGGGCGACCAGCAGCAGGCCGACGCTGATCATCGCGGCCCGGGCGGTCGGCGGCTCCGCGTGGTCCTCTTCCTCCCCGGCCGCCTCGCGGCGCTTCTTCGCAGCGGTGTCCACGGGCAGGAAGTAGTCGCGGTGACGGACCGTCTGGACCGCGATGAACAGTCCGTAGAGGGCCAGTGAGGCGACGGCGGCGAAGGCGAGCTGCGCGGTGGAGAACTCGGGGCCCGGCTTGCTCGTGGTGAAGGTCGGGATGACCAGGCTGAGGACGGCGAGGGTGGCGACGGTGGCGAGCGCCGCGCCGGAGCCCTCGGCGTTGAAGACGGCGACCCGGTTGCGCAGGGCGCCGACCAGCAGCGAGAGGCCGACGATGCCGTTGCAGGTGATCATGACCGCGGCGAAGACGGTGTCGCGCGCGAGGGAGGACGTCCCCTCCCCGCCGTCGGCCATCAGCGTGACGATGAGGGCCACTTCGATGACGGTGACGGCGACGGCGAGGACGAGGGAGCCGAAGGGCTCGCCGACCCGGTGCGCCACCACCTCGGCGTGGTGGACGGCGGCCAGGACCGCGCCCCCGAGGCACAGGGCGACGAGCGCCACCGCGAACGAGGGCAGGTCGCGCCCCCAGCTGAGGGCGAGCGCGACGAGCGCCACCACGGGGACCACCAGGGTCCAGTCGGTCAGGGGGGACGTGCGGGTTGCCGTACTCATACGGCCACGCTGCCAGAACTGTCGCCGCGGTGCGGCGCAAGGCGCGCCGCCGGGGCCCTGACGTGGAACATCTCACAAAATGTCAGGGCCTTTCGGGCAACCGGCGCGCGCGTCGCCCCTCACACGGCGCGCTCGCGCCCCTCCCAGTAGGGATCGCGCAGCCGCCGCTTGTAGAGCTTGCCGTTGGGGTCGCGGGGCATGGTCTCGATGAAGTCCACCGTCCTGGGCCGTTTGAAGCCGGCCAACTGCTGCTCGCAGTGCGCCAGGATCTCGGCGGCCAGTGCCTCGCCCGGCTCGTGGCCCTCCGCGGCTTCGATGACCGCCTTGACCTCCTCGCCCCAGTCCCCGCTCGGGATGCCGAAGGCGGCGGCGTCGGCGACGGCCGGGTGGGTGAGCAGGGCGGACTCGATCTCGGCCGGGTAGATGTTGACCCCGCCCGAGATGATCATGTCGATCTTGCGGTCGCGGAGGAAGAGGTAGCCCTCCTCGTCCATCAGGCCGAGGTCGCCGACGGTGAAGAAGTCCCCGATCCGGTTCTTCCGCGTCTTGCCCTCGTCCTTGTGGTAGCTGAAGCCGCCGGTGCTCATCTTCATGTAGACGGTGCCGAGTTCCCCGGCGGGCAGCCGGTTGCCGTCGTCGTCGAAGACCGCCAGCTCGCTGATGGGCCAGGCCTTGCCGACCGTACCGGGCTTCTTCAGCCAGTCCTCCGCGGTGGCGAAGGCGCCGCCGCCCTCGCTGGCCGCGTAGTACTCCTCCACGCAGCTCCCCCACCACTCGATCATCGCCCGCTTGACGTGGTCGGGGCAGGGCGCGGCGCCGTGGATGGCGTGGCGCATCGAGGTGACGTCGTAGCCGTCCTTGACCTCCTGCGGGAGCGCGAGCAGGCGGTGGAACTGGGTGGGCACCATGTGGGTGTGCGTGGCGCCGTGCGCGTCGATCAGCCGCAGCATCTCGGCGGGCGTCCACTTGTCCATGAGCACCAGCGGGTGGCCGATGTGCAGGGAGGCGCCCGCGAATTGGAGCACGGCCGTGTGGTAGAGCGGCGAGCAGACCAGGTGGACGTTGCCGTCGAAGGGGCGGATGCCGAAGATGCCGAGGAACCCGCCGAGGTAGGTCTCCTCCGGGAGCTTGCCGGGCAGTGGGCGGCGGATGCCGCGCGGGCGGCCGGTCGTGCCGGAGGTGTAGTTCATGACCCAGCCGAGGGTCCGGTCGGCGGGTGGCGCGTCGCTCCGCCCGTCGAGGAGTTCGGCGTACGGGCGGAAGCCGTCGACGGCTCCGACGGCGTAGCGGTGGCTCGCGGGCAGCCCCGCCTCGTCGGCCGCGCCGGTGGCGGCCTCGGCGAAGCGCTCGTGGGCGATGAGCACCTTGGCGCCGGAGTCGGAGACGATCCAGGCGATCTCGGGGCCGACCAGGTGGTGGTTGACCGGAACGAGGTAGAAGCCGGCCTGGGAGGCGGCGAGGTAGGCGGTGAAGAACTCGACCCCGTTGGGCAGGACCACGGCGAAGACGTCACCGCGCTCCAGACCGGCCGCGCGCAGGCCGTGGACCAGCCGGTTGACGTCGGCGTGCAGGCGCGCGGCCGTCCACTCCTCGCCCTCGGGGGTGACGAGCACGACGCGGTCGGGTTCGGCGCTCGCCTGGGCCCAGAAGCCGTTGGGGCCCTGGGCGGCGGCGGGGGTGCTGGGGGGCGGGGTCATGACGGGAGCTCCTCCTTGCGGACCGGCCCGGACCGGCCCGCGATGCGGGTGATGCGGTCGATGGCGCGTTCGAAGCCACGGGTGAGGTCGTCGAAGACGGCCTGGACGCTGCGCTCGCTGTTCATCCGGCCGACGATCTGACCGACGGGGGTGCCCAGCAGTGGCTGGACCTCGTACTTCTGGATGCGGGAGACCGCTTCGGCGACGAGCAGGCCCTGGAGCGGCATGGGGAGCGCGCCGGGACCGGCCGGGTCGTCCCAGGCGTCGGTCCACTCGGTGCGCAGTTGGCGGGCGGGTTTGCCGGTCAGGGCGCGGGAGCGGACGGTGTCGACGGAGCCGGCGGCGAGCAGCTTCTCGGTGAGCGCGCGGGAGTGCAGGTCCGCCTCGGTGGTGGTGAGCCAGAGCGATCCGAGCCAGGCCCCCTGCGCGCCGAGGGCGAGTCCGGCGGCGATCTGTTCGCCGCTGCCGATGCCGCCCGCGGCGAGGACCGGGAGCGGGGCGACGGCCTCGACGATCTCGGGCACGAGGACCATGGTGGCGATGTCGCCGGTGTGGCCGCCGGCCTCGTAGCCCTGGGCGACGACGATGTCGATGCCCGCCTCGGCGTGGCGGCGGGCGTGCGTGGCGGTCCCGGCGAGGGCGGCGACGAGGACCCCGTGGTCGTGGGCGCGCCGGATGACGTCGGCGGGCGGGGAACCGAGGGCGTTGGCGAGGAGCTTGATCGGGTACTCGAAGGCCACGTCGAGCTGGTTGCGGGCGACCTGTTCCATCCAGCCGGTGATCCGCCAGCCGGAGGCCTCGCCGTCGGCGAGTTCGGGGACCTGGTGCTTGGCGAGGGTCTCGCGGACGAACTCCCGGTGCCCGGCGGGGATCATCGCCTCGATGTCGGCCTCGGAGATCCCGTCCACGGCCTTCTTGGCGGGCATGACGACGTCGAGGCCGTAGGGCTTGCCGTCGGTGTGCTCCTGCATCCAGTCGAGGTCACGCTTGAGGTCGTCCGCGGCGGTGTAGCGGACCGCGCCGAGGACGCCGAGGCCGCCGGCCCGGGTGATGGCCGCGGCGACCGCCGGGAAGGGCGTGAAGCCGAAGATGGCGTGTTCGACTCCGAGTTTCTTGCTCAGCTCCGTCTCCATGGGCGGCAGGATGCCGCAGGGCGCGGCGCGAGGGAAGAGATTTTCTGATGCTGTGTCAGATTCTTTGCGGGCCGGTCGTGACGGGGTCGGTGGGGTGCGCGGGCAGATACTGGGGGGCGCGCAGGACAGCGGACAGGAGGGCCGGTCATGAGCCAGGACACGGGGGTCGTCGGGGGCGGGGAGGACGGGCCGGGCGGCGGACGGGCCTCGGCGGGCCGGCCGCCCACGGAGCTCCCGCCGTCCGCGCAGGCCCCGAAGTCCGCTGCGGTGGACGGGAGTCGGCGCGGCGGGCCGGCCGACGGGCTGACCCGCAGGCGGCTCGGGGCGCGCCTGCTCGCGCTGGGCGGGGTGCTGCTCGTGCACGCGGCGCTGCCCGGGGGCCCGGCCGGGGCGGCCGGTCGGGGCATCCGGGGTGCGGACGGCGCGGGGGCGGGCTCGGGCACGGGCTCCGGCGCGGGCGGGAACCCGGTGGAGCGGCGGGCCCTGCAAGGGCTGCGCCTGCGGTACGGGTCCGCCCGCCAGGCGGGACTGCTGGAGCGGCACCTGGAGGCGACGGCGGACGAGGCCGGGCGCTTCCTCGGCCCCTCCCCCGAACACCCCTACTACGCGGGGGCCGTGGTGCTCGCCGGGCGCGGTCGGACCGTGGCCCTGCACCGGGCGATGGGCGACGCGGTCCGGTACGCGGACTACGACGGCCGGACCGACCGGGCCCTGGAGTTCCCCGCCGCGGAACGGATCGCGATGAGCGAGGACACGGTCTTCGACCTGGCCTCGCTGAGCAAGCTGTTCACCTCGGTGCTGGCCGTGCAGCAGATGGAGCGGGGACGGCTGGAGCTCGAAGCCCCCGCGGTGCGCTATCTGCCGGAGTTCACCGGCGGCGGCAAGGAGGCGATCACGGTCCGCCAGCTGCTGACCCACACGTCGGGGCTGCGGTCGTGGGCGCCGTTCTACCAGGAGCCCACGCGGGCGGGGCAGCTGAGGCTGCTGTGGTCGGTGCGGCCGCAGGACACGCCCGGAACCGTGTACCGGTACTCGGACCTGAACCTGATCGCGCTGCAACTGCTCCTGGAACGGATCACCAGTCGCACCCTGGACGTCCTGCTCCGCGACGAGATCACCATTCCGCTCGGGATGCACCGCACGCGGTTCAACCCCCCGCTCTCGTGGCGCCGGGTGACCGCCGCCACCGAGGTCCAGCGCCCGCCCTGGTCGGGGCTGGACCGGGGGCTGGTGTGGGGCGAGGTGCACGACGAGAACGCCCACGCGCTCGGCGGGGTGGCCGGGCACGCGGGGGTCTTCGGCACCGCCTGGGACCTGGCCGTCCTCGCCCGCACCCTGCTCGACGGCGGCGCGTACGCCGGGAAGCGGATCCTGCGCCCCGCCTCCGTCGAGCTGCTCTTCACCGACTTCAACACCGCCTTCCCGGGCGACGACCACGGCCTCGGCTTCGAGCTCTACCAGCACTGGTACATGGGCGCCATGGCCACGCCCCACTCCGCCGGGCACACCGGTTTCACCGGCACCTCGCTGGTCCTGGACCCCTCCACGGACTCGTTCCTGATCCTGCTGGGCAACTCGGTGCACCCCGTACGGACCTGGCGGGCGGGCAGCGCGCCCCGGGTGGCGGTCGGCAACGCCTTCGCCCGGGCGGTCCCGGTCCGCACCCGGCACGGCGGCCCCGCGTGGTTCTCCGGGACCACCCCCGCCGCCTCGGGCACGCTCGTCCTGCCCCCGCTCACGCCCGCCACGACGCAGGCGCGGCTGCGGTGCGCGGTGTGGTGGGACACGGTCCCCGGCGGCGGTGGCTTCTTCGTCGAGGCGTCGCCCGGCCCGGACGGCCCCTGGCAGCCGGTGCCGTTCAGCACGGTGCGCGCCACGGGAGGCAGCCCCGAGCAGTGGCCGCACGGCACGGTCACGGGCTGGTCGGGCCGCATCTGGCACCGCCTGGAGGCCCCCCTCGCCGACTGGGCCGGTCGTGAGGTCCACCTGCGCCTGCGCCACGAGGCCACCGGGCGCTACGTCGGGCGCGGGGTGTACGTCGACGTCATCCGCGTGTCCGAACGCGCGCGCCCGCTCTTCGCCGAGGACCGCCCGGACGACGCGGCCCGGCTCGTGGCCACGGGCTGGACCCGCTCCTCGGACTGAGGCGCCGGGGAGGGGCGGGGCCGCGGGGCGGGGGCCGACGGGCGGGGAGCCGTGCGGCTGCCCGCTCAGCCGCGCGCGTAGGAACCGATGCCGACGAGGCAGTAGACGTACTGGTTGAGGGTGATCGCCCCGCGGGAGTAGGTGTAGGAGAAGCCGTACTCGGTCTTGGGGTTGGCCTTGCAGCGCGTCATGTCGGAGGTGCCCGGGAAGCTCTCGATCACCTTGTAGTGGGCGTCCGACGCCGAACAGGGCACTTCGCGCACGTTGTCCACGCGCTGCGCGGTCGTGGAGTCCGGGAGCTTGCCGTTGAGGCAGGTGCCCCGGCCGAAGGGGGTCGGCGCCGCCTCGGGGGTCGGGAAGACCGGGGCGGGGGCGGTGCCCACCGGGGTGTCCACCGGCGGCGGGGCCGCGGTGGGCGTCCAGGCGGAGTAGGAGGGCGCGGGCTCGGGGGCGTACGTACCGGTGGGGGTCGAGGTCGGGGAGGACGACGCGGTGTCCTCGCCGTCGTCACCGCTGTCCGCCACCACCAGCCCGATGACCACGGCGGCGATCATGCCGGTCAGCACCAGCCAGCCCCGCGCCCCCGAACGGCGCGCCGGTGCGGGAATCCCCGGCCACGCGTCCGGGCCCGGCCCCGGGACGGGGGTCACCTTGATGCGCAGCAACACCTCGGTCTCGCCGATCCGGGCCCGTACGAGGTCGCCGTCCCGGCTCGGCGGTATCCGGAGCCGGGCGTTGCCCAGGCCCCGGGGCGCGGGGATGATCACCCCGTGCACGGCCTGCTGCGGGGTGATCGTGATGAGGATCTCTTGCGACTCCTGCGAGGACACCGACGGCTCCCGGAAGTGTGGTGGTGCGGGCGTGCCCTGACGGACCCCCAGGAATTGTGCCCGGTGCCCGTCCGAGGACGCAGGCGTTCCGGCCGAAGGGCCGGGGCATAACGCCGCATCCCTGAATGTTATTGATCGTTGAGGGTTCAACACCGGCAACTTCGACACCTGGAGGCGGACCGCACATGACCGACATCGACTGGGACCACCCGACCGACCCCAAGCCCGGTTGGCAACTGGACCACGTCAAGCAGTACGTCGGGTCCGGTGGAGCCGAAGGACGGCTCTGGAACGGCACCCAGACCCTGCTCCTGACCACCCTCGGGCGCAAGAGCGGCAATCCCGTCCGGACCCCGCTCATCTACGGCGAGAAGGACGGGCGGTACTTCATCGTCGCCTCCAAGGGCGGCGCCCCCGAGCACCCGCTCTGGTACCGGAACCTCTCCGAGCACCCCGAGGTCCGCATCCAGGTCGGTCCCGAGGTCCTCCAGGGCACGGCCCGCACCGCCGACCCCGCGGAGCGCGCCGAGGCCTGGCCCCTGATGGTCGGGCACTGGCCCGCCTACGACGACTACCAGACCAAGACCGACCGCGAGATCCCGATCGTCGTGATCGAGCCGGTCGGCGCGTAACGCGACGGGCCGGGTCAGCGGCCCAGGACCGCCATCGCCGCATTGTGTCCCGGCACCCCGCTGACCCCGCCGCCGCGGGCCGCGCCCGCCCCGCACAGGAGCACGTCGGGGTGCCGGGTCTCCACGCCCCAACGCCCGGCACCCGGCTCCGCGAAGGGCCAGGACAGGTCCCGGTGGAAGATGTGCCCGCCGGGCAGGCGCAGTTCGCGTTCCAGGTCGAGCGGGGTCTTCGCCTCGATGCAGGGGCGGCCGTCGGCGTCGACGGCCAGGCAGTCCGCGAGCGGTTCGGCCAGGTGCGCGTCCAACTGGGCCAGCGTCGCGGCGAGCAGGACCTCCCGGGCGCCGGCGTTGTCCTTCCCGAACAGCCGGGCCGGGGCGTGCAGTCCGAACAGGGTGAGCGTCTGGTAGCCGCGCCGCGCCAGGTCCGCGCCGAGGATCGAGGCGTCGGTCAGCGAGTGGCAGTAGATCTCCGAAGGCGGTGCGGAGGGCAGTTCTCCGGCGGCCGCCTCCCGGTGGGCGCGCGCCAGCTGCTCGTAGCCCTCCGCGATGTGGAAGGTGCCGGCGAAGGCCTCCCGCGGGTCCACCGAGGAGTCGCGCAACCGGGGCAGCCTGCGCAGCAGCATGTTGACCTTGAGCTGCGCGCCCTCGGGGGCGTCCGGCGCGGCCTCGCCGAGCAGCCGGGCCAGGTCCTGCGGGGAGGCGTTGACCAGCACCTTGCGGGCACCGACCCGGCCTTCGCCGCGGTCGGTCCGGTACGTGACCTCCACGGGCCCGCTCGGCTCCGTACCGGAACCGGGGTCGACGTCGATGCGCACCGCCTCGTGCCCGGTGACGATCCGCGCGCCGGCGGCGCGCGCGGCGTCCGCCAGCGCGTCGGTCAGCGCGCCCATGCCGCCGACCGGCACGTCCCAGTCGCCCGTGCCGCCGCCGATCACGTGGTAGAGGAAGCAGCGGTTCTGGACGAGCGAGGGATCGTGGGCGTCGGCGAAGGTGCCGATCAGACCGTCCGTGAGCACCACGCCCCGCACCAGGTCGTCGGCGAACCGGTCCTCGACCGCGCGTCCCAGCGGTTCCTCGAACAGCATCCGCCAGGCGCTCTCGTCGTCGATCCGGTCACGCAGCGCCGCCCGGGTCGGCAGCGGTTCGGTGAGGGTGGGGAAGACCTTGCGGGCGAGGCGGGCGGTCGTCGCGTAGAAGGCCCGCCAGTTCTCGTACTCCCGGTCCGAGCCGGTGAGTCGGGCGAAGGACTCCCGGGTCCGGTCCTCCCCGCCGCCGACGAGGAGTCCGCCCGGGCGGCCGGCGCGCTCGGTGGGGGTGTACGAGGACACCGTGCGCTTGCGGACGGCGAACTCCAGCCCCAGCTCCCGCACGATCTTGTCCGGCAGCAGCGACACCAGGTACGAGTACCGCGACAGCCGGGCATCGACACCCGCGAAGGGGCGGGTGGAGACGGCCGCGCCACCGGTGTGGCCGAGCCGTTCCAGGACGAGGACCGATCGCCCCGCGCGCGCCAGGTAGGCGGCGGCCACCAGGCCGTTGTGCCCACCGCCCACGATCACCGCGTCGTACACGCCCTGGAACCGCTGCTCCTTGGTCATGGCTCTTGGTAGCACACCTGCCCGAGCCGCTCCAGGCAGTGGGCCTCGTCCGCGTGCGCCGCGACCGTGTCCGGGTGGTCGGCGCCGAGCACGCGTTCGCGGGCCCCGGCCACCTCCTGGTACACGGGCAGCGCCTCGTCCCAGCGGCCGAGCCGTCCCAGGCCCACCGCGACCTCGCGGCGGCTGACCAGCGTGTCGGGGTGGTCGGGGCCGAGCGTCCGGGCCCGCAGCGCGGCCACCTGACGGGCTTCGGCGACCGCCTCGGCCCAGCGCCCGAGGCGGCCGAGGTTGACGCCGACGACGTGGCGGGCGCGCAGGGTCTCGGGGTCGGCGGCCCCGTAACCGCGGGTGCGGTCGCGCGCGAGCGAGCGGAAGAGGTCCAGCGCCTCGGGGGTGCGGCCGAGCCGCCCGAGGCCGATGCCGACCTCGTAACGGGCCGCCAGCGTGTCGGGGTGGTCGCGGCCCAGGGTCCGCTCGCGGGCCGCGGCGACCTCGCGGTAGGCGGCGAGCGCCTCCTGCCAGCGGCCGAGCTGTCCGAGGGCGTAGCCGACCTCGTAGCGGGTGAGCAGGGTGTCCTCGTGGTCCGGGCCGAGCACCCGGGCCCGCGCGGTGGCCACGTCCTCGGCGGTGCGGTGCGCGTCGGCGAGCCGACCGAGCCGGCTCAGGCTGAAGGCCAGGTTGTGGCGGCAGCGCAGGGTGTCCGGGTGGTCCGCGCCGATGGTCCGCTCGCGGGCGGCGAGCACCGCGAGGTAGACCTCGTGCGCCTGCTGGTGGCGCCCGAGCTGGCCCAGGACGTACGCCGTCTCCTGGCGCGCGGCGAGGGTGTCGGCGTGGTCGGGGCCGAGGGTGCGGGCCCGGCCCTCGGCGACCTCGGTGTGCGCGGCCAGGGCGTCGGCCGGGCGCCCGGCCCGGCTGAGGGCGAAGGCGTGCGCGGAGACCGCGGCGAGGGTCTCGGGGTGGTCGGGTCCCAGCGGGCGGGGGCTCGGCCGGCCGTAGGCGGCCGTGAGCCGCGGGTCCGAGGCCGCGGGCGGACGTACGGCGCCCCGCAGGGGCGCGCCCTGGCCGGCGGCTCCGGCTACGGCTCCGCGATCGTGGGCCGGTTCGTGGGCCGGTTCATCGGCGGGGTCCGCGGCGGCCGGCGCGGGCTCCGGCTGCGGGACGGGTACCGGGAGCGGCTGGGGGGCGGACTCGCGGGTCGAGAGCGCCTCGGAGGGTTCCCGGACGGGCGCGGCGGGGCGTGCGGCCGTCCACGAACCGGTCAGCACCGCCCACGCGCCGCTCGCCGGGCGGGCCTCCAGGCCCGCCTTGCGGCCGGCGGTCATGCCGCGCGCCCACGCGGGCAGCGCGTCGCTCGCCGCGGGCGCGGCGGCGCTGCCGCGGCGGGCCTCGACGAGCCGCCGGTGCAGCCCGCGGGCGTCGGCGGGCCGGTCCTCGGGGCGCTTGGCCAGCAGGTCCAGGACCACCTGCTCGAAGTGGGCGGGGAGCTCCGGGCGGTGTTGGCGCGGGGGCACGGGAGCGGTGTCCCGGTGCCCGACCAGGACGGACCAGGAGTCGCCGAGGTCGAAGGGCGGGGCGCCGGTGGCGATCTCGTACAGGACGCAGCCGAGGGAGTAGAGGTCGCTGCGGTGGTCGACCTCGCCGCCGGCGATCTGCTCGGGCGACATGTAGTGCGGCGTGCCCATGGCCATGCCGCCGCCGGTGAGTTTGGCGGTGAAACCGATGTCGGCGGCGAGCCGGGCGATGCCGAAGTCGCAGATCTTCACGGTGCCGT
The DNA here is from genome assembly GCF_044759975.1 of Streptomyces sp. NPDC098789. Classification (NCBI taxonomy): domain Bacteria; kingdom Bacillati; phylum Actinomycetota; class Actinomycetes; order Kitasatosporales; family Streptomycetaceae; genus Streptomyces; species Streptomyces sp. NPDC098789. The sequence continues at coordinate 185,696 of NZ_JBIWAJ010000003.1, forward strand.
CGGTGAGCCGCATGATGTTGGCGGGCTTGAGGTCGCGGTGGACGACGCCCTGGTCGTGGGTGTAGCCGAGGGCGGCGGCGAGCTGTTCCGCGATGTCGACGACGTCGTCGACGGCCAGCGGGCGGGCGTCGTTCTCCTCCAGGAGCTGGCTGAGATTGCTCCCTTCGAGCAGCTCCATGACGAGGTAGAGGGGCCCGCCGGTGGCACTGTCGTCCCCGAAGTCGTGGACGACGGTGACGCCCCGGTGCTGGAGCGAGGCGGCGACGCGCGCCTCGCGCCGGAAGCGCTCGCGCAGCACCTGCGTGAAGTGGGCGTCCTGCTCCGCCCCGAGCGGTTTGAGGCACTTTACTGCGACATGTCGCCCCAGCGACTCGTCGCGGGCGCGCCACACCTCACCCATGCCACCGCGACCGATCAGATCGAGCGACCTGTACCGGCCCTGGATCAGTCTGGACTCAGCCATGTCCTACTGCCGCCCCCGTTGTCGTGCGCCACCCTCCCCGGCCGGTCCAGTATGGCCGCTGAAGTGCGCAGTGCGTGCGTCGAGGGGCGGCTCCCGGGGCCCATGCGGCGCATCGCTCTCAAGATGTGACCTGGCGGCAGCTGCCAGCGCAGACCTGCGGGAATGCTGCGCAGCACGAGGCCGGTGAGGCGCAAGCGTCGGGTGACGCTGCGTGGGGCGGGAGCGGGGCGCCCGTACAGCTGGTGCGCGTACGCCGGGAGGGACCCGTAGGCCAGTCCGGCGAGCGGTCGCCACAGCAGGTTTCGGCCAGGCACGAGGAGCGGGTGAATGGGCGGGCTGCGCAGGAAGTCGTCGACGGCGCGGGCGTCGGCTCCGGCCGCGAGGCGGGGGCGGACCTCGTCGAAGTACGCGGCCAGGTCCGCGGTGGTGGCCGGCACCGTGGCGGGATCGAGGCCGACGAGGCGGGCGTTGGTGCGGTTCTCGTCGACGTACCGGTCGGCCTGCGCGGCGGTGAGGGGGACGCCGGAGCGGCGCAGGGTGTGCAGGAAGGAATCGATCTGCGCGCAGTGCACCCACAGCAGGAGTTCGGGGTCGTCGACGGGGAAGCGGTCGCCGGTGGCGGGGTCGGCCGCGGACAGCATCCGGTGGATCCTGCGGACCCGGGCTCCGGCCGCCTCGGCGGCCTCGGTGGTGCCGTAGGTGATCGTGCCGACGAAGTCGGCGGTGCGCAGCAGCCGCCCCCAGGCGTCCTGGCGGAAGTCGGAGTTGGCCATGACGCCGCGGACGGCCCGCGGGTGGAGGGCCTGGAGGTACAGGGCCCGGACCCCGGCGATCCACATGATCGGGTCGCCGTGGCACTGCCAGGTCACGGATCCCGGCCCGTACAGCCCCGGATCGGCTCCCGCGCGGTCCGCGTCCCGGAGCCCGTCCGGCCGCGCGCGGCGCGCCGCGCCGCGCTCGCCGTCACCGTCTCCGTGCACGTTCTTCCGTCCGTACGGCGCTGCGCCCATCGGTGGCCTCCCGTCGCCCGGGACCGAGCGTACCGACCGGGCGGTGCGTCCGGCACCGGACGGGGACGGTCCGCTCGGACCGTCCCCGTCCGGCCGCACGCTCAGCCCGTGATCAGCTGCGCCCGCACCCGGTGCGCGGCCTCGACGAGGTGTTCCAGGGACGCCTTCGTCTCGGTCCAGCCGCGGGTCTTCAGCCCGCAGTCGGGGTTGACCCACAGCCGCTCGGCCGGAATGGCCCCCAGCCCCTTGCGCAGCAGCGTCACGGCCTCGTCGGCGGAGGGGACGCGCGGCGAGTGGATGTCCCAGACGCCGGGGCCGACCTCGCGCGGGTAGCCCGCGCCGGCGAGTTCGTCGGCGACCTGCATGTGCGAACGGGCGGCCTCCAGGCTGATCACATCGGCGTCGAGGTCCTCGATGGCCGCGACGATGTCGCCGAACTCGGCGTAGCACATGTGGGTGTGGATCTGGGTGTCCGGCCGGACACCGCTGGTGCTGAGCCGGAAGGACTCGGTGGCCCAGGCCAGGTACTCGGCGTGGTCGGCGGCGCGCAGCGGGAGGGTCTCGCGCAGGGCCGGCTCGTCGACCTGGATGACGGAGGTGCCCGCCGTCTCCAGGTCGTTCACCTCGTCGCGCAGGGCGAGCGCGACCTGTCGGGCCGTGTCACCGAGGGGCTGGTCGTCCCGGACGAAGGACCAGGCGAGCATGGTGACCGGGCCGGTCAGCATGCCCTTGACCGGCTTCGCCGTCTGCGCCTGCGCGTACGTGGTCCAGCGCACGGTCATCGGATCGGGGCGGGAGATGTCCCCGGCCAGGACCGGCGGCCGGACGTAGCGGGTGCCGTAGGACTGGACCCAGCCGTGCTGGGTGGCCAGGTAGCCGGTCAGCTGCTCGGCGAAGTACTGGACCATGTCGTTGCGTTCGGGTTCGCCGTGCACGAGGACGTCGATGCCGGTCTTCTCCTGGAAGGCGATCACCTCGCGGATCTCGGCCTCGATGCGGCGTTCGTAGCCGGCCTCGTCGAGCCGTCCGGCGCGCAGGTCGGCGCGGGCGGTGCGCAGTTCGGTGGTCTGCGGGAAGGAGCCGATGGTCGTCGTGGGCAGCAGGGGCAGGCCGAGGTGGGTCCGCTGGGCCGCGGCCCGCTGCGCGTAGGGCTGGGAGCGGCGCCCGTCGGCGTCGGTGACCGCCGCGGTGCGGGCGCGCACGGCCGGGTCGTGGGTGATCGGCGAGTGCGCCCGGGAGGCGAGGTCGGCGCGGTTCGCGGCGAGTTCGGCGGCGATGGAGTCCGTGCCCTGCGCGAGGCCGCGGGCCAGGACGGTGATCTCGGCGGTCTTCTGCCGGGCGAAGGCCAGCCAGCGCCGCACCTGGGGGTCGACGTCGCGCTCGGCGGTGACGTCCAGCGGAACGTGCAGGAGGGAGCAGGAGGAGGAGACGTCGACGCTGCCCGCGAGACCGAGCAGGGTGCCGAGCGTGGCGAGGGAGGCCTCGTGGTCGTTGATCCAGACGTTGCGGCCGTTGACCACGCCCGCGACCAGGCGCTTCCCGGGCAGGCCGCCGACAGCGGCCAGGTCGGCGAGGTTGCCGGCGGCCCGGTCGGTGAAGTCGAGGGCGAGACCGTCGACGGGTGCCTTGGCCAGGACCGCCAGCGCCTCGCCGAGCCGGTCGAAGTACGAGGCGACGAGCAGCTTGGGGCGTTCGGCCAGCCCGCCCAGTTCGCGGTAGGTGCGGGCGGCCGCGCCCAACTCGGCCGGGGTGCGGTCCTGGACCAGGGCCGGCTCGTCGAGCTGGACCCACTGGGCGCCCGCCGCGCGCAGGTCGGCGAGCACCTCGGCGTAGACGGGCAGCAGCCGGTCGAGCAGGGTGATCGGCTGGAAGTCCTCGGGCACGCCCGGGGCGGGCTTGGCCAGCAGGAGATAGGTGACCGGTCCGACCAGCACCGGGCGGGCGTTCAGCCCGAGCGCCAGGGCCTCCTTCAGCTCGGCGACCTGCTTGGCGGAGTCGGCGGTGAACTCGGTGTCGGGGCCCAGCTCAGGGACCAGGTAGTGGTAGTTGGTGTCGAACCACTTGGTCATCTCCAGCGGCGCCACGTCCTGGGTGCCGCGGGCCATGGCGAAGTAGCCGTCCAGCGGGTCCGCTTCGACGGCGGCGCGGTGGCGGGGCGGGACGGCGCCGACCATGACGCTGGTGTCGAGGACGTGGTCGTAGTACGAGAAGTCACCGGTGGGCACCTCGCCGATGCCCGCTTCGGCCAGCTGCTGCCAGTGGGTCCGGCGCAGGGTCGCGGCGGTCGCCCGGAGGGCGTCGGCCTCGACCCGGCCCTTCCAGTAGCCCTCGACGGCCTTCTTCAGTTCCCGGTTCTGCCCCTGCCGGGGGTAGCCGTGGACGGTGGCCCGTACGGCCGGGTCCGGCGCGGCCGCGGAGGTGGCGGAACGGGCGGTGGTGGAACGGGTGGTGTTCTCGGGTGTCACGGAACTCTCCTTCGCGAGTACGTCTCCATGAGTCCCGGTGACGGACGCGAGGCGCGAAGGGGTGGCAGAGCGGACGGCCCGTCGCACCGCCGTGCGCGAGGCACCGGCTGCGACCGTCCGTCGTTCCCCCGGAACAGGTCCGGGGCGCCCCCGACCGACCCGCCCACGAGGTCACCAGGAAATCCGCGCACGACCGTGCGTGCGCGGGCAACGGGCAGGTCTTCGGACTTGCGGGCGCGCCTGCCGGTCTCCCGGCGGGCACCTAGTGGCCGTCGCTTCCCAGACCCGTACGGGTCCAGTGCGTATGACGGCGGTCGTTCCCGCTCACCGCTGCGGGGCAGTCCCGGATTCCCACCGGGTTCCCTCTTACGACGCATCCCGCCTGGCGGACGGGGCGAACCAGCTGCTGGGGGTCAGCTTAGGTCGACGCGGCCCGGTCGGGCGGATGTTGACCACATCCCGGACGGTGAGATGAGACACCCCGCGGCCGACGCGCAGGGAGCGCGCGGTGGCTCACCGGGCCACCGCGCGCTCCTGCTCCGTGCCTCCCGGGTCCCTCAACCCGGGAGCCGTACCACCGGGTCCCTCGTCAGCCCCGGTCGTAGGTATGGAACCCGCGGCCGCTCTTGCGGCCCAGCAGACCCGCCTGGACCATGCGCCGGAGCAGCGGTGGCGGGGCGTGGAGCGGCTCCTTGAACTCGGCGTAGAGGGACTCCGCGATGGCCGCGACGGTGTCCAGGCCGATGAGGTCGGCGAGCTTCAGGGGGCCCATGGGGTGGGCGCATCCCAGCTCCATGGCCGCGTCGACGTCCGCGGCGGTGGCGAAGCCCGATTCGGCCATCCGAATGGCCGAGAGCAGGTAGGGGACGAGGAGCGCGTTGACGACGAAGCCGGCCCGGTCCTGCGAGCGGACGGCCGTCTTGCCGAGCGCGTCGCGGGCGAACGCCTCCACCGTCTCCACGGTCTCGCGGGTGGTGTGCAGCGAGGACACGATCTCCACGAGGGGCAGGACGGGCACCGGGTTGAAGAAGTGCAGGCCCACGACGCGGTCGGCGCGGCCGGTGGCCATGGCCAGTCGCATGACGGGGATGGCGGAGGTGTTGGTGGCCAGGACCGCCCCCGGGTCCTCGACGATCTTGTCGAGGGTGGCGAAGGTCTCGGTCTTCACGGCCGCGTCCTCCACCACCGCCTCGATCACGAGCTGCCGGTCGGCGAGGTCGTCCAGGCTGCCGGAGAAGACGAGCCGGGCCAGGGCGTCCTCGGCGGTGAGCCGGTCCAGTTTGCCGCGCTGGACGGCGCGTTCGAGGGAGACGGCCACGCGTTCGCGGGCGGCCAGGGCGGCCGCGGCGTCGGTCTCGCACACCACGGTGTCGAGGCCCGCACGGGCACAGACCTCGGCGATGCCCGCGCCCATCTGGCCGCCGCCGACGACGCCGACCCTGCGGATCGCCGCGCCCGCGCCGGTGGCGGCTGTGGCTGTGGCTGTGGCGCTGCTGTCACTGGCGGCGCTCATGCGCGGGCCTCCGGACGGCGGACGAGGTGGCGGGCGTACGCGTCGGGGGTGAAGAAGGCCGGTAGGTCCCGCTGGAGCGCCGTCCGCTCGAGGACGGCGCGCGCCTCGGCGACCCGGGCGTCCGGATCCTCCTTCGCGAGCGCGGCGCACTGCGCGTCGAGGATCTCCCGCACGCCCGCGCGGTCGGCCGTGCCGTGGCGCAGCCACTGCCAGAGCTGGACCCGCGCGATCTCCGCGGTCGCCGCGTCCTCCATCAGCCCGTACAGGGCGACGGCGCCGCTGCCGCGCAGCCACGCGTCGAAGTACCGGAGGGCGACGGCGACGTTGGCACGGATGCCTTCGGCCGTGGGCGGGCCCGCGACCCGCCGGACCGACAGCAGGTCGGCCGCGGTGACCCGGACGTCCTCACGCGTACGGTCGAGCTGGTGCGGCCGGTCGGCGAGCACGGCGTCGAAGACCGTGCGGCAGACGGGCACCAGGGCGGGGTGGGCGACCCAGGAGCCGTCGAACCCGTCCTCGGCCTCGCGCTCCTTGTCGAGCCGGACCTTGGCGAGCGCCGCCTCGTTCGCGGCCGCGTCCTTCCCGGGGACGTGTGCGGACATGCCGCCGATGGCGTGGGCGCCGCGCCGGTGGCAGGTGCGGACGAGGAGTTCGGCGTAGGCACGCATGAAGGGGGCGGTCATGGTGACCTTGGCCCGGTCGGGCAGTTGGAAGTCGGTGCGGTGGCCGAAGGTCTTGATGATGCTGAAGAGGTAGTCCCAACGGCCCGCGTTGAGCCCGGAGCTGTGCTCGCGCAGCTCGTAGAGGATCTCCTCCATCTCGAACGCCGCGGTGACGGTCTCGATGAGCACGGTGGCGCGGACCGTGCCGCGGGGGATCCCGAGCAGTTCCTGGGCCAGCACGAACACGTCGTTCCACAGCCGTGCTTCGTTGCGGTTCTCCAGCTTGGGAAGGTAGAAGTACGGGCCGTGCCCGGCGTCGATCTGCCGCTGGGCGCAGTGGAAGAAGTACAGGCCGAAGTCGACCAGGGAGGCCGGGACGGGGCGGCCGTCGATCTCCAGGTGCTCCTCGGTGAGGTGCCAGCCGCGGGGGCGCACCACGATGGTCGCCAGGTCCGCGCCGAGGCGGTACTCCTTGCCCTCCGGGGTGGTGAAGTCGATGCGGCGCTCGATGGCGTCGAGCAGGTTCAGCTGCCCGCCGATGACGTTGTCCCAGGTGGGCGAGGTGGCGTCCTCGAAGTCGGCCATCCACACCTGGGCGCCGGAGTTGAGGGCGTGCACCGTCATGCGCCGCTCGGGCGGGCCGGTGATCTCCACCCGCCGGTCGGTCAGACCGGGCGCGGGGGGCGCGACCCGCCAGTCGGGGTCGGCGCGGACGGCCGAGGTGGCGCGGGAGAAGTCCAGCGGGGTGCCGGCTGCCAGGTTGGCCGAGCGGCGCTCGCGCTCCTTGAAGAGCCTGAGCCGCCGGTCCGCGAAGGCCTCGTCGAGCCGGGCCAGGAAGTCGAGCGCCTCGGGCGTCAGGATCTCGTCGTGGCGCTCGCCCGGAGCCGCGAGGACCTCGACGCGGCGCGTGATCGCGGGGACGGACATACGGGTCTCCTCTAGGAGGGAAGCGGAGCGGAGGAAGAGGGGGCCCGGGGCTCCGGTGCGGGGCCCCGGGGGCGGTGCGGTGTGGACCGAGCGCTGCGGTGCGGGGCCTAGTGGAACTGCTCTTCCTCCGTGGAGCCCGCGAGCGCGGTGGTCGAGGAGGTCGGGTTGACGGCGGTGGAGACCAGGTCGAAGTAGCCCGTGCCGACCTCGCGCTGGTGCTTGACGGCGGTGAACCCCTGCGCCTGGGCGGCGAACTCGCGCTCCTGGAGGTCGACGTACGCGGTCATGCCGTGCTCGGCGTAGCCGCGGGCGAGGTCGAACATGCCGTGGTTGAGCGAGTGGAAGCCGGCCAGGGTGATGAACTGGAAGCGGTAGCCCATCGCGCCCAGTTCCCGCTGGAACTTGGCGATCTGGTCGTCGTCCAGCGCCGCCTTCCAGTTGAAGGACGGCGAGCAGTTGTAGGCCAGCATCTGGTCCGGGTACCGCGCGTGGATCGCCTCGGCGAACTCGCGGGCCTGCGCCAGGTCCGGGGTGCCCGTCTCCACCCAGATCAGGTCCGCGTACGGGGCGTAGGCGAGGCCGCGGGCGATGACCGGGGCCATCCCGCCCCGGACGTGGTAGAAGCCCTCGGCGGTGCGCTCGCCCGTGCAGAACTCGGCGTCGCGCTCGTCGACGTCGCTGGTCAACAGGGTGGCGGCGAGGGCGTCGGTACGGGCGATGATCAGGGTCGGGGTGTCCGCGATGTCGGCGGCCAGGCGGGCCGCGTTCAAGGTGCGGACGTGCTGGGCGGTGGGGACGAGCACCTTGCCGCCGAGGTGGCCGCACTTCTTCTCGGAGGCCAGCTGGTCCTCGTAGTGGATGCCCGCCGCGCCCGCCGCGATCATGGCCTTGGTCAGCTCGAAGGCGTTGAGGGGGCCGCCGAAGCCGGCTTCGGCGTCCGCCACGATCGGGGCCAGCCAGTCGGTGGTGTCCGTACCGCCCTCGGCGGTCGCGATCTGGTCGGCGCGCAGCAGGGCGTTGTTGATCCGACGGACCACCTGCGGAACCGAGTTGACCGGGTACAGGCTCTGGTCGGGGTAGGTGTGGCCGGCCTGGTTGGCGTCGGCCGCGACCTGCCAGCCGGACAGGTAGATCGCCTGGAGTCCCGCCCGCACCTGCTGGACGGCCTGGCCGCCGGTGAGGGCGCCCAGGGCGTGGATGTAGTCCTGCTCGTGCAGCTGGCGCCACAGCCGCTCGGCGCCGCGCCGGGCCAGGGTGTGCTCCTCGCGGACGCTGCCGGAGAGGCGGACGACGTCCTCGGCGGAGTAGGTCCGCTCGATGCCGGCCCAGCGGGGGTCGCTCACCCACCGCTGCTCCAGTTCCCGGGCCGCCGCCGTCGTCGTTCCCGCCTGGGCCTGAGCCTGATTCCGGTCCTGAGCCTGAGCCTGCTGCGTGGCCATGGCCGTCTCCCCTGAGTCACGTCAAAAAGTGGACATGTGAAATGTGCGAATGAGACATCGACGAGTCACCGGGTGACACTCGGTGCACCCTGCACACCGTGGTGCGCGATCCGCCCTCGGCGCCCGCCGGACGCTTCTGCGGGCTTCCTGGCCGCAGTCCGACTCTGGCAGTGGCACCGAGTGCCATCAACCGTGGCCGCATGCCACGTTCTGCGCATCTTCTTCGCCGCGATTGCCAAGATTGCGAAGGGTGCACGGTCCGCCGCCGCGCCTACACTCACTTTCCTACTCACTGGTAGGCGGTACGGGGGGCACGATGGGCAAGACCTATGCGGGGGCGCGGCTGCGGCGGCTGCGCGAGGAGCGGCGGCTCAGCCAGGCCGAGCTGGCGCGCCGACTGGAGATCTCCCCCAGCTACCTGAACCAGATGGAGCACGACTCGCGCCCGCTCACGGTGCCCGTGCTGCTCCGGCTCACGGAGGCGTTCGGCGTCGATCCCGGCTTCTTCGCGGAGCGGGACGGCGCGCGCACGGTCGCGGACCTGCGCGAGGCACTGGCCGACGACATCACGGCCGCCCGGGTCTCCGCTTCCGAACTGGCCGAGCTGGTCCAGCGGTTGCCGGCCGTCGCAGGGGTCCTGCTCGACCTGGGGCGGCGCAACGTCGCCCTGACGGAGCGGCTCTCGGACGCCGCCGACGGCAGGGCCGGGGGGACCGTCGGCGGACCCCGGCCGCCGCACGAGGAGATCCGCGAGTTCTTCTACCGCCGCCAGAACTACCTCCACGACACCGATCTCGCGGCCGAGGAGCTGGCGGGCGCGATCGGCATCCGCCCCGGCGGCGTGCTGCCCGCCCTCGCGGACCGGCTGGCCGAACGGCACGGCGTGCGCCTGGCCCCGGACGCCGACCGGCTGCACCGCTACGACCCCGCGCGGCGGACCCTGCACCTGTCGCCGCGGCTGCTCCCCGGTCAACAGGCGTTCCGGATGGCCACCCAACTCGCGCTCCTCGAACACGGAGCGGGCCTGTCCGCCCTCGCCTCGGAGGACTTCGACGAGGGCTCGGCCGCCTGGTCACTGGCCCGGATCGGCATCGCGAACTACTTCGCCGCGGCGCTGGTGCTCCCGTACGGGGCCTTCCACGCGGCGGCCGAGGAGGAGCGCTACGACATCGAGAAGCTCACCGTCCGCTTCGGTCTGGGCTACGAGACGGTCTGCCACCGCCTCAGCACACTCCAGCGGCCGCGCCTGCGGGGCGTGCCGTTCTCCTTCGTCCGCGTCGACCGGGCCGGGAACATGTCCAAGCGGCAGTCCGCCACCGGATTCCACTTCTCCCGGGCGGGCGGCACCTGCCCGCTGTGGAACGTCTACGAGGCCTTCGCCGCCCCCGGCCGCATCCACGTCCAGATCGCCGCCATGCCCGACGGCGCGCGCCACCTGTGGACCGCCCGGGCCGTCACCCGGCACCGCGGCGGTTGGGGCGAGCCCGGCAAGACCTTCGCGATCGGCCTCGGGTGCGAGATCCGGCACGCCTCCCGCCTGGTCTACTCCGACGGGCTCGACCTCGCCAACGCCTCGGCCGCCACGCCGATCGGCATGGGCTGTCGCCTCTGCGAACGCCTCGAATGCCCCCAGCGCGCCGCTCCCCCGCTCGGTCGCACGCTCGCGGTCGACGAGAACAGCAGCACCTTCGTGCCCTATCCGGTCGTCGCCGAGGACGGTTGAGCCGCGCCGGCCATCCGGGCCGGCCGTGCCGGTGGGGATGGCGAAGGTGGGGGTGGACTTACTAGGACGTCCAACTATATGTTCGTGGCACAAGGTCCGCGGTGCAGGGAAGCCGGTGTGAATCCGGCACGGTCCCGCCACTGTGACCGGGGAGTGTGCTGCCCTCCACACGCCACTGACGGCTTCACGTCGGTGAGGCGGACGGCACGCGGTGATCCGGGAGTCAGGTTACCGGCCGCGGAACGTTCCGTGTTGTCCACGAGGATGGAGCAGACACGCATGGCACCGGTCCGTACCCACGACCCTGGTGATCCGGCGGAGCGAGCGGCGACCCCCGCGCTCTAGCTCATCGGCCGCCTCCGGCAGCCCTGTCCCACGGCACCCCACGCGACGGACCCGACCCGGGTCCGGTTGCCGGTGCGCCGTGCCGTCCCCGGATCCTCACCTGACGAGAGCAGGCTCCCATGGTCCGCGAACTCACCCATTTCATCGGCGGAAAGCACACCACCGGCACGTCCGGCCTCTTCGCCGACGTCCACGACCCCAACACCGGCGCCGTCCAGGCCCGGGTCCCGCTCGCCGGACGCGCCGACACCGAGGCCGCCATCACCGACGCCGAGGCGGCGCAGCGCGAGTGGGGCGAGTGGAACCCGCAGCGCCGGGCCCGTGTCCTGCTGCGCTTCCTGCAACTCATCGAAGGCGAAAGGGAGTCGCTGGCGCGACTGTTGTCGGCCGAACACGGCAAGACCGTCGCCGACGCCCACGGCGACATCCAACGCGGCCTGGAGGTCGTCGAGTTCGCCGCGGGCATCCCCCACCTCCTCAAGGGCGAGTTCACCGACAACGCCGGAACCGGCATCGACGTGCACTCCCTGCGCTCACCGCTCGGCGTCGTCGCGGGCATCACCCCCTTCAACTTCCCCGCGATGATCCCGCTGTGGAAGGCCGCCCCCGCGCTCGCCTGCGGCAACGCCTTCATCCTCAAGCCCTCCGAGCGGGACCCCTCCGTACCCCTGCGGCTGGCCGAGCTGTTCCTCGAAGCGGGGCTGCCGCCCGGCGTGTTCAACGTGGTCAACGGCGGCAAGGAGGCGGTCGACACGCTGCTGACGGACCCCCGGGTACAGGCGCTCGGCTTCGTCGGCTCCACCCCGATCGCCGCGCACATCTATGCCACCGCCGCCGCCCACGGCAAGCGCGCCCAGTGCTTCGGCGGCGCCAAGAACCACATGATCGTGATGCCGGACGCCGATCTCGACCAGGTCGTCGACGCCCTGATCGGGGCGGGCTACGGCTCGGCCGGCGAGCGCTGCATGGCCATCGCCGTCGCCGTCCCCGTCGGCGAGGAGACCGCCGACGCGCTGGTCGCCCGCCTCAAGGAGCGCATCGCCACCCTGCGGATCGGCCGCTCCGACGACGCCACCGCCGACTTCGGCCCGCTGGTCAGCCGGGACGCGCTGGACCGGGTCCGGCGCTACGTCGACATCGGGGTCAACGAGGGCGCCGAACTCGTCGTCGACGGGCGCGGGTTCACCCTGCCCGGGCACGAGAACGGCTTCTTCGCGGGGGCCACCCTCTTCGACCGCGTCACCCCGCGCATGCGGATCTACCGCGAGGAGATCTTCGGTCCGGTGCTGTGCGTGGCCCGCGCGGCGGACTACGAGGAGGCGCTGCGGCTGCCCACCGAGCACCCGTACGGCAACGGCGTCGCGATCTTCACCCGCGACGGCGACACCGCCCGCGACTTCACCCGCCGCGTCGGTGCGGGCATGGTCGGCGTCAACGTGCCCATCCCGGTCCCCGTCGCCTACCACACCTTCGGCGGCTGGAAGCGGTCCGGCTTCGGAGACCTCAACCAGCACGGCCCCGACTCGATCCGCTTCTACACCCGTACCAAGACCGTCACCTCGCGCTGGCCCTCCGGGGCCAAGGAGGGCGCGAGCTTCACCATCCCGACGATGGGCTGAGCCGGTGACCACCACACTGACCCCCGATCAGCTCGCCCTGGCCGAGGTCACGCTCGACTTCGCACAGGAGCAGCTCGGTCCGTACGCCGTCGGCTGGGACCAGGACAAGCACTTCCCGGTGGACGTGCTCCGCAAGGCGGCCGACCTCGGACTCGGCGGCGTGTACGTCCGTGAGGAGCACGGCGGTTCGGGGCTGAACCGCGCCGACGGCGTCCTCGTCTTCGAGGCCCTCGCCACCGGGTGCCCCTCCATCGCCGGGTACCTGTCCATCCACAACATGGTCGCCTGGATGATCGACCGCTACGGCGACGCCGCCCAGCGCGACCGGTGGCTCCCCGCGCTGTGCTCGGCCCGGTCCCTCGGCAGCTACTGCCTGACCGAGCCGGGCGCCGGGTCGGACGCGGCCGCGCTGCGCACCCGGGCCGAACGGGTGGGCGACGACTACGTCCTGAGCGGGGTCAAGCAGTTCATCTCGGGAGCCGGCGCGGCCGAGGTGTACATCGTCATGGCGCGCACCGGTGGTGAAGGATCGGGCGGGATCTCCGCCTTCGTGGTCGAACGCGACGACCCCGGCGTCTCCTTCGGCCCCAACGAGCGCAAGATGGGCTGGAACGCCCAGCCCACCCGGCAGGTGGTCCTCGACGCCGTCCGCGTTCCCGCCGACCGACGGCTGGGCGCCGAGGGCGACGGTTTCCGCATCGCCATGAACGGCCTGAACGGCGGCCGCCTGGGCATCGCCGCCTGCTCGCTGGGCGGTGCGCAGAGCGCACTGGACCGCAGCCTGGCGTACCTGGCCGACCGCGAGGCCTTCGGAGCACGGCTGTTGGACGCGCAGGCGCTGCAGTTCCGGCTCGCCGACATGGCCACCGAGCTGGCCGCGGCCCGCGCGCTGGTCCGCCAGGCCGCCGCCTCGCTGGACCAGGGCGATCCGTTGGCCCCGCAACTGTGCGCGATGGCCAAGCGGTTCGCCACCGACACCGGCTACTCCGTCGTCGACCGGGCCCTGCAATTGCACGGCGGGTACGGCTACCTCAGCGAGTACGGCATCGAGAAGATCCTCCGCGACCTGCGGGTGCACCAGATCCTGGAAGGAACGAACGAGGTCATGCGCATCATCGTCGCCCGCGGGCTCACGGAGGCCCTGCGATGAGCCCCACCGCCGCCGAAGGCGCCGACCACGTCCTCCTGCACACCGAGGGACGGGCCGGGTACGTGACCTTGAACCGCCCCCGGGCGCTCAACGCGCTCACCCACGCCATGGCCCTGCGCATCGACGCGGCACTGACCGCGTGGGAGCACGATCCGGCCGTCGGGACCGTCGTCCTGCGCGGCGCCGGTGAGCGCGGCCTGTGCGCGGGCGGCGACATCCGCTCCATCCACGCGGACGCCCGCAGCGGCTCCACCGCCTCGGCGGACTTCTGGCGCGACGAGTACCGGCTCAACGCCCGGATCGCCCGCTACCCCAAGCCGTACGTCGCCCTGATGGACGGCATCGTGATGGGCGGCGGCGTCGGGATCTCCGCCCACGGCAGCGTCCGGATCGTCACCGAACGCTCCCGCGTGGCCATGCCCGAGACCGGCATCGGCTTCGTCCCCGACGTCGGGGGCACCTACCTCCTGACGCTGGCGCCCGGCGAGCTGGGCACGCACCTCGCCCTCACGGGCACGCCGGTGGACGCCGCCGACGCCCTGCTGTGCGGCCTCGCCGACCACTTCGTACCCGCGGCGCTGCTGCCGCAGCTGTCCGCGGACCTCGCCCACGCCGACGTGCACGAGGTGCTGGAGCGGTACGTCGTGCCCGCGCCCGGCGGCGGGCTCCGCGCCCAGCGGGAGTGGATCGACCACTGCTACGCGGCGGACACCGTGGAGGAGATCCTGGACCGGCTCCGCGCCAGCGGCGCACCGGCCGCGAAGGAGGCCGCCGACCTGCTCCTGACGAAGTCGCCCACGGCGCTGAAGGTGACCCTGGCCGCACTGCGCCGCGCCCGCACGTTGGGCCCGCTGGAACGGGTCCTGGAACAGGAGTACCGGGTCTCCTGCGCGGCTCTGACCTGCCCCGATCTGGTGGAGGGCATTCGCGCTCAGGTGATCGACAAGGACCGCGCGCCGCACTGGAGCCCGGCCTCGCTCGCCGAGGTCGGTGCGGCCGATGTGGCCCGGTTCTTCGCCCCGCTCGGCGAGCGCGAACTGCGCCTCGCCGTGACCGACTCTCCCCAGGAGGTGCCGTGGTGAGCACGACCGTAGCGTTCATCGGGCTCGGGCACATGGGCGGGCCGATGGCCGCCCAGCTGGTCCGGGCGGGACACCGGGTCATCGGTTTCGACCTGGCGCCCGAGGCCCTGGCCGCCGCGGCGGCCGCGGGGGTGGAAGCCGCGCCCTCGGCGGTCCGGGCCGCGGCCGAGGCGGACGTCGTCATCACGATGCTCCCCGCGGGCCGCCACGTCCTCTCCCTCTACCAGGAGGAGGGCCTCCTCGCGGCGGCCCGGCCCGACACCCTGTTCGTCGACTGCTCCACGATCGACGTCGCCGATGCCCGGGCCGCGCACGCGGCGGCCGTCGCGGCCGGTCACCGGGCGCTGGACGCGCCGGTCTCCGGCGGGGTGGCGGGTGCCGAGGCCGCGACCCTCACCTTCATGGCGGGCGGCGGCGGCGAGGAGTTCGCCCGGGCCGAGCCGCTGCTGGCCGTCATGGGCAAGAAGACCGTGCACTGCGGCGCGCCGGGCGCCGGGCAGGCGGCGAAGATCTGCAACAACATGATCCTCGGCATCTCCATGATCGCCGTCAGCGAGGCGTTCGTCCTGGCCGAGCGCCTCGGCCTGGAGCACCAGGCGCTGTACGACGTCGCCTCCACGGCGTCGGGTCAGTGCTGGGCGCTCACCGTCAACTGCCCCGTGCCCGGGCCCGTACCGGGCAGCCCCGCCAACCGGGACTATCGGCCCGGGTTCGCGGCTCCCCTGATGGCCAAGGACCTGGGGCTGGCGGCGAACGCCCTGCGGGCCGGGAACGTGGACGCGCCCCTGGGCCTCAAGGCCGCCGAGCTGTACGCCGACTTCGCCGCGGGCGAGGGGCGCGAGCTGGACTTCTCGGCGATCGTACGGACCCTGCGCCCCGCGGCCGAAGCCGGCCTCCGAGCCGGCCCCGACACCCACAGCCACACCCACACCGACACCGACACCGACACCGAGCAGAACGGAACGACCGCCCCGTGACGCAGACGTACGAGACCATCCTGGTCGAGCGCAAGGGCCGGGTCGCGCTGGTCACCCTGAACCGGCCCAAGGCCCTGAACGCCCTGAACCTCCGGGTCATGACCGAGGTGGTCGCGGCCACCGAGGCCCTCGACCGGGACCCCGAGGTCGGCTGCATCGTCCTGACGGGCTCGGCGAAGGCCTTCGCCGCCGGGGCCGACATCAAGGAGATGCGCCCGCGGAGCTACATGGACATGTACCTCTCCGACTGGTTCACGGCCTGGGACCGGCTCGGCCAGCTCCGGACCCCCACCGTCGCGGCCGTGTCCGGCTACGCCCTGGGCGGCGGCTGCGAGCTCGCCATGCTCTGCGACGTCCTGCTCGCCGCCGACACCGCCGTCTTCGGCCAGCCGGAGATCAAGCTGGGCGTCATCCCGGGCATCGGCGGCTCCCAACGGCTCACCCGTGCCGTCGGCAAGGCCAAGGCCATGGAGCTGTGTCTGACCGGGCGGACGATGGACGCCGTCGAGGCGGAGCGGGCCGGGCTGGTCTCCCGCATCGTCCCCGCCGACGCACTGCTCGCCGAGGCCCTCGCGGTGGCCGAGACGGTCGCGGGCATGTCCAAGCCCGTGGCGATGATGGCGAAGGAGGCCGTGAACCGCGCCTTCGAGACCACCCTCACCGAAGGCATCCGCTTCGAACGCCGCCTCTTCCACGCCGTGTTCGCCACCGCCGACCAGAAGGAGGGCATGACGGCGTTCGTGGACAAGCGCCCGCCGGAGTTCGTCCACGGCTGACCGGTACGCCGCCGCCCGACTCGCGGACTGCGGCCCCGCTGTCGGGAAGATCACAAGGCGCGTGGCGGCTTCGGTGGGAGGGATCGGGCGCGCACGTCCACAATGGGCCCGGAAGAGGGGGGATCCCCCGTGTCCACATAGGGGAGTTGACCGTGCCCACCACGAAACCGAGGCGCAGCGTCCTGGCCGTCGCGGCGGTCGCGTCCGCGGCGGCCGTACTGGCCGGCTGCAGCAGCGAGCCACCGGCGTTGAAGATCGAGTCCGCGAAGCCCTCGGGTGCGAAGCTGGAGGCACGTCCCACCGAGGGGGGTTCGGTGCCGCTGGCCCAGTGGCCCAACGCGTGCGAGGTGCTCGGCGACGAGGAGGTCCGCGCGATCCTGCCGCAGGCCAAGGACTTCCAGCGGACGCCGATCAAGGTGACCGTCATCAACTTCAACCCGCTCGCGAAGTCGGATCCGGGCACCACGGGCGACGTACCGGCGGGTGGCTGCAAGACCGAGTTCGGGCTGCCGGCCAAGTACAAGGGCAAGCACAACAGCAGCGTCCGCATCGTCTTCAAGACCGTCGCCGATCCCGCGCTCGTGGCGAACGCCTACGCCGAGGACCGCGACAACGAGGCGAAGCGGGCCGGCCAGGACACCAAGAAGTTCCGGGACCTGGGGAACTCGCTTGGTACGGCGGGCTGCTACACCCAGGGCATTTCCGTCACGATGATCTGCCACCAGGGCCCCTTCGAGTTCGAGGTGAGCGGTTCCTCGACCGCGGACGGCGTCGGGAAGTACCCCGAGTCCGAGGAGAACTGGCGCGAGAAGGTCCTGACCCAGGTGGTGCGCACCTTGGGCGCCCGCATGGCGTGAGACGCGGGCGGATCACCGGCCCGCACGAGAGCGAAGCTCCCGGCGGCACGGGTCCTCGACCGAGGTCCCCCGTGCCGCCGGGCGCCGCTGCCTACGGCCGCTCGCCGGGAACGGACAGGTAGGCCTCGCGGAGCCGGTCCAGTACGGGGTGCTCGGCGAGCAGTGCGGTGTCGTCGATCGCGGCGAGCGCCCGGACGCCGATGCTCGTGTTCGTCGCGAAGGCCGCCGCCATGCCCTTCGCCTCCTCCAGGGTCACGGGGGCGACCCGGTGCGCGGCGCGCTGCTGGAGCAGCGCCTTGGTGACTCCGGGCAGCACCGGGGCCTGCGGCCACACGACGCCGCCGTCGGCGTCGACGAATCCGACGTTCCAGGTGCCGCCTTCGCTGACGAGCCCGTCGCGTCCGACGAACAGGGCGTCGTCGAAGCCGGCGAGCTGGGCGCCGCGCCGGGTGTGCAGGGCCCCGAAGAGGCCGACGTGCTTCACCTCGGGCAGCTCCCGCTCGTACCGCACGCTCTTGGCGCGCAGCGGAGCCGGCGCGCGCAACGCGCCGGCTCCGCGCACGGTGACCAGGACCCGCGGGTCACCCGGCGCCGCGAGGTGCCCCATGTCGACCGCCGGGTCGTAGACGGTCACCCGGACGACGCAGGGCTGCGACCGCCCGTGCAGCGCCTCCCGGACGAAGGCGCGCACGCGCCCGGTGTCCAGGTCGGCGCCCCACACGACCTCGCAGTCCTTCGCGAGCCGCGCCATGTGCAGCTCCAGCCCGCGCACGGCGCCGTCGTCGACGCGCATGGACGTGAAGTGACCGACGTTGACCAGGGCCAGGGGCAGCAGGTCATCGGTGGACACGGGCTTTCCGTTGAGTGTCGCCATACCTCACAGGATGTCAGGACATCCGGTGCTGACGATCAGCGGGCGCTCAGCGGGCGGGTCAGCGGTTCTGGAGGGACTTGACGTTGTCGCCGAAGCTCCAGCCCTTCGAGCCGTCCCAGTTGATCGACCAGGTCATGAGCCCCTTCAGCGAACCGCCGAAGGCGTTCCACGACTGGCTGACCAGGCTCGGCGCCATGTAGCCGCCGCCGGCGCCGGGCTGGGCGGGCAGACCGGGCACCTGCTTGTCGTAGGGCACCTTGATGGTGGTGCCCTGGATGGTCAGGCCGTTGTTGAGGCAGGTGGTCTGCGCGGTGAAGCCCTGGACGGTGCCCGCCTGGTAGGAGTCGGCGGAGCAGCCGTACATGCTGCCGTTGTAGTACTGCATGTTCAACCACCACAGGCGGCCGTTGTCGACGTACTTCTTGATGATCGGCAGGTACGAGCCCCAGATCGAGCCGTAGGTGACGCTGCCGCCGGTGACGTAGGCGGTTTCGGGGGCCATGGTGAGGCCGAAGCCGGCCGGCATCTGCGCGAGGACGCCGTCGATGATGCGGATCAGGTTGGACTGTGAGGCGGACAGGGTGTTGATGTTGCCGCTCCCGGACAGGCCGGTCTCGATGTCGATGTCTATGCCGTCGAAGTTGTACTTCTTCAGGATCGGGACGACGGTCGCCACGAACTTGTCGGCGACGGTGCTGGAGCTCAGGTCGATGCCGGCCGCGGCGCCGCCGATCGACATCAGGAGTGTCGCCCCGGCCGCCTTGGCCTGGCACATCTCGGCGGGGGTGGAGACCTTGACGCCGGCGTCCATGCCGTCCTGCCACAGCACGGTGCCGTCCGAGAGGATCACCGGGAAGGCGGCGTTGATGACGTTGTAGCCGTGCGCGGCGATCCGACTGTCCGTGATGGGGACCCAGCCCATGCCGGGATGGACCCCGTTGGAGGCGCCGTCCCAGTTCTCCCAGTAGCCCTGCAGGACCTTGCCCGACGGCTTGGGCTTCGTGGGGCAGGTGTCACCCGGCGGTGGCGTGGTCGGCGGGGCGGTCGTGGGGGGCGCGGTCGTGGGCGGGGCGGTGGTCGGTGGGGCCGTGGTCGGGGGCGCGGTGGTCGGCGGGACCGTGGTGGGCGCGGTGGCGGTCGGGGTGGGGTTGGTGCCGCCGGGGCCCGCGAGGGCCACGTCGTCCGCGTAGTAGGCGGGCTGCCCGTACCAACCGTGCAGGTAGACGGTCACCGAGGTGGTGTTGGCCCCGGTGGCGAAGGTGACGCTGAGCTGTCCGTAGGACGGGCTGTTGGGCGTCCAGGTGGACGTGGTGCCGGTGATTCCGGTGCCGGTGGCGCCGAGGTAGACGTAGCTGCCCTGGACGAAGGCGCTCAGCGTGTACTGGGAGTTGGGCTGCACGCTGATGGTCTGGGTGCACTGGGCGTTGTCCGAGCCGGCGGGGGTCGCCTTGAGCGCGGAGGTACCGGAGTGGACCGGGCTGCTGACCGCCGCGCCGGAGCCGCCGGAACAGGTCCAGTCGGACAACCCGCTCTCGAAACCGGAGTTGGCGACCAGGTTGGGGGTGGCGGCGCCGGCGGTGACGGATCCGGCCGCGGCCAGTCCGGCGGCGACGACGGCGATCGCGCTGACCCCGGCGAGGGTCCTCCTGGAGGCGGTGGTGCGGTGCCGGCCGGGGTCCGTCCGGGGGTGGGGGTCGACGGACGGGCGTGAGGTGCGCGGCTTGCGACGGAACACGCGGTGCTCCCTTCCCGCCGGGCGACGTGGTCATGGACCGGCGCGTGGGGGCGTGACGCCCGGCTCTGGGTGAGGTGGACATGTGGGGCTGTGCCGACCGGATCGTAGGAGGGCTGGAATCGGCCGTCAATAGGTCTGGACCAATCCCCTCGGATCCGCTCCGGTCGCACAGCGGCCCGCGCCGCCCACCTCGGGCCCCTCCCCCCGGCCGCTCCTGCCGGACGGCCGCGAATTCGACCGTGGATCCGACCGTGCGGGCGTGTCCGAAAACAGCGAGGTCCCGTCGACTTTTCGGATATTCGACCCCGGGTTCGGGCCGATTTCAATTGCCCCCGACTTCCGCCCGGTAGCGGAGGCTCGGCCACCGGCTTGAGCACGTTCGAGGTTCGGTCGAAGTCGATCTCCCCCCGGAAATCCGGCCTTGTCCCGTCCCGTGGCGTGGGTCAGAGTGAATCCCGTGCCGCACAGGGGGTGAGGCACGGGAGGTGAACATGTCTCTGAGGACAGATCTCTACGCAGATATCACGGGATTCCTCGTGGCCAAGTGCGATGCCGACCCGGAGGAAATCTCGGCGGAATCCGATCTGTACTACGACATCGGCATCGACTCGCTCGATCTCATCGCCATGACGCAAAGCCTTCAGGGCGCCTACGGCATATCGATGGACGACGAGCGCATCGGTGGCATACGCACCGTCGGCGACATCCTGGACCTCGCCGTCTCCAAGATCGAAATCAAAGCAACCGCCTAGATCACGGGGAGACACCGCAATGCCTGCCTACATCACCGCCATGGGAAGCTTCCTGCCCGGCGAACCGGTGCCCAACGACGAGGTCGAGGAGTACATCGGCAGCGTGGGCCGCGCGAGTTCGGGGCTGCGCGAGCAGACCCTCGACAACTGCGGGATCAAGACGCGGCACTACGCCATCGACAAGCAGCAGCAGACCCTGTTCTCCAACACCGATCTGGCGGTCGGCGCCATCCGCCGGGCGGTGGAGCGCTCGAACATCACCCTCGACGACATCGACCTCATCGCCGCGGCCACCGGTCTCCCGGACCTCATCGCGCCCGGCTTCGCCAGCGGCGTCCACGGCGAGCTGGGCAGCCCGCCCTGCGAGATCGTCAGCACCCACGGGATCTGCAGCTCCGGGATGATGGCACTCAAGAACGCCTACCTCCAGGTGGTGGCCGGGGAGAAGAAGAACGCGGTCGCCTGTGCGTCCGAACTGATCTCGCGGCTCATGAAGAGCGACCGGTTCACCGACGTCCGGCCGGTCTCGGACGACGGCGCCATCGCCATGGAGATCGCGTTCCTGCGCTACATGCTCTCGGACGGCGCCGGAGCCGCGCTGGTGCAGGACCGCCCGGCGTCCGAAGGGATCAGCCTGCGGATCGACTGGATCTCGCTCACCTCCTACGCCAACACCGAGCGCACCTGCATGTACATGGGCGCGGCCGACAACTCGGGGAAGCGGAGCTGGCTGGACTACCCCTCCGCGGCCGAGGCGGCCGTCGACGGCGCGCTGGCGCTGCGCCAGGACCTGGGCCTGCTGCCGCACCTCGTGCGGCTCGGGGTCAAGGAGTACCAGCGGCTGCTCGACGAGGGCCGTTTCGACCCGGACGAGCTGGCCTGGTTCCCCGCGCACTACTCCAGCGAGCGCATGAAGTCCATGGTGCTCAAGGAGATCGAGAAGAAGAAGCTCCGGGGTCCCTCCGTCGAGAAGTGGTACAGCAATCTGACGCGGGTCGGAAACATCGGTTCAGCGAGCATCTACGTGATCCTGGAGGAAATGCTCGCCGAGGGAATGATTTCCGCCGGCGACAAGCTCCTTTTGATGGTTCCCGAATCCGGGCGGTTCGCGGTGTCCTTCGCGCACCTGACGGCCGTTTCCGGCGGGGAGGTCTGAGGTGGTGCCCCCACGGCCCCGGGTGACCGTCTACTGGTACTCGCAGACCGGTCAGCTCCTGGAATCCGTCTCCGCCGTCACCGACCCGCTGGAAAAAGCGGGTTGGGACATTCGCAAGGTCGAGATCAGGCCACGCGAACCCTTTCCCTTCCCCTGGCCCGTACGCCGCTTCTTCGGCGTCTTCCCCGCCTCCGTCGACCCCGACGCGGCACCCGGGATCACCGCCCGGCCGCCGGTGGCCGACGATGACGACACGGACCTGGTCGTCTTCGCCTTCCCCGTCTGGTACCTGGCTCCGGCGCTGCCCATGCGGGCCTTCGTCGGCGCGGAGCCGAAGGCGTTCGACGGGCGCGGTGTCGTCGGCCTCGTGGCCTGCCGGAACATGTGGTACTCCGCCGCCGTCGAGGTGCGGCAGCTGATCGAGGGCGCGGGCGGCCGCTACGTGGGCACGATCGCCTCCGTGGACACCGCCTCCGCCGGGGTCACCTTCGTCACCACGCTGCGCTGGCTGCTCGCCGGTAAGCGGGAGGCGTCCTGGGGCTTCCCGCGCGCCGGTGTCGGCGCGGACGAGCTGGAGCGGCTGGCGTTCCTCGGCGAGCGCCTCGCCGAACTCTCGCCCGCGCAGCGGGAATTCGCGGCGGAACAGGACGGGGCCGCTTCCGGCGGCACCTCGGAGGAGGCCTTGGCCGAGCGGGTGCGCGCCGTGCTCGCCGCGCATGACGCGGCCCCCGTGAACCCTCCCTTGGCCGCGGCCGACCTCCTGGCCGGAAGTGTCTTCCGGGTCTGGGGCCGGATCATCCGCGCCGCCGACCGGCGGGGTGACCTCCCGCGCAAGGCGTTCACCGGGGTGTTCGTGCTCTGGCTGATCGGCGCCGTCCTGGCCGGACTGCCCGCGGTCGTCGTCGCCCGCGTCCTGTTCAAGGCCGGCTTCGACGCCGCGGTGGCCCGGCGCCTGGCGCCGGTCGTCGCCGCCCTCACGGAGGTACGACGATGAACGCGGCCGTACCCCGACCCCCGCGGACGGCGGAGCAGCTGGAGGCCGACGTCGTGGTGGTCGGCGGTGGGCCCACCGGCCTCGCCGCGGCGCACTTCCTCGCCGGACTCGGCGTGCGCACCGTCGTACTGGAGCAGCGCCCCACGCCCTCCGGTCACCCGCGCGCCACCGTCATCAACTCGCGCACCATGGAGCTGCTCAGGTACCTGGGCGTCGACGCCGAGGTCCGCCGCGTCGGCGTGCCCCTGCCGAACACGGCGCGCATCACCTGGTGCACCGAGCTCGCCGGTACCGAACTCGCCGCCCTGGACGTCATCGAATCGGCCGAGTCCCTGATGCGGCGCGCGGCCATCAGCCCGGTCCTGCCCGTCATCTGCTCGCAGAACCGGGTGGAAGCACTGCTCGTCGAGCGGCTCCCCGCGAACGCTCGGGTGATCCGCGGCGTCAGGGCCGAGGAGCTGACCCGTACCCCCTCCGGCGTCAGGGTGACGGCCGCGGGCGAGCGTCCCCTCGTCGTCGAGGCCCGCTACGCCGTCCTGGCCGAGGGCCTGCACGGCCCGCTGCGCGAGACGGTCGGCCTGCGGCGCACCGCGGCCACACCGCTCGGCCGGCTCCTCGACATCCACTTCAGCGCCGACCTCTCGCCCTGGACCGCCGGCCGCGAGAGCGCCCTGTACTGGGTGATGGGTTCCCTCGTGCGGGGCGTCCTGATCACCGTGGACCCCGTGCGCGGCGAATGGCTCCTGGAGATACCCGCCCTCACCCCCGAGGAGGAACACACCTACTTCGAGGAAGAGGTCGATCACCTGAAGCTGATCGAGGCCGCCATCGGCACGTCGGTCGAGGGGCTGCGCGTCCACTCCGTACGGAACTGGGTGATGGGCTCCACCGGTCTCGACTCCTGGCGCAGCGCCGACGGCCGGGTGCTCGCCGCGGGGGACGCCGCCCACACCTTCCCGCCCACCGGGGGCTTCGGCATGAACACCGGCATCCAGGACGCCCACAACCTCGCCTGGAAGCTGGCCGCGGTGCTGCACGGCGGCGCCCCCGATGCCCTGCTCGACTCCTACGAGCGCGAACGGCGCCCGGTCGCCGAGTTCAATGCCCGGCACAGCGAGAGCAACGCCCTCCAGAAGCGGGCACTGCTCCAATCCGACGTGGAGCAGGCGGAGTTCGCCCGGAACATCGAACAGCACCGGCCGCACTTCGACTTCGAGGGGCAGGCGTTGGGCTTCACCTACGCGCCGGGCCCCGGCGAGCCGGTGGTCCAGGACATCGTGACCTACCGGCCGACCGCCCGGGCCGGCCACCGGGCTCCGCACGCCTGGCTCGACCGGGCCGGCGAGCGGATCTCCACGACCGACCTGAACCGATCCGGATTCTCCCTGCTCACGGGGGCGGAGGGGGCCGTGTGGCAGGACGTGGCGCAGGAGGCCGCGACCTTCCTGGGCCTGCCCCTGACGGCCGCCGTGATCGCCGCGGACGGGCCCCACCTGCGCGACGTCACGGGAGCGTTCGCCGACGTCTACGCACTGGAGGGGCCGGAAGCGGTCCTCGTACGGCCCGACGGCCACGTCCTCGCCCGGTTGCCCGGCATCGCACCACGGCAGGAACTCCGGCAGGCGGCCGACCGAACAGTCGACAGCGGGCGGGTGCCCGCAGGAGCGGAGGAGTCGTCATGACGGCCGAACCCACCTTCCCCCCGGAGCTGCTCGCGGGGCTGCGATCCGGCGACCTCGCCGACATCCGCGCCGTCCTCGCCGGGCTGCCGCGCCAGGAGCTGGCGGCCTGGCTGGCCACGCCCGAGGGCGGGGACGTACTGCGCTCGGCCTTCGAGCGGATGCCCGAGCGGTACACCGGGGGCCTCACGGGCCCCGCGCAGACCGCCCGTTGGGAGGTGTCGAGGTCGCCGGCCGACACGGTCGCCTACGACCTCGTACTGGCCGGGGACACCTGTGACGTGCGCGAGACGGGCATCTCGGGCGAGCCCGCGGTCACCCTCGCCCTGGACGCGGTCGGCTTCGTGGAGATGGCCTCCGCCTCGGTCCAGGGCATGGACCTGCTGCTGGGTGGCCGGCTGCACATCCGGGGCGACGTGCAGCTCGCGATGCGGATGGAGGCCCTTTTCGGGCTCGCCGAACCGGGTGAGTCCGGATGAGCACCGCCGCCGGTCGCCACCGGGTGGTGGTGACCGGCATCGGCATGGTCAACCCGCTCGGCATCGGCACCGAGACGGTCTGGACGCGGCTGCTCGCCGGAGCATCCGGCGTGGGACCGATCCGGGGCTTCGACGCCGACCGGCTGCCGGTGCGGATCGCCGCCGAGGTGGCGGACTTCGACCCGACGGCGTGGCTGACCCGCCTGGAGGTCAGGCGCCTCGACCGGTTCTGCCACTTCGCGCTCGTCGCGGCCGAACTCGCCGTGGAGCGGGCGGGTCTGGACGGCATCGACCGGGACGGCGCGGCCACCGTGATCGGCAGCGCCATCGGCGGCGCCGCCACCATGAGGGCGGGGGTGCTCAAGGACGCGGCGGAGCCGTGGTCGGTCTCCCCGTACTTCGTGCCCAGCTCCATCGTGAACATGGGCGCGGGCTCCGTCTCCCAGCACTTCGGCTTCCGCGGCCCCGGCGCCGCGCCGGTCACCGCCTGCGCCTCCTCCGCCGACGCGATCGGACAGGCCTACCGGCTGGTCCGCGACGGCTACGCCGGGGCCGCGCTCGCGGGCGGCTCCGAGGCCTGCATCGCCTCGCCCCTGATCGCGGGCTTCGCCAACCTGCGCGCACTGTCCCGCCGCAACGACGAGCCCCGGCGCGCCTCCCGCCCCTTCACCGCGGACCGGGACGGCTTCGTCATGGGGGAGGGCGCCACCATGATGCTCCTGGAGACCGCCGAGTCGGCCGGGGCGCGGGGCGCGTACGTCTACGCCGAGATCTGCGGCTACGGCCAGACCAGCGACGCCTACCACGTCACCGCCCCCGATCCCAGCGGGCAGAGCGCCGCCCGCGCCATGCTCGCCGCGCTGCGCGAGGCCGACCTGTCGCCCGACGAGATCGACCACATCAACGCGCACGGCACCTCGACCACCTTCTCCGACGCCGCCGAGACGAAGGCGATCAGAGCCGCCTTCGGCACGCACAGCGGGAAGCTGGCCGTCAGCTCGACCAAGTCGATGACCGGTCACCTGCTGGGCGCGGCCGGCGCGACCGAGACGGCCTTCTGCGCCCTGGCCATCGACCGCGGGATCATCCCGCCCACCATCAACCAGGACGCGCCCGACCCCGAGTGCGACCTCGACTACGTGCCGAACACCGCCCGTCCGCAGGAGGTCCGGGCGGCCCTCTCCAATTCCTTCGCCTTCGGCGGGCAGAACGTCTCGCTCGCCCTCCAGCGCTTCGTCAGGGAGTGACCCCGCCCGTGACCGTGTCCATGGAGCTCAGGAAGGCACCTCGATGACCCAGCTCTCCACCGCCCCCGCGGCCACCGCCACCACGGCCCCCGGCCCCGGCGGCCGGATCCGCTCCCTGCTCGCGATGTCCGGCCATCCGCTGGACTACGTCGGCGGGCTGCGCGACCGCTACGGCCCGGTCGTGCGCATTCCGCTCGGCTGGCGCGATATGTACATGATCAGCGACCCGGAGGCGGCCCACGAGGTCCTGGTCACCTCGCACCGCAACTTCGCGAAGGACGTCATGAGCGCCGGGCGCGGCACGTGGGCCGCCCCGCTCGAAGTGATCCTCGGCAACGGCCTGGTCACCAGCGACGGGACCTTCCACCGCAAGCAGCGCAGGCTGATCCAGCCAATGTTCCATCACGAACGCATCTCCGGCTACGGTCGCGCCTTCGCCGAGCTCTCCGACGACATCCAGTCCGGTTGGCAGGACGGGGACCGGCTCGACATGCAGGTCGAGATGACCGAGCTGACCCTGGCCATCGTGGCCCGCACGCTCTTCGACGTCTCCCTCGACAGCGACGTGGCCCGCACCATCCGCACCGCCGTCCCGCGCCACGAGGGTCCGCTGCGCTGGGATTCCCTGCCCTTCGCCCGCCATCTGGCGAAGCTGCCGCTGCCCGGCAACACACGCTTCTACGAGGGCCGGGCCAGCCTCTACGCCATCGTCGACCGGCTCGTCGCGGAGCGCAGGCGGGGCGACGGGCAGGGCTCCGACCTGCTCTCCCTGCTGCTCGCGGCGCGCGACGCCGACACCGGGGAGCCGATGGACGACCTCCAGGTGCGGGACGAGGCGATCACCCTGCTCATGGCCGGCCACGAGACCACGGCCAGCGCCCTCGCCTGGGCCTACCACCTGCTCGGCGCCGACCCCGTGGCCCGGGAGCGGATGCACGCGGAGATCGACGAGGTGCTCGGCGACCGGCTGCCCACGGTCGAGGACCTGCCCCGCCTCGTCTGGACCGACGCGGTCCTCTCCGAGGCGATGCGCCTCTACCCCCCGATCCTGGGCGTGGCCCGGCGCGCCCTGACCGACTTCGAGGTCTGCGGCCGCCGCGTGCCCAAGGACGCCTTCGTCGCGATCGTCCCGTGGGTCGTCCACCGCGATCCCCGGTGGTGGCCGCAGCCGGAGCGCTTCGCCCCGCAGCGCTGGATCGGGTCCCCGCCGTCCGCCGATACGGCGGACGAGCTCACCGGTCACGCGGTACGGCCCGGCCGCCCCCGGCTGGCCTACCTCCCCTTCGGCGGCGGTCCGAGGCAGTGCATAGGCAACACCTTCTCGCGGATGGAGGGCGTCATGGCGCTGGCCACCCTGGGCCGCCACTGGGAGTTCGAGCCCGTCCCCGGCTTCACGGTCGAGTCCCTGGCAAGAATCACGATCCGCCCCCGCCAGGGCCTCCCGGTATCCGCCAGACGCCGCCACCGAGCCTGAGCGGGGCGGGCCGTCCGGCCCGGCCGACGCCTCAATGCCGCAGCCAGGCGGCGAAGGCGTCGACGAGGCCGGCGTAGAACCGCTCGTCGGGCACCGATCCCGGGTTCTTGCTCGCGTCGTAGAAGGCGACGTTGGTGAAGGTGGCGGAGGTGGAGGCGTTGAGGTTCTTGTAGAACGCGAGCTTGCCGCGGCCGAAACCGACGAACAACCAGAAGACGCCGAGCGGTGCGGTGTTCTGCAGCAGGGAGCGCACTTCGGCCTTGTCCCAGGGTTCGTCACCGACCTGGGTCACGATGAAGGCGGGGTCGACGGCGCCGGATTCCTGGTAGTGCCCCACCGCACGCCGCATGGCCTCGGCGACGTTGCCCCACCCCCAGTCGACCTGGGTGTGCAACTGGCCGATGCGGCCGCGGTAGTTGTCCAGCCGGATCTCCTCCAGGAAGGGCTCCTGTCCGCTGGAGAAGACCACGGGCACGGTGCCGTCGTCATCGAGGGTGGCCGACAGTGCCAGGACCCGCTCGGCGAAGGCCTGCACGGCGAAGGAGTCGTACAACTCCTCCATGTGCAGGTCGTGATCCAGGATCAGGTACACCGCCGCCCGCCGGTTGGCGATGCGCTGGTCGACGAGGGCCTTGTTGGCCTGGCGCGCCGGAGACAGCAGTGCGGGGGCCAGCCGCTCGACCTTCGACAGACCCACCGCGGGGCCCGCGGGGACGGGGTGCGAGCGGGCCGGGGCCGGACGTGGCGCAGGGGCCACGTCGGGCTCGGCTTCCACATCGACCCCGTAGTCGGTCGCGAGACCGGCCAGGCCGGAGGCGTAGCCCTGCCCCACTGCCCGGATCTTCCAATCACCACCGCGCCGGTAGAGCTCCGCCAGTACCACGACGGTCTCCCCGGACGTGAAGTCCGGCGCCGTGAACGACCGGGCCGGCGAGCCCGTCTGGGCGATGGACAGATGCGGTGCGCGGGTGAAGACCGCACCCGGCTGCAGCGGATCGGCACTCACCACGACCACCAGCCGATCCACACCGGCCGGCACGCGTAAGAGGTCGGCCGTGACCACGGAACCGGCGACCGAGACCCCGTCCTGGGACGGGTGGTTGTAGAAGACCAAGTCGTCGTCGCTCCGGACCCTGCCGTCCGCTCCGAGCAACAGCGCCGAGACGTCCGCAGCCAAGCCGTGCACCGACACCGCCAGCACCACCGACGCCGTCGACAGCCCGACGTTCTCCCCTTTGCGCAATGCCGTCACCTGCATCTTCACCCCTCGATCTCCGAGAGGGAAACGCTAGACCCCTACCGCCCGACCGTCCCGGCTTTGGACAGAATTACGCCGTCGACACCCGGCGGTCGGCGCGCCGGGTGTCGACGGTGATCAGCCACGATGACGACGGCCCGGACGAGCGCGCTGCCGAGCCGGTGGGGCCGCTCGCCCGTGCCGGGAGTCAGGCCGCGACGAGTTCCTGTTCGCGGTCCGGGGTCGTGACCTTGGGCTTCTTGTTCGGCAGGGAGAGGCGGAAGACCCTGTGCCAGGCGGAGTACACCTGCTTGGGCAGCGGGCCGGTGACGTACTGCAGCTCGTACTTGTCGAACAGGGCGCGCACCTTCACCGCGACCTCGGCGTACCGGTTGCTCGGCAGGTCCGGGAACAGGTGGTGCTCGATCTGGTGCGACAGGTTGCCGGTCATGAAGTGCATGGCCTTGCTGCCGCTGATGTTCGCCGAGCCCATCATCTGGCGCAGGTACCACTGGCCGCGCGTCTCGCCGTTGATCGACCGGCGCTCGAAGACCTGGACGCCCTCGGGGAAGTGCCCGCACATGATGACCGAGTGGGTCCAGATGTTGCGGACCAGGTTCGCGGTGAACGTCGCGGCGAGCGTGGTGAGGAACGACGGGCCCGAAAGGAGCGGGTGGATCACGTAGTCCTTGAGCACCTGCTTGCGGATCTTGCGACCCACGGCCCTGGCCCGCGCGCGGAACTCCGGCTTCCTGCGGCGGTGCTTGCTCAGGTTCCTGCCGAGTTCCAGGTCGTAGGCGGCGATGCCGTACTCGAAGAAACAGGCGTTGAGGAAGTTCCACAGCGGCTGGCCGAGGTGGAACGGGTGCCACTTCTGGTCCTCGTCGACGCGCATGATGCCGTAGCCGAGGTCGTTGTCCTTGCCGATCACGTTGGTGTACGTGTGGTGCAGCTCGTTGTGCGAGTGCTTCCACTGCTCGGCCGGCGAGACGTGGTCCCAGTCCCAGGTGGTGGAGTGGATCTTCGGGTCCCGCATCCAGTCCCACTGGCCGTGCAGGACGTTGTGGCCGATCTCCATGTTCTCCATGATCTTCGCCACGGACAGGCCGGCGGTGCCGATCAGCCAGGCGGGCGGGAAGATCGAGAACAGCAGGATGCCCCTGCTGGCCAGTTCGAGCTTGCGCTGCGCCGAGATCACCTTGCGGATGTAGGCGGCGTCCTTCTCACCACGGCTGGCGATCACCTCGTCGCGGATCGCGTCCAGCTCGCGGCCGAGCTCCTCGATCTGCTCCGCGGTCAGGTGGGCGGTGGGGTCGATGGCGGTCAAGGTGCTCCTACCGTTCGATGTCGCAAGGGCCCGCCGCGGCGGACACGCAGGTCTGGATGAGGACGCCCGGCCCGGCCTCGGTGATCTCGCCGGTGCGCAGGTCGCGGACGGCGCCCGCCGTGAGCGGCGTGACACAGCCGAAGCAGATGCCCATGCGGCAGCCGGACGGCATGAGCACGCCGGCCTCCTCGCCGACGTCCAGCAGCGGGGTGGCGCCGTCCGCGTCGACGGTCGTGCCGGTGGTGGCGAAGGTGACCTCGCCACCGTCGCCGGCGACGACGACGGTGGGGCGGAAGCGTTCGGTGTGCAGCCGCTCCGGGACGCCGTGCGCGCTCCAGTGCTCCTCGGCGGCGTCGAGCAGGCCCGCGGGCCCGCAGGCCCAGGTCTCGCGCTCGGCCCAGTCGGGCACCAGTTCGCCGAGACGGGCGATGTCGAGCGTGCCGTCCGTGTCGGTGTGCACCTCGGTGAGCCGCAGCTTCTCGTCCGCGACCAGGCCGTGCAGGTCCTTGCGGAAGATCACGTCCTGCGGCCGCGGCGCGGAGTGGACCATGACGACGTCGTCGAACTCGGCGTCGCGCAGCATGCCCATCACCGGCGTGATGCCGCTGCCGGCCGTCAGGTAGAGCACCTTGGCGGGCTCGGCCTCCGGCAGCACGAAGTCGCCCGTCGCCTGGTCGAGCTGGATCAGCGTGCCGGGCTGCGCCCTGCGGACCAGGTGGTTGCTGACCTTGCCGTCCGGGATCGCCTTCACGGTGATCGTGATCCGGCCGTCCCGGCGGTCCGTCGGCGAGGTGAGCGAGTAGGCGCGCCACAGGCGCACCCCGTCGACGTCGACCCCGATCCGCACGTACTGACCGGCCGTGTGGCCGCGCCAGCCCTGTCCCGGCTTGATCACGACGGTCGCGGCGTCATCCGTCTCGGGGTGCACGGCTTCGATGCGCCCCCGCAGGTCGCCGCCCGCACGCAGCGGGCTGACCAGGTCGAGGTAGTCCGACGGCAGCAGCGGCGTCGTGACCATCTCCAGCAGTTTCCAGGCCCTACTGCGGAGGGCTGCACTCGTCATGGCCCCAGCTTGGTGTGCTTGAGGGGGTAAAGTCCTGTCCGTAGGACGTGAATCTGATCGGTTGAATTGTTCGCAGGGAACAAAAACGTGAGCCATGCAACCCGGAGGGCCAGCGAGCTGGTCCTGGACGAGACGACGGTCGCCGCGATTCGGGCCGCGCTGAGGACCACCGCCGACGAGGTCGTCCAGGCGATCATCGACGAGGTCCCTCCCTATGCCAACGCCCTTTCCGGCCGGATGGGCGCCACCATCCGCCGAGCCGTCCGCACCGCCCTGGGCCTCTACCTGGACCTCGCGAGCGGGAACGCCACGGGCGGCGACGCCGGCGAAGCGGCCTACGAGCTGGGGCGCGGCGAGGTCCGCGACGGCCGTTCGATGGACGCCCTGCTCAGCGCCTACCGGGTCGGCGCCCGCGTGGCCTGGCGAGGTCTGGCCGCAGGTGCCGTGCCCGCGGGTCTGCCCGCCGCCGAGGTCGCGAAGTTCGCCGAGCTGACCTTCGCCTACATCGACGAGCTCTCCGCCGCGAGCGCCGCGGGCCACGCCGACGAACTGGCCGCCCGGGGCCGGGCCCACGAGCGCCACCTGGAAGAACTGGCCCGCGACCTGCTCGCCGGCGCGAGCCCGGACGCGCTCCTCGCGGCCGCGGGGCGGGCCGGGTGGCAGCCGCCGGTCTCGCTGACCGCGGTCCTCCTGCCGGCCGCCCAGGCCCGGCCCGCCTACCGCACGCTCGACCCGGGCACCCTCGTCCTGGACGATCTGCCGGACGCCTCCGGCGTGCTGCTCGTCCCCGATGCCGACCGGGCACGTCTGCTGAGGCAGCTGCCCGACCGCACCGCCGTGGTCGGCCCGGCCCGGCCGTGGACGCGCGCGTCCGCCTCGTACGCCCGAGCCGTACGCGCGCGCTCCCTCTCCGGCGACATCCGCGACACCGAGGACCACCTGCCCGAGCTGGTGCTGAGCGCCGACGCGGACGCCTTCGCCGACCTGCGCGCCCGGGCCCTCGCACCGCTGCGGACCCTGTCCGCGGCGACCGCGCGGCGGCTGGAGGAGACGTTGCGGGCGTGGCTGCTGTACCAGGGCAGGCGGGACGAGGTGGCGGCGGCGCTGTTCGTCCATCCCCAGACCGTCCGCTACCGGATGTCACAGCTGCGGGAGCTGTTCCCGGACCTCGGGTCGCCGCACCGGGTCCTCGAACTGACGCTGGCGGTCGGAGTCCGGGCGGGCTGACGCGATCCTCGACACCGTCACCGGGCCGGGATCGGCTGGGTGAGGTTCACCGCGTTGCCGTCGGGATCCTGGATGTGGGCGACCCGCAGGCCCCACGGCATGTCGGTGGGGCCGCCGTGGACCGAGCCGCCCAGCGCCGTCACCCGGCCGAGCACCTCGTCGACGTCGTCGACGGCGATGCTGAGCAGGATCCGGGGCGCCGCCCCGGTCCCCGGGTCCGCCTTGGTCACCAGTCCGAGGTCGGTGTCGCCGATGCGCAGGCCGAGGTAGAAGGTCGGACCCTCCTCCGGGACCCGGAAGATCTCCTCGGCGCCGAACAAGGTCGTGTAGAAGCCGACCAGAACCTCCTGGTGGGCGGTGATGATCACTGGCTGGATGGTGGACATGGCACTCCTGTCGAGAACGGTCGTGTCGCTGGGTAGACCGTTCTCGAACCGTGAACTCATCGGCATGACCGACGCCGGGCTCCCCCGGCACTTGTGGGCGCGGGAGACCTGTGGTCCCGGGCGCTCAGCGGCGGACCCGGGGCATGCCCAGGCCGATCCAGGAGATGATCTCGCGCTGGATCTCGTTGTTGCCGCCGCCGAAGGTGAAGATGACCGCGCTGCGGTAGCCGCGTTCCAGTTCGCCGTGCAGGACCGCGCCCGTCGAGCCGTCCTTGAGGGCGCCCGCCGCGCCCACGATCTCCATCAGCCAGGCGTACGCGTCCCGGCGCGCCTCGGAGCCGTAGACCTTGACGGCGGAGGCGTCCTGCGGGGTGAGGGTGCCGCTCTGGACGGCGTTGACCATCTGCCAGTTGAGCAGCTTCATCGCATCGAGCCGGGCGTGCGTCCGGGCGAGGCGGCCCCGCACCCAGCCGAGGTCGATGACCCGGCGGCCGTCGGCGAGCTTGGTGTCGGCGGCCCAGCGCTGTACGTCGTGCAGGGCGCGGATGGCCATCGTGCCGTGCGCGGCGAGGGTGACGCGCTCGTGGTTGAGCTGGTTCGTGATCAGGCGCCAGCCCTTGTTCTCCTGGCCGACCCGGCGGTTCGCGGGGACCCTGATGTCCTCGTAGTAGCTCGCGGTGGTGTCGTGCGAGGCGAGGGTGTTGATCAGGGTGCAGGAGTACCCCGGATCGGCGGTGGGGACCAGGAGCATGGTGATGCCCTTGTGGGCCGGGGCGTCGGGGTCGGTGCGCACGGCGAGCCAGACCCAGTCGGCGGTGTCGCCGTTGGTCGTCCAGATCTTCTGCCCGTTGACGACGTAGGTGCCGCTCTCCTCGTCGCCCTCGCGGACGGCCTTGCACTTGAGGGCCGCGAGGTCGGTGCCCGCGTCCGGTTCGCTGTAGCCGATGGCGAAGTCGATCTCCCCGGCCAGGATCTTGGGGAGGAAGTAGGCCTTCTGCTCGTCCGTGCCGAACTGCATGATGGTCGGCCCCACGGTGTTGAGGGCCATCAGCGGCAGCGGGACCACGGCCTGCGCGGCCTCGTCGAAGAAGATGAACTGGTCCATGGGCGACATCCCGCGCCCGCCGTACTCCTTCGGCCAGCCGACGCCGAGCCAGCCGTCGGCGCCGAGCCTGCGGATCGTCTCGCGGTAGAAGCGCTTCTGCGCGGCGGCGTCCTGGTAGCGCCCGTAGACGTCCTCCGGGACCAGCTCCGCGAAGTAGGCGCGCAGCTCGGTGCGCAACTGCTGCTGGTCAGGCGTGTATTCGAGGTGCACGGCCCCTCCGGGAGTCTCACGGTCCGTCCGTCGCTGGCGGGCGTAGAGTAGAACGTGTTCCAAGAATCCGGAAGGGCCTGCGCCGTGCGGTCAGCGGGAGGCGTCCAGCGCCGTGATCATGGCCGCCGTGGTGGCCGTCATCGCCGTGCGGGCCGCCGTCAGGTACGGGCGGGGGTCGGCCTTGGTCAGGTGGGTGCGGATGGCCTCGGTCATCGCCACGTTCAGGGCGGTGCCGATGTTGACCTTGCGGATCCCGCCCAGCACCGCCGCCGCCAGTTCCGCGTCCGGCAGCCCGGAGGAGCCGTGCAGGACCAGCGGCACCTCCACCGTCTTGGCCAGCCGGGCGAGCAGCGCGTGGTCCAGGGAGGCTGTCCGCGAGGTCATCGCGTGGCTGCTGCCGATCGCGACGGCGAGCGCGTCCACGCCCGAGTCCGCGACGAAGCGCCGGGCCTCGTCCGGGTCCGTCCGCGCGCCCGGCGCGTGCGGGTCCAGCGGGGCGGCGCCGTTCTTCCCGCCGACCTCGCCCAACTCGGCCTCGATCCACAGGCCGTTGGCGTGCGCCCAGTCGGCGGCCGAGCGGGTGGCCTCCAGGTTCTCCCCGTACGGCAGGTGCGCGGCGTCGTACATGACCGAACCGAAGCCGGCGTCGACGGCCCGGCGCAGCAGGTCGACGCTCTTGACGTGGTCCAGGTGCAGGCCGACCGGCACCCCGGCGGCCTCGGCGCAGGCCACCGCGGCGCGGGCGATGGGCAGCAACCGGCCGTCCCGGAAGCGGACCGCGTTCTCGCTGAGCTGGATGATGACCGGCGCGCCGACCTGTTCGGCCCCGGCGACGACGGCCTCGGCGTGTTCGAGGGTGATGATGTTGAAGGCGGCCACGGCCCGACCGGTGGCGGCCGCCTCCCGGACGAGGTCGCCCGCCGGCACGAGGCTCATCGGACGACCTCCTCTTCGCTGCTGAGGATCACCGAGCGGGTGAGGTTGCGCGGCCGGTCGGGGTCCAACTCCTGGTGCGCGGCCACCGCGATCGCCAGGCGGTGCACCCGCACCAGCTCGGCCAGCGGGTCGTGCCGGGCCTCCACCCACTGCGCCCCGGTGTCGCGGACCTGGTCGGCCAGGCCGTCCGGGGCCTCGTCCAGGGCCCAGGTGACGGTGCCGGGACCGCTGATGCTGATGGGGCCGTGCCGGTACTCCATCGCCGGGTAGGACTCGGACCAGGACAGCGCGGCCTCGCGCATCTTGAGGGCGGCCTCATGGGCGAGCCCGACGCTCCAGCCCCGACCCAGGAAGGTGAACTGGCCCCGGCCCGCCAGTTGTTCGGGCAGCGGTTCGGCGAGCGCGGCGCGCGCGTCGGCCACCACCGACGGGCTGTGCAGGCCGACGTGGGCGCGGAGCAGGGTGAGCGCCGTGGTCGCGAAGCGGGTCTGCACGACCGAGCGCTCGTCGGCGAAGTCCAGCACGACCAGGTCGTCGGCGAGGGTCATCACGGGCGTGTCGGGGTCGCCGATGACGGCGGTGGTGGCGATCCCCGCGTCGCGCAGCTGCGCGAGCAGGTCCAGCACCTCGGTGGTGGTGCCGGAGCGGGTGAGGGCGACGACCCGGTCGTAGCGCCGGTGGCGCGGGAACTCGGAGGCGGGGAAGGCGTCGGTCTCCCCCGCACCCGACTCCTCGCGCAGCGCGGCCGCGGCCTGCGCCATGTAGTACGAGGTCCCGCACCCGACGATCGCGGTGCGCTCCCCCGGTTGCGGGAGGACCGCCCGCTGCGCCGGGGCCATCTCGGCGGCCCGTTCCCAGCAGTCGGGTTGCGTCGTCAGCTCGTACGCGACATGGCTCATGTCGGCTCCCTGTGCAATGGAGTGCGTGTGATGCATTTTTCTGCAAGATAGCCGGTGGTTTCGCGCAACTTCAAGCATCGGCGGGGTGGTGGCCTGAGTTAATGTCGACGGATAGCCCGAACGCACAGACGTGAACACGCACGAACGAACACGAACGCACACAAGGGGGTACGCCGCCGTGGGGTCCATGTCCCGGGAGGTGCGCTGGCAAACGTTGCTGGATCTACTGGTGGAACGCGGCCGCCTGGAGGTCGAACCCGCCGCCGAGGCCCTCGGCGTCTCCGCCGCCACCATCCGGCGCGACTTCGACGAGCTGGCCCAGCAGCAGTTGCTGGTGCGCACGCGCGGCGGGGCGGTGCTGCACGGCGTGTCCTACGAGCTCCCCCTGCGCTACCGCACCACGCGGCGCGCGGCGGAGAAGCGCCGGATCAGCGAGGCGGTGGCCGCGCTGATCGCTCCGGGCGAGGTGGTCGGACTGACGGGTGGCACGACGACCACCGAGGTCGCCCGCGCCCTCGCCGGCCGGGCGGACCTGAGCTCGGGGACCGGCGGGGCGCCCGCACTGACCGTGGTGACGAACGCCCTCAACATCGCGGGCGAGCTGGTGATCCGGCCGCAGTTCAAGACGGTGCTCACCGGGGGCGTGGCGCGCCCGCAGTCCTACGAGCTGACCGGCCCCTTGGCCCAGGGCGTCCTCGGCCAACTCACCGTGGACACGGCGGTCCTCGGCGTGGACGGCTTCGACCCGCTGGACGGGGCCGCCACCCGCCATGAGGACGAGGCCGCGGTCAACCGCCTGCTGTGCGACCGCTCCCGCCGCGTGGTGATCGCGGCGGACTCCAGCAAGCTGGGCGTCCGCGCCTTCGCCCGCATCTGCCCGGCCTCGTCGGTGCACGTCCTGGTGACGGACACGGGCCTGACCGACCCGGGCGCCCGGGCCTTCGAGGAGGCGGGGGTGGAGGTCATCCGCGTGTGAGGGGGATGACCGGGCCGGCGCGGGGCCCCCGGCCGCTCAGTCGCGGGCCCGGCGGATCTGGCTGACGATCGTCGGGTCGGTGATCTCGGTGTCCCGGGCGAGCATCAGCGCCTTGCTGAGCACCACGGCCAGGGTGCGGTCGCCCTCGAAGGGCACGTAGCCGGTCTGGACGGCGGTGCCCGCGGACGACTTGGGGACGATGCAGAGGTACTCGTCGTTCGGCGTCATCAGGATGTTGCCCGAGCCGAGATGGATCTTGTAGGTCCGCAGGTCGCCCGTGACGTGCAGGAACCGGCCCTCGATCCGGCACCGCTCGGCGATCGCGAGCCGCGGCACCAGGCGCGCCAGGAGGACGCGGCGCGTCTCGGCGCTCTGGTTCAGCTCGCCGAAGCCGTACACCGTCCAGTACTCGCGGAACCGCCCGTCGGGCCCGCCGTCCTGCCACGTCGGATCGCTGCCGACACTGGCCACGCCGACGAACAGGTCCACGTCCCGCAGGACTTCGGACAGGACGAGCGGCGGTATCCCGGTGAGCGGGAGCGGCTCGACCGGCTCCGCGCCGTCGCGCAGCCGCATGGTGTACCCGCCGGCGTAGCAGTGCGCCGCGTTCTCCGGTGCGCCGATCGGGTAGAAGCGCACCTGGTCGGTGCGCAGGCGCAGGTAACTGCCCGACTCGGTGGCGTCGACGCCCCACTCCTCCCCCTCGCCCTCGATCCAGTACTCGGCGCGCAGGCCCCACTGCGGGAGTTCGCGGGTGGCGGGCGGCGCCGTGTCGTCGACGCACATCCGCAGCTTGTTGCGCCACCCGCGGACCGCGGCGAGGGAGTGGAACTGGTGCTGGCGGACGATGTGAGCCGCGAACCGGTTCGAGTACGTGCCCGTCGCCCGCTCGGCGTCGGTCAGCAGGTACACCTCGCGGTGGGCCTGTTTGAACGGCTGGGTGACGGCGTGCCGCTCCAGCCAGTCCCGCCATGCGACCACCTCGGCGCTCTCGCGGCCGACGGGGTGCCAGAGGGTGACCTCCTCGCCGCGCTCGACCGGGGCGTCGGCGAGGGTGCGCAGGGCGCCGTCGGCGAATCCGACCGGGGTGCCGTCGACCGTCCACAGCAGGCGGCGGGCGAGGCTGCCGACGAGGGGGTGGTCGAGGTAGCGCTCGCGCCAGGCGTCGTAGGACCACGTGCGCCGGGCGAGGAACTGCCGGTCCAGCCGTTCGACCTGGGCGCCGAGCATCTTGTCGATGTCCTTGACGGCGGCCCCCAGCTCCTTCAGCTCCTCGGGGTGGTCGCGCCGGACCGCGGCGGGGACGGACTTGACCTCCTTGCCCGTCGCGGAGCGCCAGCGCAGGACGGCCTTGACGCCCTGGACCTCCAGCAGGGCGGTGACCTCGCCGAGCTCCACCCCGCCGCGGCCGACCTCGGTCAGGCCGTAGGCGGGCACGGCCAGCTCTTCGACCTCCTCCCGGCCGAGGCCGAGGGCCCGCGCCCGCTGGTCGAGGGCGGTGTTGAGCAGTTTGAGCGTGCCCTTGTAGGTGGTGCGGGTGGCGAGCCGCGCCAGCTCGGCGAGCGCCGCCCCGCCGTCGATGCGGGCGAGGGCCGTGACCCCGGCGTTGGCGACCTTGGGGTTCACCGGCCCGAGGCCGGGGACCTCTTCAGGGAGGTCTCGACGAGCACGCCGAGCGCGCGGGCCGTGTCCGGGTGGGCGGGCAGCAGGGCCAGGATCCAGGCGAGGCCGCGCAGGGCGTTGGCGTTGTACGGGTCGAAGGCGAGGTTCACGTCGTGTCCGTACCGCACGCCGGTGAACGCGAAGGTGCGGGGGCGGCCGACGAGCGCGAGCCAGCCGAGCACCGCCACGCGCACGGCGTCGGCGCCGAGCGGTGCGAGGAGGGTGCGCGCGGCCGCGTCCCACTTGGCGGTGGGCTTGGCCGACGTCGCGGTCGTGGCGTGCAGGAGCAGGGCCCGCCAGGGCTCCTCGGCGCCCTCCGCGACGGCCCGCTCGGCCCACGCCTCGCCCACGTTCAGCACGGGTTCGGTCAGCTCCTTCGCCAGGGCCGCCGTCTCCGGTCGGCCGTACGTCTCCAGGGCGCTGCGGCGCAGGTACGCCACGACCGGCGCCGACAACGCCCGGCCCGCGGCCCGTTCGTGCTCCGCGACGAACACCTCGCCGGTCCCCCAGGTGGACACCTGGGTGCCGAGCTTCTCCAGCTCAATGGTCCGCTCGGCCGCGAGCGGATCCCCGGGCAGCTCCGCGCCCACGACCTGGAGCAACTGCAACACCCTCATCTCCATGCGCTCGGGTGAGGTGAACTTGGCATACAACCGCCCCATCTCCCCCGCGACGGCAGCACGCACCGTGGTATCGAGGCCCTCCAGGACGTCGACGATCCGGCCCCACACCTGCCAGCTGTGAGCCGAACGGGCCGTCGCCACCTGCAGCGCCTCGTACGCGAGCGGACCGATCTCCAGCGCGGCCGCGTGGCCCTCTATCCTGCCCAGCTTGCTCAGCATGTCCACGGTCAGCCACCCACCAGCGGCACGAGCTTCAGGAAGGTGACCTCGACGCCGAGCGGCAGCTCCATCTCCTCGTCCGGGTCCGTGACCTGCCGGTCCCCGACGAGCACCAGGAAGCCGTTCCCCGCGAACGCGGCCAGCGCGCGCTCCGTCTGGGCCTGCGGGTCGATGGGGCGCGGGGTGCACAGCGCGTACCCGTTCAACACGCGCTCCGTGTCGTGCGGTCGCACGAGGCCCTGGAAGACCTGCGGCTGCGACTGCGAGCGCGCGTTGAACTCCGCCACCTCCTGGAAGACCCGTCGCCGGATCAACTCGCGCGCCGTGAGCCGCTCCTCGGCGCGGTCACAGCACTAGCCCGAAGGCCGCGCCCCTGTCCCCTGATGTCGTCTCGTCGACGAACGTCACCGTTCCCATGCCGACGACGCTACGGGCCACCACTGACAACGGCCCCCCACCCCGGGGCGCCCCCACGCGGACCTATCCGCCGACCTGTTCGCGGGCCCGGGTGTCGGAGACGAGGCCGGCCAGGGACGCGCGGGTCTCCGACAGCGCGGAGATCCTGGCGTCCAGGCCGTCGAGGTGTTCCTGGAGGGTCTCCAACTTGCATCCGGCGACCGTGCCGTCCTGTCGGATGCACGGCTGGAGGTCGCGGATGACCCGGGTCGGCAGGCCGGCGTCCAGGAGCGCGCGGATGCGCCGCACCACGGCCGCGGCGTCGCTGTCGTAGCGGCGGTGGCCGGTGCCGAGGCGCCGGGACTCCAGGAGGCCCTGCTCCTCGTAGTAGCGCAACAGCCGGACGGAGGTGCCCGTTGCGGCGGCGAGCTCACCGATCTTCATGTGGTGCTCCTCACAGCCCCTTGAATCTCACATTGATGTGAGATCTTAGCGTGCGGATCATGAACAACACGAGCACGAGCACGAACGCCGAACGCCCCCTGGCCCTCTACGGTTTCCTGCGCCCCAGGCCGGACCGCGCGGACGAAGTCCGGCGCATCCTCTCCTCCTTGGTGGAACCCACCCGGCAGGAGCCCGGCAACCTGCAGTACCACCTCCACGAGCACGAGGACGGCCGCTTCTTCCTGTACGAGGTCTGGCGCTCGCAGGAAGACCTGGACCGGCACAACGCGACACCGCCGCTGCGCGCCTTCCTGGAGGACCTGTCGACCTACCTGGAGGAGTCCCCGAACGGCTACTTCGACACCATGATCAGCCCGTACCCCGCCGCGGCACCTGTTCCCGCCGCCGCCTGAGGCGGCGGCGATGACCGGGGCGTCAGTGCGCCGGGAGCCGCCCCGCCTCGCGGGCCAGGCCGGCCAGGACCGGGGCGATCAGGGGGTGGGTCTCGCCACCCCTGCGGGTGGCCGCGAAGACACGACGGGTGGCCGCCGGGCCCTCCACCGGGCGGACCTGGACCTCCTTGAGGTCGGTGCCCCGCAGCGCCGAGCGCGGCACCAGGGCGACGCCCGCGCCCGCGCCGACCAGTGCGATCACGGCCCGGAAGTCGTCGGAGGAGTGCCTGAACCGGGGCTGGAAGCCGGCCAGTTCGCAGGCCAGCAGGGTCACGTCGTGGCACGGGTTGCCGGGGTACTGGCCCACCCAGTCCGTGTCGGAGAGACCGGCCAGGGACACCTCGGGGAGCGCCGCGAGGGGATGCCCCGCGGGAAGCACCGCATCGAAGGGTTCCGCGTACAGCGGGAGGACCGACAGCCGGGTGTCGTCGGCGCCCGGACCGCCGCGGTACTCCACGGCGAGCGCCACGTCCGCCTCGCCGTCGAGCAGGAGCGGCAGGCTCTGGTCGCCCTCCGCGTCCCGGACCCGCAGTCGGATGCCGGGGTGGTCCAGGGCGAGCCGGGCGATGGCCGGGGCGAGGACTTCGGTGATGCCGGTGGCGAAGGCGGCCACCGTGACCTCGCCCGCGACGCCGCCCGCGTAGGCCGCCAGCTCGGCCTCGGCGCGCTCCAGCTGGGCCTGGACCTCGTGGGCGTGAGCGACGAGGATCTCCCCGGCGGCGGTGAGCCGTACGCCCCGACCGCTGCGCGTGAGCAGTACGTGCCCGCTCTCCTGTTCCAGCGCCGCGAGCTGCTGGGACACGGCGGAGGGGGTCAGGTACAGGGCTGCGGCCGCGGCGGTCACCGTACGGTGGTCCGCCACGGCCCGCAGGATGCGCAGCCGGCGGGGGTCGATCACCCCTCCATGATGTCAGCCCGCGGAGGAGCCGAGCGCCGCGCGGGCGTCGATGAAGGCGGCCACGGCGCGCTCCACGTCGGCCGTCGAGTGGGCGGCCGAGAGCTGGACGCGGATCCGGGCGGCGCCCATCGGAACGACGGGGTACGAGAAGCCGATCACGTACACGCCGCGCTCCAGCAGCAGCTCCGCCATCCGGGCCGCCACCGCCGCGTCGCCGATCATGACG
This sequence comes from Streptomyces sp. NPDC098789, assembly GCF_044759975.1. Taxonomy (NCBI): domain Bacteria; kingdom Bacillati; phylum Actinomycetota; class Actinomycetes; order Kitasatosporales; family Streptomycetaceae; genus Streptomyces; species Streptomyces sp. NPDC098789. The sequence continues at coordinate 227,380 of NZ_JBIWAJ010000003.1, forward strand.
GGGGCGATGGCGTGGTCGCCGGGCAGGATCTCGAAGCCCGCCTCGGTCATCTTCGTACGGAAGAGCGAGGTGTTGGCCGCGAGCTGCTCGCGCAGGTCGCCGGCCGATTCGAGCAGGTCGAGGACCTTGAGCGAGGCGGCGGCGATGACCGGGGCGAGGGAGTTGGAGAAGAGGTACGGGCGCGAGCGCTGGCGCAGCAGGGCGACGATCTCGGCTCGGGCGGCGACGTAACCGCCGGAGGCGCCGCCGAGGGCCTTGCCGAGGGTGCCGGTGATGATGTCGACGCGGTCCATGACCCCGTGCAGTTCGGGCGTGCCGCGGCCGCCGGGGCCGACGAAGCCGACGGCGTGCGAGTCGTCGACCATGACCATGGCGTCGTAGCGCTCGGCCAGGTCGCAGATCTCGGCGAGCGGGGCGACGTACCCGTCCATGGAGAAGACGCCGTCGGTGACGATCAGGCGGCGGCGCGCGTCCTGGGACTCCTTGAGCCGGGTCTCCAGCTCCGCGAGGTCGCGGTTGGCGTAGCGGAGGCGGCGGGCCTTGGAGAGGCGGATGCCGTCGATGATCGAGGCGTGGTTGAGCGCGTCGGAGATCACCGCGTCCTCGGCGCCGAGCAGGGTTTCGAAGACGCCGCCGTTGGCGTCGAAGCAGGAGGAGTAGAGGATCGTGTCCTCCTGGCCGAGGAACGAGGAGAGCCGGGCCTCCAGTTCCTTGTGCACCTCCTGCGTGCCGCAGATGAAGCGGACGGAGGCCATGCCGTAGCCCCAGCGGTCCAGCGCGTCCTTCGCGGCGGCGACCACCTCGGGGTGGTCGGCCAGGCCGAGGTAGTTGTTGGCGCAGAAGTTCAGCACCTCGCCCGAGGCACCCGCCACGCCGCCGGAGGTGACGCCGACGGACGCGTTCTGCGGGGTGCCGATGACGCGCTCGGGCTTGTGCAGCCCGGCGGCGCGGATCTCGTCGAGGGTGGTGCGCAGGTCGTCACGTACGGAATCGAACATGGTGCTCTCTTTCCACTGGAGCGGCGGCGGACGGAGGGGGCCGGGCCCCGCGGAGGGGGAGGGTGGTGCGGGGCCCGGCCGGAGGGAGATGGTTCGGTGCGGCGCGCCGGAGGGAGCGCCGGGGGGGTGGTGCGAGATCGAGCGGGCCGGACGGTTACGCCGTCCAGTCCAGGATGATCTTGCCACTGCGGGCGGTGGCGGCCTCGTCGAAGGCGGCGCCGAAGTCGCGGTGCGAGTAGCGGCCGGTGATGACCGGGGTCAGGTCGAGCCCGCCCTCCAGCAGCACCGTCATCGCGTACCAGGTCTCGAACATCTCGCGGCCGTAGATGCCCTTGATGGTGATCATCGAGGTGACCACCTTCGCCCAGTCCACCGGGAACTCCTGCGCGGGCAGGCCCAGCATCGCGATCCGGCCGCCGTGGGTCATGTTGTCGATCATGTCGCGCATGGCCTCGGGACGGCCCGACATCTCCAGGCCGATGTCGAAGCCCTCGCGCAGCCCGAGCTGCTCCTGGGCGTCGGCGATCGTGGCGTCGCGGACGTCGAGCGCGAGCGTGGCGCCCGCCTTGCGGGCGATCTCCAACCGCTCGGGGCTGACGTCGGTGATCGTCACGCTGCGCGCACCGGCGTGCCGCGCGACGGCCGCCGCCATGATGCCGATGGGGCCCGCACCGGTGATCAGCACGTCCTCGCCGACGAGCGGGAAGGACAGGGCCGTGTGGACGGCGTTGCCGAACGGGTCGAAGATCGCCGCCACGTCCAGGTCGACCTCGGTGCGGTGCACCCACACGTTCTGCGCGGGCAGGACCACGTACTCGGCGAAGGCGCCGTCGCGCCCGACACCGAGCCCGATCGTGCTGCGGCACAGGTGGCGGCGGCCGGCGAGGCAGTTGCGGCACTTGCCGCACACCAGGTGGCCCTCGCCGCTGACCAGCGCACCGATCTCGATGTCCTGGACGTCCGCGCCGACCGCGGCGACCTCGCCGACGAACTCGTGGCCGAGGATCAGCGGGGTCTTGACCGCGCCCTGGGCCCAGCCGTCCCACGAACGGATGTGCAGGTCCGTGCCGCAGATGCCGGTGCGCAGCACCTTGATCAACACGTCTCCGGACCCGTACTCGGGCTCGGGCACGTCCATGAGCCACAGTCCGGGCTCGGCCTTGTGCTTGACGAGTGCCTTCATGGGGTGGCTCCAGGCATGCGGAGGGGGCGCAGCGACCCCTGGGACGGGTGCGGCGCATCGACGGACACCAATCTGCCGACCCGGTAACGATCAGTCCATCGAGGATTTCTTAAGCGGGTCGACAGCCCAGCTTCACGCCTATGCTCCTCCCGTGACGGGGCCGGGGCACGACGGGGAACAGGGAGGTGGCGGCGGGTGCCGAGTCTGCGCAGTCGCGCGCTGTCGGCCGCGCTGATCGCGGCGGGGCGGCGGAAGAGGTTCGCGAGTGCCGAGGCGGTGCGGGCGCGCGTGGCCGAGTCGGCCCGCAGGCCCGCGTCGCACCTGCCGCCGCGCTGGTTGGGCAAGGTCGCCGAGGTCTCGCGCACCTTCGTCGGGGCATGGCCGGTGTACGAGGTCGCGCCGCGGGACACGGAGCCCGCCGCCCGCGTGCTCTACGTGCACGGCGGCGGCTACGTCGGCGAGTTGGTCCGGCCGCACTGGGCGCTGGTGCGGACCCTGGTGAGCGAGGCCGGGGCGCGCTGCGTCGTACCCGCCTACATCCTGGCGCCGCGCGGGACCGCCGACCGGACGGTCCCGGTGGCCGCGGACCTGCTGAGCGGGCTGATCGCGAGCGGCGGGGCCGGTGGCACCGTGCTGATCGGGGACTCCGCGGGCGCGGGGCTGGCGCTCGCGGCCGCGCAGCGGCTCCGCGACCGGACCGGCGCGCAGCCCTCCCGGATCGTGCTGGTCTCCCCCTGGCTGGACGTGACGATGACCCATCCCGAGCAGGGCGCGCTGGAGGCGGCCGATCCGATGCTCGCGCGGCCGGGGCTGGTGGAGGCGGGGCGGCTGTACGCGGGGACGCTGGCCACCGACGACCCCCGGGTGAGCCCGCTGCGCGGCTCCTTCGCCGGGTTGGCGCCGCTGACGGTGTTCACGGGCTCGCGGGACGTCCTGGTCACCGACAGCCGGGAGCTGGTGCGCCGGGCGCGGGCCGAGGGCGTCGAGGTGGACTACCACGAGCTGTCGGGGCTGCCGCACGTCTACCCGCTGCTCCCGGTCCCGGAGGGGCGCGCGGCGCGCGCGGAGATCGTCCGGCTGGTCCGCTCCGCGAGCGACCCCGACCCCGACCCCGACCCCGACCCCGCCCCGGCCCCGTCCCTCGGCTGAGCGGCCGTACGGGAGCCGGTCAGGCCGCGCAGGTCATGAGCGAGCTGATCGGGCGGGCCCGGTACGCCGCCCAGAACGCCTCGTCGCGGTCCGCGTCCGGGGGCGGGGTGCGGGCGGGCTGCCAGGCGACCGTGGCGAAGCCCGCCTCGACGGCCGCCTCGGCGAAGTCGGCGTGGGCCCATTCGCGGAACTCGAAGGGCACGGGCGGATCGGTGAGGAACTGGGCGCGCAGCAGCGGCGCGTCCCCGGACGGGTCCCGGTCCAGGATCCTGACGCCGTACGGCGACCAGTCCTGGTGCGGGAAGGCGCCGGGGTTGGGCACGATGGCCAGCAGTCGCCCACCGGGGCGCAGGTTGGTCCGGATCGAGCGGAACATCGCGTGGAGGGCGCTCCGGTCGGGAGCGTAGTTGAACAGGTGGACGGCGGTGGCCAGGTCGAAGGGGCCGAGCTGGGGCATCGCGGCGGCGTCGCCCACCATGTACTCGATCCGTGCCCCGGTGGCCGCGGCCACCGGCTCGTGGGCCTCCGCCCGGGCGAGCGCGATCATCCGTTCGGAGATGTCGACGCCGACGGTCCGCCGGGCGCCGCCGCGGGCGAGCAGTCGCGTGTTGTAGCCGTATCCGCAGGCGAGGTCGAGGGCGTCGAGCCCGTGCACCCCGCCGAGCGCGTCGAGCGCGCCCAGCAGGGTGCAGGTGTCGGCGGCCGAGAAGGCGGCCGTGGTCTTGGACTCGGCGTAGCGCGCGCCGATGGTGTCGTACTGCTTCCGCATGATCCGTATCGTGCCCCGTGCGGGGCGGCGGGGCCGGTCGGGCCGGTGCCCCGTCCCCCGGACGAGGGAAACGGTAGGCCTATCGGGGGCGTGCGGGGCCCGCGGGGCGTACGGGGCCCCCGGGGCGTACGGGGCTCAGCGCGACCAGCACCGGGCGCGCCGTGGCGCCCGGGTCGTCCGGGCACGTGGTGCAACCGCGGCTGGCGAAGAAGCAGCCGGAGCAGTCCGGGGCGCCGATCTCCTCCCGCTTCAGCCGGCCCTTGCGGACCCAGTAGTCCGCGAGGCCCGCCGCCTCGGCCGTGCTGATGTCGAGCCGGGCGGCGATCCGCGCGAGCCCCTCCCCCGGGGCGGCCTCCTCGACCTCCCGCAGCAGTCGGCGCAGCATCCCGGGCCCGGTGGCCCCGCCCCGGCCCCCGTCCTGCGCGCCGGTCACCACACCAGCCTCGCGAGCTGGAAGACCCCGGTGGCGAGCAGCCAGGCGGCGGCCAGTTGGAGGCCGAAGCCGATCAGGGTGAGCCGGGTGCCGATCTCGGCGCGCTGCGCCGCGAGGGTGGCCATGCAGGGCGTGTAGGCGAGGACGAAGACGAGGAAGGCGAGCGCGGCGGCTTCCGGGTGCCCACCGGAGGACTGCGCGAAGGTCGCGCGCAGGCTGTTCCGGAGCACGGGCCCGCCGTCCTCCTCCGCCGAGTAGGTCTGGGCGAGGGTGGAGATCACGCCCTCCTTGGCGATGAGCCCGGTGCCGAGGGCGGCCGTGGCGTGCCAGTCGCCGAAGCCCGCCGGGGCCAGGGCCGGCGCGACGGCCTCGGTGACCCGGCCGAAGACGCTCTGCTCGACGGCGACGTTCGCGAAGCCCGCGGGCGCACCGGAGCCGTCGGCGGCGGCGCCCGCGCCGGCGGGGACGGCCATCAGGAGCCAGACGGCCGCGGCGGTGGCCACGATGATCCCGCCCGCGGTGCGCAGGAAGGCGGCGAGCTTCTGCCACACCTGGGCGCCGGTGACGCGCAGGGTGGGGAGCCGGTACGGGGGCAGTTCCAGGACGAGCGGCTCCTCGCGCATGTCCTTGAAGAGGAGCGGGCGCAGCAGCAGCCCCATGCCGACGACGAGCAGGACGGATCCGACGTAGAGGAAGAAGACGACGGTGCCGGAGTTCGAGCCGAAGAAGATGCCCGCGATCATCACGTAGACGGCGAGCCGGGCGGTGCAGCTCATGTACGGGATGAGCATGCCGACCAGGAGCCGGTGCGAGCGCCGGCTGAGGATCCGGGTGCTCGCGAAGGCGGGCACGTTGCAGCCGAAGCCGACGACGAGCGGGAGGAAGGCGCGGCCGGGCAGCCGCAGGGTGCGCATCAGGCGGTCGGCGACGAAGGCGGCGCGGGCGAAGTAGCCGGAGTCCTCCAGCAGCGCCAGCAGCGCGAACATGATGATCATCAGCGGCACGAAGGTGAGCAGTTGCCCGACGCCGTTGATCAGGCCGTCCACCAGCAGGCCGGTGAGCCAGTCGGGGGCCGAGGCGGCTTCCAGGAGCCCGGTCGCCCCGCTGCTGACCGGACCGGAGACGAAGTCGCCGAGGCCGTCCTGGAGGGGTTTGGCGAGGGTGGTGGTGGCTTCGAAGACGCCCCACATGACGGCGAGGAAGAACGGGATGCCGAAGGAGCGGGACAGCAGCAGCCGGTCGACCCGGTCGGTCAGCGTGGGGCGGGGCCGGGCGCCGGTGGGCGTGGCCCGGGCGATGACCCGGTGCGCCCAGGCGTAGCGGGCCTCGGCGATCAGCAGCTCGGCATCGACGTCCGCTTCCCCCTCGGCGTCGGAGACGGTGTCGCTGTCGGTGTCGGTGTCGGTGTCGGTGTCGGTGTCGGTGTCGGCGGGTACGTCGCCGCGCGCGCCCGCGGCGGTGAGGCGGGCCGCGGCCGCGCGGGCCAGGGCGGTGAGCGGCTCGGGCGCGGCGGGGGGTTCCTCCGCGCAGAGCAGGTTCACGGCCAACCAGCGCGCCGGGTAGGGGTGGTGGACGGCTTCGGCGGCCCGGACGAGCGGGGCGAGCTCGGCTTCCACGGGTGAGCCGGCCGCCCAGCCGGGGTCGGTCGCCGTGGCCGCGGCCGGGGCGCGCAGGGCGTCGGTGACGGCGTCGGCGAGCAGGTCCAGCCCGCTGCCGGTGCGGCCCTCGACGACGACCACGGGCAGGGCCAGTTCGCGGGAGAGCGCGTGGGGATCGGGCGCGCTCCCGCGCCGGGCGGCGACGTCGGTCATGGTGAGCGCGACGACGACGGGGATGCCGGTGTCCAGGACCTGCGAGAGGAGGTAGAGGTTGCGGGCCGGGTTGGCCGCGTCCAGGGCGAAGACGACGACGGCGGGCCGGACTCCCGGGGGCGCGCTCAGGACGTCCCGGACGAGCTCCTCGTCCGGGGAGTCGGGCAACAGGCTGTAGGAGCCGGGCAGGTCGGCCACGCGCAGCCGGCGGCCGGCGGGGAGGGCGCCGCGCCAGTCGCCCTGGGCCACCGCGACGGTCTTGCCGGGCCAGTTGCCCACCCTTTGGTGGGCTCCGGTGAGGGCGTTGAAGAGCGTCGACTTGCCGACGTTCGGGTTGCCCGCGAGGGCGACGAGCGGGGCGGCGGCGCCCTGCGAGCCGTCGCCGTCGTCGCCGTTGTCCACGAGGGCGGTGCCCGCCCCGGGGGTGCTGCGCGCGCCGGGCGCGTGGCAGCTCATCGGGCCCACCGCAGCCGGTCGGCGGTCCGGGAGTCGAGCGCCACCCGGGTGGCGCCGAGGCCGACGAGCAGTCCGCCGGTCGCGCCGCGGGCGATGACGGTGACCTCGGCGCCCGGTACGAAGCCGAACTCCAGGAGCCGTCTGCGGCTGCCGCCGCGGTGGCCGGGGTCGATCCCGCTGATCCTCACGGTCGTCCCGGGACGGCTGTCGTTGAGCGACGGCACCAGTACACCTTCTTCGCTGATTCTTCGCTGACCGATTCCACTTAGGTAAGCCTAAGCAGCTCCGACCGGACCGGAAGGCGCGCAAAGTCCCTGATCACACGGGACTTTCAGCCCGTCGCCGGCCGGTCCGGCTCGTCCTTTCGGTCGCTCAGCCCAGTTCCGCGAGGGTCTTGAGCAGCGGAGCGGCGCCGTCCTCCCGGGCCAGTGCGGCCGAGAGGCGGCGGGCCCGCGCGCGCATGCCCGGGTCGGTGGTGGCCTCGCGGACCGCGGCGGCCAGCCGGTCGACGGTGAGCCGCTGGTAGCGGACCGGGCGGGCGGCCACGCCGAGGGCGTGCAGCCGGGCGGCCCAGAACGGCTGGTCGAGCTGGACGGGCACGGGGACGGCGGGCACCCCCGCGCGCAGCCCGGCCGCGGAGGTGCCCGCGCCCGCGTGGTGGATCACCGCGGCCGTCCGCGGGAAGAGCCAGTCGTGCGGGACCTCGGGAACGGCGATCAGGTCGTCCCCCTCGGCGCTCAGCCCGCTCCAGCCCGCCTGGACGATCCCGCGCACCTTCGCCTTGCGCAGGGCGGCGGCCAGTAGCGCGCCCAGGCGTTCCGCGTCCTGCGCGACGAGGCTGCCGAAGCCGGCGAAGACGGGGGGCGGGCCCGCGTCGAGGAAGTCGAGGAGCCGCTGCTGCGGCTGCCAGCCGGGGGGCCGTTCGGGCCACCAGTACCCGCCGACGTGGTGTCCGGCGGGCCAGTCCGCGGGGCGCGGCAGGACGAGCGGACTGAATCCGTGGTGGATCAGCCGGTCCGGGTCCATGCCGAGGGGGCCGCTGAACCGGCGTGGCGGCAGGCCGAGTTCGCGGCGCAGCGCGCGCACTCCGGGGGCGAAGGCCCGGTCGCCGCAGGCCCAGATGGCCCGTCCGGTCAGCTTGTTGCCGTACGGGCCCATCGAGCGGCCGCCGGCGACGAGCGGCGGGATGGCCCGGCTGGGGGTGACGGGCAGCAGGTGGGCGCCGACGCACGGCAGCCCGTACCCCTCGGCGAGGGTGGCGCACAGCGGTTCGGTGAGGGTGGAGGCGAGGACGACGTCCGCGCCGGCGCGGACCGCGGCGGCGACCCCGTCGGTCAGGGGCGGGATGAACTCACGGGCCAGTCGCACGACCCGGGCCATGGCGAGGGGGGTGCTGACCGAGCGGGTCAGCCGCTGGCCCACGGGCGAGGCGAGTTCCACCCGGGGGTCGACGGGCAGCGGCCGAAATCCCAGGCCGAGCGCGGTGACGGCGCCCTCGAAGCGGCCGTGGGTGGCGAGGACCACCTCGTGGCCGGCGGCGCGCAGCCGCGTCCCGAGTCCGGTGTACGGGGCGACGTCGCCCCAGGAACCCGCTGTCACCATCAGTACGCGCATGGTTTCACTGTGTCATCCTGCCCTCGACCCGCGCGAGTTCGCAGCTCAGGAGGGCGGAACGGGCGGCCCGTCGGGGGCCCGGGTGAGCTCGCGGGCACAGGAGCGCAGCCAGGCGTGGGCCGGGTCGGCGTCGTGCCGCGGGTGCCAGGCCATCCCGAAGGGCATGGTGGGCAGGTCGAGCGGGATCGGGAAGGTCTCCAGCCCCAGCGCGTCGGCCAGCGGACCGGCCTGGTGGGTGATCAGCCCGACGAGGTCGCTGCGGCGCAGTACGAACAGGGAGGCGGGGAAGGTCCCGACGCTGCCCACCACCTTCCGGGTCAGGCCCAGTTCGGCGAGCGCGGCGTCCACCGGCCCCTCCAGGCGGCCGCGCCGGGAGGCGATCAGGTGTTCGGCCGCGGCGAACCGCCGGGCGGTGACCCGGCCGCGCAGCAGCGGGTGCCCGGGGCGCACTACGCCCAACACCTGCTCGTCGGCGAGGTGTTCCACGTGCACCTCGGGCGATCGGGTGTCCACGACGCCGAGTTCCAGGTCGGCGACGCCTTCGCGCAGGGCGGCCAGGTCCGCGTGGCTCTCCGGCAGGAACCGCAGCCGCACGCCGGGGGCCTCGCGGGCCACCCGGTCGAAGAGCGTGGCCGCCCAGGTGGCCACGTAGGCGTCGTTCGCGATGACGCTGAAGGTGCGCTGGAGCGTGGCCAGGTCGATCCGCCCGCCCGAGAGGAAGAGGGAGCGGGCCCGCTCGACGACGGCGCGCACCTCGCCGTGCACGGCGAGGGCGTGCGGGGTGGGCACCATGGACCGTCCGGCGCGGACGAGGACGGGGTCGCCGAGGGCCTTGCGGATCCGGCCGAGGGTGCGGCTCATGGCGGGTTCGGACAGGTGCAGCCGGGCGGCCGCGCGGGAGACGCTCGACTCCTCCAGCAGCACGTCGAGGGCCACGAGCAGGTTGAGGTCCAGCCCGGATTGCGTCACACGCATTCATTCCTTGCATAACTTGCACTGGAAAGCAGGTCACGCCAACCCTACGGTGAGGGCATCCAGATCACCCCTTCCAGCTCCGAGGAGGAGCCGTGCTCCGCCCTGCCCAGAACCGCCCCGGGCCCTCCCTGCCCGCCCCGCCGACGGCCGCGGCCGCCCCGTCGGGTCCGCCGCGGGCCGTGGTGCTCGTGCTGTGCGCCTGCGTCCTCGTCGCACAGGCGATGGTCGCGGCCGTCAACCTGCTGATCCCGCAGCTCGCCGCGTCGTCGCTGCACCCCGCGCCCGGGCAACTCCTGTGGGCGGTCGACGCGTACGTCATCGTCTTCGCCGCGCTGCTGATCCCCGCCGGGGCCCTCGGCGACCGGTACGGCCGCAAGGGCGCCCTGCTCGCGGGGCTCGGCCTGTTCGCGGCGGGCGGCGCGCTCAGCGCGCTGGCCGACTCCCCCGCCGTGCTGATCGCGGGGCGCGGGCTGTGCGGGGCGGGAGCGGCGCTGATCATGCCCGCCACCATGTCCGTGCTGATCCACCTGAGCGCGCCGGAGCGGCGCGGCCAGGCGCTGGCCACCTGGACCCTGTCCGCGGGCCTCGGCGGGCTGGCGGGCAACGTGGGCGGCGGGCTGGTGGGCGAGTTCCTGACCTGGCGCGCCCTGTTCTGGGCGGTGGTGCCGCTCGGCGTCCTGCTCGCGCTCGTGGTGGCCCTTACGGTCCCGCGCACCCCGGCGCGGGCCGACGCGGCGGTGGACCCGCTGGGCGCGCTGCTGCTGGCGGGGACGCTGTTCGCGGTGGTCTACGGGATCATCGAGGGTCCCGCCTTCGGCTGGGCGTCGGCGCCGGTGCTGTGCGCCTTCGGGGCGGGGGCCGCACTGCTGGCGGTCTTCACCGGTTACGCGCTGCGCGTCGCACGGCCGCTGCTGGACCCGCGGGTCTTCGCCTCGCGGCGCTTGCGGGCCGGCGCCCTCGGGATCGGGGCGGCCTTCTTCGGGCTCTTCGCCCTGTTCTTCGTCAACGCGCAGTACCTCCAGTACGCCAAGGGCTTCTCCCCCGCCCTGACGGGCCTGGCGATCGTGCCGGTCACCGTGGGCATGGTGCTGGTGCCCCGGCTGGGCGCCCGGCTCCAGCAGCGGACCGGCCCGCGGCTGCCCGCCGGGGCGGGGCTGGCCCTGATCGGGGTGGGCCTGCTGCTGGTGTCGACGGTGGACGCGGGCACTCCGTACCCGGTGTACGCCTGCTACCTGCTGGTCCTCTCCGTCGGCGCCGGTCTGTGCGCGCCCGCGCTGACCCTGACGGTGGTCGCCGAACTCCCGGTGCACCAGGCCGGGCTGGGGTCCGGGCTGAACACGGCGGCGCGGGAGATCGGCGCCGCGCTCGGGGTGGCGGTGGTGGGGACGGTGCTGGCCTCGCGCTTCCACGGGATTCCGCAGGACGCGGCGCAGGCCGCCGCCTTCACCGACGCCATGGGGACGGCGCTGCGGACGGTGGCCGTGGTGCTGCTGGCAGTGACGGTGGCCGTGGTGACGGGCTACCGGGGCGGTGTGCGCCCCGGCGCGCGCTCAGGCGCGTAGAACGGCGCGCGCCCCCGGGATGCATCGGCCGCCGGTGCGGGCGCATCCTGTCTGTGTGACGGCCAGACCGGACAGCCGCGGGCCCGCCCCGGACGAGACGGGCCGGGCACTCGTGCGGGCCGCGGCGGACGCGGCCCGGGCGCTCGGCGGCTACGCGGGCGGGGTGTACCTGCGCTCCGGAACGGAGGGTCTGCTGCGGCTCGCCGTGCTGTCGGGCCTGCCGGGGCCCTTGTTCCGTCCCTGGTGGCGGATGCAGGTGAACCGCCCGTACCCGGTGGCCGAGGCTTACCGCTCCGGGCACGCCGTGCACCTGCCCGACGCGGAGTCGACGATGCGGTTGTTCCCGCAGCTCATGGCCGGGCTGCCGTTCGCCTTCGGCTCGCTCTACGAGCCGGTGACCGCCGGGCGCGAGCGGTACGGGGTGCTGATGGTGCTGCGTACGGCGAGCCCCGGCACGCCCGTCGGCCCCGCGGACCGGGAGCGGCTGCGCGGGGCGGCCGCGGCGCTGGCGCGGGAGTTGGCGCGGCTGACCGCCGCGGGCGCGCCGGTGGTGTGGGACGGCGACCCGCTGTGCGTGGATCCGCCCGGTCCCGCGGCCGACGCCGAACAGGCGGTCGACCGGATGCCGCAGGCGCTGCTGTCCCTGGACCGGCACGGCCGGGTGGGGTTCGCCAGTGCCGGGGCGGACGCGCTGCTGGGACCGGAGGCGGCCGGGCTGCGGGGGCGCGTCCTGTGGGAGGCGTTGCCCTGGTTGGGCCAGCCCGCGCAGGAGGACCACTTCCGGGCCGTGTACATGTCCGGGGAGCCCTTGGGGTTCCTGGCCCGCCATCCGGGCGGGGAGTGGATCTCGGTGGACCTGTATTCCGGGGCGGACGGGGTCAGCGTGCTACTCGCGGCCTCCGGGCCACCCGCGTACGCACCCGGCTCGGTGACGCGGCCGGGCGCCGGGCTCGGTTCGCCCGCGGACCGGGCGACGGCCGTGTACCGGCCGGTGGCCATGGCCATCGCGCTGACGGAGGCGGTGACCGCCCGTCAGGTGTCGGCCGTGGTGACCGAGGAGCTGTTGCCGGCCTTCGGCGGCCGCCAGTTGGCGATCTACCTGCTCAACGAGCGCCATCTGCACCTGGCGTGGGAGACGGGCTTCCCCACCGGCTTCCTCAATCGGTTCGACGGGGTGGCGCTGGACGTGCGGCTGCCGGGGGTGGAGACCCTGACGTCGGGGCGGCCGATCTTCTTCGAGTCGATGCAGCACCTGGCCGCGGCCTACCCGGGGATCCCGATGGACACCGACGTCGGCGCCCGGGCCTTCCTGCCCCTGATCGCCTCCGGCCGCCCGGTGGGCTCGTGCATCCTGGGCTTCGACGCCCCCCGGGGCTTCAGCCCGGAGGAGCGCACCGTGCTGACCGCGCTGGCCGGGCTGATCGCGCAGGCCCTGGAGCGGGCGCAGCGCTACGACACCGAGGCCGCCCTCGCCCGCGGCCTCCAGTCGGCACTGCTCCCGGCCCGACTTCCGGTGCTGGACCAGGTGGACACGGTGGCCCGCTATCTGGCGGGCACCCAGGGCATGGACGTCGGCGGGGACTGGTACGACGTCATCGAGACGGAGCCCGGACTGCTGGCGCTGGTGATCGGGGACGTCCAGGGACACGGGGTGGCGGCCGCCGCGACCATGGGGCAACTGCGCAGCGCCGTACGGGCCTTCGCGCTGAGCGGGAGCAGCCCGCAGGAGGTGGTGAGCGGCACCAACAGGCTGTTGATCGGCCTGGATCCGGGGCAGTTCGCCAGTTGTTGCTACGTCCTGCTCGACCCGGCTTCGGGCCGGGCCCGCGCCGTGCGGGCGGGGCACCCCCAGCCGCTGTTGCGCCGCCCCGACGGCCGGGCCGAGGTGCTGGACCTGCCGGGCGGGGTGGTGCTGGGCATCGACCCGCGGGCCGCGTACCCGGTCACCGAACTCACCCTGGAGATCGGCGCGGTGCTCGCCCTGTACACGGACGGGCTGGTGGAGGAGCCGGGTACGGACATCGACGTCGGGGTGGAGCGGCTGCGGGCGGCGCTGGCCGCCGCCGGGCCGGGTCCCCTGACCGAGACGGCGGACCTGTTGATCAGCGAGGCCGGGCAGGCCACCGACCGCCCGGACGACATCGCGCTGCTGCTGGCCGCCCGGACCCCGGGCGGCCGGCGGCAGGGGTGAACCGCGCCCGCCCCGTGCTCAGCAGTGCTTGCCGGCGGTGGCGCGGGCGTACGCGTCCCCGGCCAGCAGCGCGTCGGCGACCATGTCCGGGGTGACCGCGAACGGCATGTTGTGCGTGGTCTCGCCCTCGGCGGTGGCCGCGCGGCCGATGGCGAGGAGTTCCTCGCGGTCCGGGTCGACCAGGCCCAGCTCCGCGAGCGTGGTCGGCAGGCCGACGCTGCGGCTGAACCGCAGGTAGGTGTCGAGCTCCTCGGTGGGCGCGCCCTCCATGACCAGCTGGGCGAGGGTGCCGAGGTTGACCTTCTCGCCGTGCATCATGCCGTGGGTGCGGTGGGAGACGGTCAGACCGTTGTGGATGCCGTGGGCGGCGGCGAGGCCGCAGGATTCGAAGCCGAGGCCGGAGAGCAGCGTGTTGGCCTCGGTGACCTTCTCCAGGGCCGGGGTGACCACGTGTGCCTCGGCGGCCAGGCGGGCCTGGTGGCCGTACTCCATGAGGGTCTCCCAGCAGAGCCGGGCCAGGCTCAGGGAGGCGGCCGTGGCGAGGCCGCCCGCCATCGCGGTGCGCTCCGCGGCGACGCAGACGCGGGCCTCGTACCAGGTGGCGAGGGCGTCGCCCATGCCGGAGACGATGAAGCGGCTGGGCGCGTTCGCGACGAGCGCGGTGTCGACCAGGACCAGGTTGGGGTTGCGGCGGAAGAAGGAGTACCGCTCGAACGCGCCGCCCTCGGTGTAGATCACGGCGAGTGCGCTGGTCGGGGCGTCGGTGGAGGCCACCGTGGGGGCGCTGACGACGGCGATGTCGCCGAGGGCGTGGCCGACGGCCTTGGCGGTGTCGATGGCGGTGCCGCCGCCGATGCCGATGACCACGTCCGCGCCGGCGGCCCGGGCGGCCTCGGCGACCCGGTCGATCTCCCGCTGCGTGCAGAGTCCGCCGAAGACCTCCTTGGTCAGGCGGACCCCGGCGGCGGCGAGCGAGTCGGTGACGGCCGCGTCGACGAAGCCCCAGACCCCCTTGTCGGCGAGGACCACGGCATTGCCGCCGAGGTGGGCGACGTGCTCTCCCAGGTCGTTCATCGCCCCCGCGCCCTGGACGTACTTCGGCGGGCTGATGAGCATGCGCGTACCGACGGTCTTCACGGAAATCCTCCTGAATTTCAGGCGACTCAATTGGCGCCTTATTCATGCCTATCACGCACCGGAGAGCCCCGGGCGGGCCTTTCCGCAGGTAAACAAGGGACCAAGTACCCCACCCCGGCTGCCGCGTCAGCGACGTAGGGTTCCTAGTAACCGGCCTGGTCAAGGGGCCGATGGAGCCATCTCTACATGAGTTGCATTTTCTTTCCGCATTAAAGCGTTAACGCATCGAGGCGCAATGAAGCGCACCGAAAGCCATCAGGAGAGGCCCGCAGTGAAGAAGCTGATCAATTCCCCGGAAACCGTGGTCCAGGACGCCCTGCGGGGAATGGCCGCGGCCCACCCGGAGCTCGACGTCGACGCGGGCGCGGGGATCGTCACGCGGGCCGGCGGGACCGCCGGCGGGAAGGTCGCGGTGCTCTCCGGCGGCGGCAGCGGGCACGAGCCGCTGCACGCCGGGTTCGTGGGTCGCGGCATGCTGTCCGCGGCGGTCGCCGGGCCGGTCTTCACCTCGCCGGTGCCGGACGCGATCGCCCGCGCCACCGCCGTGGCCGACTCCGGCGCGGGCGTGCTGCACGTCGTGAAGAACTACACCGGGGACATCCTCAACTTCACGATGGCCGCCGAGGACTGTGAGGACGAGGGCATCGAGGTCGTGCAGGTCGTCGTCGCCGACGACGTCGCCGTGGCCGCGGACGCGGCCGGTCCCGGCCGCCGGGGCACCGGCGCCACCCTGTTCGTGGAGAAGATCGCCGGCGCCCTCGCCGAAGAGGGCGCGCCGCTGGCCGAGGTGGCGGCGGTGGCCCGCAAGGTGGGCGAGCGCTCGCGCAGTTACGGGGTCGCCCTGTCCTCCTGCACCACCCCGGCCAAGGGCAGCCCCAACTTCGCGCTGGGTGCGGACGAGATCGAGCTGGGCATCGGCATCCACGGTGAACCGGGGCGCGAGCGGCGCCCGTTGATGAGCGCCGCCGACACGGCCGCGGCCATGCTCGACGCGATCCTCGAAGACCTCCCGCAGTGCTCCGACGAGCCGGTCATCCTGCTGGTCAACGGGCTCGGCGGGACCCCGCCGGTCGAGCTGTACGTGATGCGCGCCGAGGTCGGGCGCGTCCTGGCGGAGCGGGGCGTCACCGTGGCCCGCTCCCTGGTGGGCAACTACGTCACCAGCCTGGACATGGCCGGGTGCACCCTCACCCTGTGCCGCGCCGACGCCGAGCTGCTGCGGCTGTGGGACGCGCCGGTGAACACCCCGTCCCTGCGCTGGGGTTGCTGAATCCCGACCGCGCCGCGCACCCACCCCGAGCCCTCCGCCCCCGCCTCCACCACCTCCCCCACCTCCACCACCCTTCGCCGCCAGGAGTGACACGCATGACGACCATGCAGCCGGAAGCACCCGTTCTCGACGCCGCCTGCTTCCAGCGCTGGCTCGCCGAGACCACCCGTCTGGTACGCCGCGACGCCGAGCGGCTCACCGAGCTGGACGCGGTCATCGGCGACGGCGACCACGGCGCCAACCTCGTCCGCGGCTTCGGCGCGGTCACCGCTGCCGTGACCGAGACCCGCCCGCGCACCCCGGGCGCCCTGCTGACCCTGGCCGGGTCCACGCTGACCAACACGGTGGGCGGCGCCTCCGGTCCGCTCTTCGGCACCGCGCTGCGGCGCACCGGCAAGGTGCTGGGCGACACCGAGCGGCCGACCGCCGGGGAGCTGGGCGCCGCGCTCGGCGCCGGTCTGCGGTCGGTCCAGAAGCTCGGCGGCGCCGAGGTCGGCGACGCGACGATGGTGGACGCGCTGGCTCCGGCGGTCCTCGCCCTGGCCGACGCCGCCGAGGCGGGACGCCCGCTGCGCGAGGCCCTGGACGAGGCCTCGAAGGCGGCGCGCGCGGGGGCCGACGTCACGGCCGGGTTGCAGGCCCGCAAGGGGCGGGCCAGCTACCTGGGCGAGCGCAGTGTCGGACACCAGGACGCGGGCGCCAATTCGGTGGCGCTGCTCATGGAGGCGCTGCGGACGGCCGTCGACGGCGCCGCCGGCGACATCGTGAGCCAGATCGGAACGGACGCGGCGCGGGAGCCCGTCGCCGAGGAGCCCGTCGCCGGGGAGGGCCGCCGGGCCCGGGCCGGCGTCACGACCGGCCGGGTCGGCGTCGTCCTGGTCTCCCACAGCAAGGCGGTCGCCGAGTCGGTGGCCGAGCTGACCCGGGCCCTGCTCGGCTCGGCCGAGCCCGGCCCGCTCGCCCTGGCGGGCGGCACCCGGGACGGCGGGATCGGCACCAGCGCGGCGCTGATCCGCGAGGCCGTCCGCGCCGTGGACGAGGGTCGGGGCGTGGCCGTGCTGTGCGACATGGGCAGCGCGGTGCTCACGGTGCAGTCCCTGATCGGCGACGAGGAGGCGGGGCTGCCCGCCGGTACCCGGATCGTGGACGCGCCGTTCCTGGAGGGAGCGGTGGCCATCACCCTGACCTCCGCGATCGGCGGGGACGTGGACGCGGTGCTGGCCGCCGCGGCGGACGCGCGGGACTACCGCAAGCGCTGACCGGTCGCCGCGGACAGCGACGGCGGGACCAGCGGAGCCTCCAGCGGGTCGGTCTGCGGGGGCGCGAACGGGAGCGGTGCGGGCGCGGGTGCGCCCGTACCGCACAGGGCCCGGGTCTGGAGCCGGTCGAGTGCCGCGTCCACGGGGTGCGGGACCGGCCGGCCCTCGGCGTCGTTCAACTGGTACTTGCTGAGGTTGAAGCCGACGGCGAACTGTCGGCCGCCGTCCGCGCTGGACAGGGCGGTGGTGCCCGCGCCCCAGACCGAACCGTCGTGGCCCCAGGCCGGTCCGCACGGGGTGTCGACGGTGTAGATGCCGAGGCCGTACCCGGCGATGACGCGGCCGGCGTCGTCCGTGACCGGGTGGGTCGTGCGCATCTCGCGGAGCTGGGCGGCGGGCAGCAGGCCGCCCCGGAGCAGGGCCCGGTAGAAGGTGTTGAGGTCCCGCGGGGTGGAGATCAGCGCCCCGGCCGTGCCGGCCATGGTCATGTCGTACTCGCTGTAGTCGCGGGGCGGGTCGATCAAACCGTGGAAGCTCTCGTACAGCTTGGCGTGCGGGCCGGCGATGAGCGGGTCCGTCCCCGGGAAGTAGGTGTGGCGCAGCCCGGCCCGGCGGATGACGTCCCGGGTGATGACCTCTTCGGGATCGCGGCCGGTGACCTCGCGCAGCAGCTCGCCGAGCAGGACGTAGTTGGTGTTGGAGTACGACCAGTCGGTGCCGGGCGCGAAGACCTGCGGTGCGTCCAGGCCCCAGCCGATCAGCGTGGCCGGTAGCAGCGTGCGGTGGCGGAACTCGTCCAGGCTCGCGGCGGAGCCGCCGGCCAGGGAGGGGAAGGCCCGCGGGACGTAGTCGGCGATGCCGCTGGTGTGGTTCATCAGCATGCGGACGGTGATCCGCCGGCCGCGTTCGCCCGGGACCAGGTCGGGGAGGTAGTCGCCGATCGGCGCGTCCAGCCCGATCCGGCCCGCCGCGCTCTGCTGGAGGACGGCGACCGCGGTGAAGGATTTGGTGACGCTGCCGACGCGGTGTTCCATGCCGGGCCGGGTGGGGCGGCCCGTGTCGAGGTCGGCCACCCCGGTGGCGCCGTCCCATCCGACGGCTCCGTCGCGGACGGAGGCGTACGCCCCGTACATGCCCGCGTCGCGCACGGCGTCGAGGTCCCGGGCGAGGGCCGCACGGTCGGGGCCCTCGGTCCACTCGGGGCCCGTGGGCCACCGGGGGGCCGCGGCGAGGGAGCGCGCGGGCGGCGGGGCCGCCTCCAAGGGGCCCGCGGCAGCGGCGGTCACCACCGGAGCCGCCGTGGCGAGGCAGGCGAGGCAGAGGGCGACCGCGGCCGCCGGGTTCCGCAGCCGGGCCCGCCGGGCCGGCCGCGCCGGGAACGAGCGGTTCGCCCGTGCCTCCATCGTGTCTCCCCTTCCGCGCCGTCCCCGGCACGGACTCGCGGCCCGCTGGTCCTTGCGCCCCCGAGTATCGGGTACGTCCCCTCACGGCCCGTCACGCGCGGGACGTTTCAAGCCCCTTCGAGTGGTCAGACGCGTTCAGAACCCGAAAGGACCGACGAGAGGGGAACTGTCGTGCCCGACCTGACACTGCTGCCCGGACAAGCGCTCCACCGCTGGGAGTGGCAGGCCGACGCGGCCTGTCGCGGCCTCGACCCCAACCGCTTCTTCCATCCCGCCGGTGAGCGCGGCGACGAACGGGAGGACCGGGACGAGGCGGCCAAGCGGGTGTGCGCGGCCTGTCCGGTGCGGCTCATGTGCCTGGAACACGCGCTGCGCGCCCACGAGTCCTTCGGGGTGTGGGGCGGGCTGACCGAGGACGAGCGCCGCGGGATGCGCCCGGAGTCGCTCTGAGGCGGTCCCGACGGTGTGGCCGGGCGGCGTCGGCGTACGGCGTCGGAGGGGCCCGAGGGGCCACAGGGGCCCGATCGGCAAAGCCGGGGGAAATATTCTGCGGGGCGAGCTGCGGTTCCCGCATCCCCCGGAGAGCAGTATTCACGCGGTCTTAACGTCGAAACGGACACCACCGGCGCGTCGGAACGATGGATTCCGCAGGTAAACAGCTATTGACCAGCGGATCTCGCGGAGATTGCATAGCGGCTCGGGAGCACAACGGAACCACTTGATCACCAGCCGCCTCGGAGGCGATACCGCTCCCGCACTCATCACCCCGCATCTGCCGATCGGAACCCGCACTGATGTCCGACACGATCAGCGCTCCTCAGGCGCTCGCCCCCGCGACCGGCCCCGTCCCCCAGAAGCTGAAGCGCTCCATCGGCGTGGTGGGCGGGACCCTGCTCACCCTCTCGTGCGTGACGCCGGCTTCGACCCTCTTCGTGGTCGTGCCCGACCTGTTCTCGAGCCTCGGCACCTACGCCGCCCTCACCATCGCCATCGGCTCGCTGCTGTGCATCGGCGTCGCGTTCTGCTACTCCGAGCTGGGCACGCTGATCCCGAGCGCGGGCGGCGAGTACGCCATCGTGTCGACGCTCGCGGGTCGGCTCGCGGGATGGTTGGTCTTCGTCCTGTCCCTGCTGGTCGTGATGATCGTGCCACCCGTGATCGCCATGGGTACGGCCGACTACCTGGCGCCCATCGTCCACATCCCGGCCCCCGTCGCGGGCGGCGCGGTCATGCTGCTCGCCACCCTCGCCGGTCTGCTGGACCTGCGCGCCAACGCCTGGATCACCGGCATCTTCCTGGTGCTGGAGGTCGTGGCCGCCGCCCTGGTCGCCGTCCTCGGCTTCGCCCACAGCGAGCGCGGCGCCTCGGCCCTGGTCCACGGCTCGGTGGCCGGTGAGAGCGGTGCCTCCACCTCCACGGTGACCGCGATGATGGTGGTCTCCGGCCTCGCCATCGCCCTGTTCATCACCCAGGGGTTCTCGACCGCCGTCTACCTGTCGGAGGAGCTGGAGAACCCGCGGCGCAACGTCGCCCGCACCGTGCTGGCCACCCTGGCCATCTCCACCGCCGTCATCCTCGTCCCGGTCATCGCCATCACCGTCGGCGCCCCCGACCTCGCGGCCCTGACCAGCGGAGATATCGGCGGGATGGTCACCGCCTGGTCCAACTCGGCCGTCGGCACCTTCGTCAGCCTCTGCGTCGCCCTCGCCATCGTCAACGCGGGCATCGTGATGGTCATCCAGAACTCGCGGGTGCTCTTCGCCTCCGCCCGCGACAAGGCGTGGCCCGAGCCCGTCAACAACGCCCTGTCCCGGCTGGGCCGCACCGGCTCCCCCTGGGTCGCCACCCTGGTCGTCGGCGTCCCCGGCGCGGCCCTGTGCTTCGTGAACCTGGACACGCTCTACGGCGTGACCGGCGTCTCGGTGACGGGCATGTACCTGCTGGTGGCGGTGGCCGCGCTGTACAGCCGCCGCGGCGCGCACCGCACGGTGGCCGCCTGGCGGATGCCGCTGTGGCCCGCGGTGCCGGTCGCGCTGATCCTCGTACTCGCCTACATCCTGACCCAGCAGGAGACCCAGTACCTCCTCTGGACGGGCGGGATCACCGGGGTCGCCACCCTCTACTGGGCGCTCTACCTGCGCCCGCGCCAGGACTCCCGCTGGCTGGTCACCATCCCGGAGACGGAGGACGCCCCCGCGTCCTGACCCCGCTCCCGCTCCCCCTCCCCGCGCCACCCGTCCGAGTCATCGGCCGGGTGGCGCACCCGTGCGGCCGGCGCCGACACCTTTCGCCGCCGGGGAGGGTTGTACAGCGCGCTTTGTCCTTCCGGCGCCTCTTGGAGCGATCAATGACTTTCATGCCGAGTTCCGCCACGGTCCAGGGCCAGGGATCGTTCACGCACCGGGACCCGGCCGTCCCCCTGCCCGTCCCCGCTCAGGGCGGCGGCCCGGACTCCGCGGCCGCGAGAGTGGAGGAGCGGGAACTGGTCTTCGACGGGCTCACCTACGTCTGCCGGATCGCCCGGGCGGGCGGCACGGGCACGCCGGTCCTCATCCTCGGCGGCTCCGAGCAGAACCGGACTTCCTGGACCCGGCACGAGAAGCGGCTCGTCCAGGACGCTCCCGTGGTCACCGTCGACCTGCCCGGCTACGGCGGCGCCGACTTCCTCCCGGCCCGCTACGGGGTCGACCACCTCGCCGCCGCCACCCGGCACATGGTGGACGCGCTGGGGCTGGAGCGGATCGGCCTGTTCGGCACCTGCTTCGGCGGGGCGATCGCGCTGCGCTTCGCCCAGCACTACCCGGCGTACGTCGAGCGGCTGCTGCTCAGCGGGATGACGACGGCCGTCCCTGACGGGTACGCGGCGGCCATGGAACGCTGGGACCGCATGATCGCGCGCGGTGACACCCTGGACATCGCCCGCGAGCTCACCAACCACTTCATGTCGCCCCCCGGCACCGGCACCGTGCGCAAGCACGCGGCGATCGCCCGCCTCGTCTACCAGCAGATCGCCGGGCAGAGCCCCGATTCCCTGCGCAAGTCGGCCGAGCACAACCGGCGGTTGCTCCGGCACGAGTGGTACCGTCCCGAGCCCTGCCCGGCGGTGCCCGCGCTGGTCGTCACCGGCGAGCACGACACGCTCACCACCCCCGACATGGGCCGCCGGGTGGCATCCGTCCTGCCCGACGCGCAGTTCCTGACCGTGCTGGAGACCGACCACCTGGCGCCGCTGGAGCGCGGCGCGGACTTCGCCGACCTGATGGCCCGCTTCCTCGGCGGCCGGCCGGTGACCGGGCTGCCGTACGCCACGGCCCCGGAGTCCTTCGGCGGCGGCACGGCCGGGCACGGCCGGGGCGAGGGGTCCCCGGCGGGGGTCGGCGCGGGGTGGAGCGGGCAGGACGAGTGGTGACGACCACCATGGCAGGCCACCGCAGTGTGGCGGTGAGCGCCATGTCGGCCGTCGTCGGCGGTGCCTACTGTTGCGCGCCATGACGACCTTTCCTCCTCCCCCGGTGACCCGGCCCGCGACCCCCGCGGCCGCCGCGGCCCCCTCCGACGGAGCCGCCCTGACCGGGCGGGTCGCCCTGGTGACGGGCGCGGGCAGCGGCATCGGGCGGGCCTGCGCCATCGCCCTGGCCGCCGCCGGTGCCACGGTGCACGTGGTGGACATCGACGGGGAGTCGGCCGCGGCCACGGCCGCCGCGGTGGGCGGGCACGCGCACACCGCGGACCTGTCCGACCCGGCCGCCATCGAATCGCTGCCCACGGCCGTGGACGTCCTGGTGAACAACGCCGGGCTCCAGCACGTGGCGCCGCTCACCGAGTTCCCGCCCGAGCGGTTCACCCTGATCCAGCAGGTGATGGTGACCGCGCCGTTCCTGCTGCTGCGCCGCACCCTGCCGCACATGTACGCGCGCGGCTGGGGCCGGGTGGTCAACGTCTCCAGCGTCCACGGACTGCGGGCCAGCGCCTACAAGTGCGCGTACGTCGCCGCCAAGCACGGCCTGGAGGGATTGAACAAGGTCACCGCCATCGAGGCGGCGCCGTACGGCGTGACCAGCAACTGCGTCAACCCCGGGTACGTCCGCACCCCGCTGGTCGAGGACCAGATCCGGGCCCAGGCCGCCGCGCACGGGATCAGTCCCGCGGACGTGGTGTCGGACGTGCTGTTGACCCGCTCGGCGATCAAACGCCTGATCGAGCCGGAGGAGGTCGCGGCGGCCGTGCTCTGGCTGTGCGGACCGCACACCGGGTACCTCACCGGCGCCTCCCTCCCCCTGGACGGCGGCTGGGGCGCGCACTGAACGCCCCGCCCGCGCCGTGACCGGGGGCTCTGGCACCCTGGGGGCATGGACGCACCCACCCGCGGCGCGTGGCTGCGCGCCGGCATCAGCCGTGACGGCGGCCCGCTGCTGGAGACCGAGCACGTCGTGTGGCTCCAGAGCGGCGCCCTGTACGCCGACAGCCGCGGTTTCGCCGGGCGCACCTCCTACGACGGGGAACGGGTTACCTTCCACCACGAGGTCGGCGAGCCCGGCGTCGACGTCGGCGCCCTGCGCGCCGACGGCGCCGGCATGGTCGAGACCGGTACCAACCCCGACGGTTCGACCTTCCTGGAGGTGTGGACCCCGCTGCCCGGAGCCGACGGCCCCGAAGGCTGCTGGACCACCGGCGGGACGATGACGGTCCGGGTGGGGCCCCACGTCGTCCACGTCGACGCGACGGGCCGCGGCGCCCACGCCGTCCTTCCCGCGCGACCCGTCCGCCCCGCGCCCCCCGTGCCCCCCGACGCGGGCGACTGACCCGCCTCGTCCCGGTGCTGCGGCGGCCGACGCCGTGGTCCCCCCTGAGACACCCCGGCGTCGGCCGCTCCACCAGTGTCAGGGGACCCGCCGAACGGGCCCAAGCCCTTTCGACGCATCCCGAATCCGGACATCGGCCCGGCCCCCGCACCGGATACCGGCCAGATCGCGGGCCGGGTCGGCGGCCCGGGCCGTCTCACGCGGACGCGCCGACTACCGTGCTGCGCACGCCCCGAGGCCCCTGGAGGAACGACGGTGCTGCGGATCCACTTCACCGCCGACGACCTGGCTCGCGTGCGCACGGCCCGCTCTCCCGACCCGCTCGCCGAGACGGTCCTCAGCCTGCCCGTGCTCCAGGACCCGGGGTCCGCCGGGGTCGCCCTGGCCGGATGGCGCGAGCGCACCCGACGGGGCCTGCGGCCGTCCATGCGGCCCCTGTTCGAGCTCGCCCCGGCGCACGCGGGGGAATACGTCCCCGAGGTGTTCACCCACGCCGGCGCCCACACGCTCGTCGAGGGCCTCGACCACACGTGGTCGTTGCCCCGCCGTCAGTGGGCGGCGGACCTCCGGGCCACCGCCCTGCTCCGGCCGGGCGCGCCGGGCTGGATCCACGCCCTCCACCAAGGGTCGCCCGAGTGGGGCGATCTCGTCCGGCGGGCGCTGGAGGACTACCACGCGGTGGCGGTGGCACCGTACTGGGCCCAGCTCCTGGCCGCCGCGCACGACGACCGCACCCGCCGGGCGCTGCTCACGGCTGACTCCGGTGTGGACGGGCTGCTCGGCACGCTGCATCCGGAGATCCGCTGGACCTCGCCCGTGCTCCAGGTGCCGTGCGCGACCGACGCGGACCTGCGGCTCGACGGGCGCGGCCTGCTCCTCGTGCCCACGTTCTTCTGGCCCGGCCCCCTCGTGCTGCTCGACAACGCCGATCCGGGGCAACCGCTCGTGCTGCGGTACCCGGTCGCCCGTGACCTCGCCGACTACCGGGCCGTGTGGGCGGCGGGCGACGCCGGCGCCGAGCCGGGCGGCGCGCTCGCCGCGCTGCTGGGCGCCACCCGGGCGCGCACCTTACGGGCCGCGTCGACCCCGGCCGGCACGAGCGAACTCGCCCGCCGCATCCGGACCTCCCCCGCGACGGCCAGTCACCACGCGGGCGTGCTGCGCGCGGCGGGCCTGCTGACGACGGAGCGTGCCGGATCCGCCGTCCGGCACGCACTGACGCCCCTCGGCCGGGCGCTCCTGGGGGACGCCCCGGAGCACCCGGCGGGCCAATACGGCTAGGGGGTGTCTGACGGATGTGCGGGGAGTCAGTCGCTGGAGAGGGCGCCCAGCAGGGCGCCGACCTCCGGGTGGGGCAGGGCGCGGGCGATGTCGGCCTGGGCGACCATGCCCACGAGGCGGTGGCCGTCGAGGACGGGGAGCCGGCGGACCTTGTGCGCGGCCATCGTCCGCAGGATCTTCTCGGCGTCGTCGTCGGGACCGACCGTGACCGCGCCCCCGGCGAGTTCACCCGCGGGGGTCGTGGCGGGGTCCTTCCCGGGCACGAGCACGCGGACGACGATGTCGCGGTCGGTGATCATGCCGATGATGCGGTCGCCGCCGTCCCGGATCGGCAGGGCTCCCACTCCCAGCTCGGCCATCTGGTGGGCCGCCCGGAGCACCGGCTCGTCGTGGCCGACGCAGTGCGCGCCCGGTGTCATCAGGTCGCGGGCGGTCTTGACGCCCGGTTTGGGCAGGTGGGTGGCGTTGGGGCTCATCCCCGTACCCCCGCGCCGACCGCGTGTGCCGTGTGCGCCGTGCGTTCCGTGTGGTTCATGGGGTGCACCTCTCTCCGTACGGAATCCGCTGTTGCCCCGGCCGCCCGAGCGGACTGCCGGCACCCATCGGTTCCCCGTACGGAGGGCTCCTACTGCACGGTTGGGCCGTTCGGACCCGGCCGGGCACGAACGGGGGTGGGGCCGCCCGTGGTCAGTCGGGAGCCTTCGATCTCCGCCCAGACGACCTTGCCGCTCGCGTGCGCGTCGGCGCCCCAGCGGTCGGAGAGCCGTTGGACGATGGCGAGCCCGTGGCCTCCGGGGGTGCCGCGCGGTGTGACCCGTGGGGCGGGCAGCTCCGTCTCGCCGTCGAGGACCTCGATGCGCAGGGCCGTGCCGTAGGTCAGGACGAGCTCGTCGCACCCGCCCGCGTGCAGGCTCGCGTTGGTCAGCAGCTCCGACACGACGAGCAGGGCGTCCTCGCTGGTCTGGTTGGACGGCCAGCCCCAGTCCCGGATGGCTTCGCGGGTGAAGTCGCGGCCCTTCGCCACGTGTCCTCGGACACCGCGCAGGGCGAGGCGGCGCCGCTGCCCCATGACCGGCGATCGCGCGCGCAGTGGATCGCCGGCATCCGATCCGATGGCCGTCACTGTGACCTCACCTGCCCCCCGTTGGCACTGATCCTCGATGGTTGATCCTCAATGATGACAAACCGCTGCCTTCTTGGACCGACCGAGCCACGACTTGGTTGTACGTCGTCGCCGAGCTCATCCGGTCACCATGTGCAGGCGCAGGGTGAGACCCGTCTCCAGGGCCCTGACCTCCACCAGGTCGCAGAGCTGGTGGATCATCCACAGTCCGCGGCCGCCGTCGCCGGAGGCCACGGGCGGACGGCGGCGCCCGGCCAGCGGGTCCGTCAGCCGCCCGTCGTCGTGCACCTCCGCCACCACCGCGCCGGTCCCCGCGGCCCACAGCCGCAAGGTGCCGCTGCCACCGCCGTGGGCGAGGGAATTGGCGGCCGCTTCGCTGACGGCCAGGACGAGGTCGTCCCGGCGGGCCGGGTCGAGGGCGCTGCCGCGCACCCAGGCCTGGGCGTGTTCCCGTACCCGGGCGAGCTGGCCCGCGGCGTACTCCAGCACCGGGGCCGCGGTGGCGGGCTCGGGCAGCGGGGTGTCGCAGTCGGCGCAGACCGTCGTGGCGTCCGCGTAGGCGGGGCTGTCCGCGGAGCGGCCGGCTTCGATCAGCGTGGGGTGCGTGCGCCGGGCGTCGGCGACGACCGCCGCCGGGAGTCCGGTCGTGTCGTACGGGCAGAGGATGCCGGCGGCGCGCCCCGCGAAGGCGGTGTTGATGAGCGCCTCGTGCCGGGTCGCCTCGCGGACCTCGGCCGGGGATCGCCCGGGCCAGATCGGTTCGCCGACGATCCGGGCGGAGCGGCCCGGATGCCGGTCGGCGAACTCGTGCAGGGCGGCCAGGATGCGGCCGGGGTTGCGGCCCAGTCGTGCCATGTCCACGAATTCGATGCCCTCCGCCGCTCCGGCCCCGTCCGCCGCGAGAGCCTGGCGGAGCGCCGCCAGGTGCGGGCCGGGGACGGCGACGAGGACCGGCTCGGCGGCGCGCAGCGCGTCCCGTACGAAGCCGCGCACCCCCGTCACGTACTCCCGCGGGTTCCGGTAGAAGAGGGCCGAGTGGGCGAAGGTACCGGGGTGCGCGCGCGCAGCGGTGGTGCGGTGGCTCATGCTGCACCCTTCTGCGCGGCGCGCTTCCAGGACGGCCGTGGCCCTCATCGGCCCCGGCGGCTCGTCCGCTCGTTCACTCGTCGCAGTGAGTATGACGGGCGCAGCGGCGGGCGGCCCGGACCCGGCTGCGCGCCGACCCTACGCGGTGAGCATGCCGGTCCGCAGCCGCGCCAGCGTGCGGGTCAGCAGTCGGGACACCTGCATCTGGGAAATGCCCAGCTCGGCGCCGATCTCGGCCTGCGTCAGCTCCTGTCCGAAGCGCATCTGGAGGATGCGGCGGTCCCGCTCGGAGAGCTCCTCCAGCAGCGGCGCGAGGGTGTGGAAGTCCTCGAACAGCTCCATGGCCGCGTCGGCCTCTCCGACGCTCTCGGCCAGCGGCCGCGTTCTGCGGCCCGCGGGGGCCTGCTCGTCGGAGTCGGCGGTGGTGTCCAGGGAGCCGCTGGTGTAGCCGTTGGCGGCCACCAGGCCCTCGATGATCTCCTCCTCGGAGAGGTCGAGGTGCTCGGCGAGTTCCCGGACCGTGGGCGCCCGGCCGAGGAGGTTGTTGAGGGCCTCCTGGCTCTGGGCGAGTTCGGTCCGCAGTTCCTGGAGGCGGCGCGGGACGTGCACCGCCCAGGTGGTGTCACGGAAGTACCGCTTGATCTCGCCCGTGATGTACGGGAGGGCGAGGGTGGAGAACTCCACCTCGCGCGCCGGGTCGTACCGGTCGATGGCCTTGATCAGCCCGATCGTCCCCACCTGGAGGATGTCCTCCATGTCCACCCCGCCCGCACCCGCGGCGCGCGAGCGGAAGCGCCGCGCGGCGAAGTGCACGAGTGAGACGTTCATCTCGATCAGCGTGTTGCGGACGTACTGGTACTCGCGCGTCCCTTCCTCCAGGGAGCGCAGCCGGACCAGGAACACCCGTGACATCTCCCGCGCGTCGGCGGGCGCGACCTCACGCGCGTTGTCGACCTGCGGCAGGTCCATGACGGACTCTCCCGCAAGCGGCCCTGCGTTCGTACTCGTTGCTCCCGCCTCAAGATCGCGGCTTACCAGTGTTTCCGTCCGGGACATGTGGCCGTTCCTCCCTGTGGCGAATGGCTGCGCAACCGCTCGTGCCCACATTCCGGGCCCTTACACACATGCGGCCCGAGAAATTCCGGATGTGCGTCGATCGGCACCCGGGCCGTCGCTCTCGATGCGCGGAGCAGGCATACTCGCACTCTCGGAAACCACGCACACGACCACGGGGAGGCGGACACGGTGCGGGAGACGGAAGCACA
This sequence comes from Streptomyces sp. NPDC098789, assembly GCF_044759975.1. Taxonomy (NCBI): domain Bacteria; kingdom Bacillati; phylum Actinomycetota; class Actinomycetes; order Kitasatosporales; family Streptomycetaceae; genus Streptomyces; species Streptomyces sp. NPDC098789. Next base: position 255,147 of record NZ_JBIWAJ010000003.1, read on the forward strand.
CGACGCGGGAGTGGTCGCCAAGAGCTACCCCGCCGGTCCCGGCTGGGTGGTCGAGGCGCGCGGCGAGTTGGACCAGGACACCCTGGCGCCCTTGGAGGACGCCCTGACCGAGGCGGCCGGGGCCCATCCGGTGGTGGTCCTGGACGCGGCGGCCATCACCTTCGGGGACTCCTCGTTCCTCAACATGCTGCTGCGCCTGCACCGGACCACCACGCTGCGCGTGGCCGCTCCCGGCGACCAGCTGACCCGGTTGTTCCAGCTGACCGGCGCGGACACGGTGCTCTCCCTCCACGCGGACGTCCGGGACGCGCTCGCCGCGCCGGCCTGATCGGGAGACTGGGCGGGAGGCGCCGTACCGGTCCGGGTACCCCGCGACCCGCCCGCCATGCACGCCGGCGGGCTGTCGTACCGTGGCGTGTGCGCAGTGATCACCCCCGTCCGCCGTCCTCCACCATCCGGGATCGGGCGGCCACAGGCGGGCGTTCCACGCGATGACGGTCGTCACTAGAGTGAGGTTGACGGATGGCTGAGCCCCCTGCCCCGGGGTCCGGGAGCGGCGATGCGGTGGTGCCGGGCGCGATCGGCGAGGCCGAACTGCGCCGGCTGCTGGCCGGACTGACGGCCGTGCGCGACGGAGACTTCCGCACCCGGCTCCCGCAGGAGGCCGAGGGGCTGCTCGGTGAGATCGCGACGGTCTTCAACGGGATGGTCGACCAGCTGTCGCTGTTCACCTCCGAGGTCACGCGGGTGGCGCGGGAGGTCGGCACCGAGGGCACGCTGGGTGGTCAGGCCGATGTGCCGGGCGTGGGCGGCGTCTGGCGGGACCTCACGGATTCGGTCAACTTCATGGCCGGAAACCTCACCGCACAGGTGCGCAACATCGCCCAGGTGGCGACCGCCGTGGCCGAGGGCGACCTCTCGCGGAAGATCACGGTGACGGCGCGCGGCGAGATCCTGGAGCTGAAGGAGACCATCAACACGATGGTCGACCAGCTCTCCGCCTACGCGGACGAGGTCACGCGGGTGGCCCGGGAGGTCGGCACCGAGGGGATCCTCGGCGGCCAGGCGCGCGTCCCGCACGTGGCGGGCACCTGGAAGAACCTCACCGACAACGTCAATTCCATGGCGAACAACCTCACGGGCCAGGTCCGCAACATCGCCCTGGTCACGACGGCCGTCGCCAACGGCGACCTGTCGAAGAAGATCGACGTCGACGCCCGGGGCGAGATCCTGGAGCTGAAGACGACGATCAACACGATGGTCGACCAGCTGTCCTCCTTCGCGGCCGAGGTCACCCGGGTCGCGCGCGAGGTGGGCAGTCAGGGGCGGCTCGGCGGCCAGGCCGAGGTCGAAGGCGTCTCCGGCACCTGGAAGCGACTGACGGAGAACGTCAACGAGCTGGCCGGGAACCTGACCCGGCAGGTCCGGGCCATCGCCGAGGTCGCGAGCGCGGTCGCCGAGGGCGACCTGACCCGCTCGATCACGGTGGACGCCTCCGGCGAGGTCGCCGAGCTCAAGGACAACATCAACTCCATGGTCGGCTCGCTGCGCGAGACCACGCGGGCCAACCAGGAGCAGGACTGGCTCAAGTCCAACCTGGCCCGCCTGTCGGGGCTCATGCAGGGCCACCGCGACCTCGCGGTCGTCGCCGCGCTCGTGATGGACGAGCTGACCCCGCTCGTCGCGGCGCAGTACGGCGCGTTCTACCTCGCCGAGGACCATGCGGACACCACCGTGCTCACCCTGGTGGGCTCGTACGGGCGCCCCGCCTCCATGGTGGAGGGCGCCCGGTTCGCCCTCGGCGAGTCCCTCGTCGGGCAGGCGGCGCGCAGCCGCCGGACCATCGCCGCCGACCAGGTGCCCGGGACCTATTTCATCTCCTCGGGGCTCGGACACACCACGCCCGGCAGCCTGATCGTGATGCCGATCGTGGTGGAGGACCAGGTCCTCGGCGTGATCGAACTGGCCTCCTTCGGCGCCTTCACCCCCGTGCACCGGGACTTCCTGGGCCAGTTGATGGAGACCATCGGCGTCAACGTCAACACCATCGTCGCCAATGCCCGCACCGACGAACTCCTCGACGAATCCCAGCGCCTCACCGGCGAGCTACAGGCCCGCTCGACGGAACTCCAGGTCCAGCAGGACGAGTTGCAGCGCTCGAACGCGGAGCTGGAGGAGAAGGCGGCGCTGCTCGCCAGCCAGAACCGCGACATCGAGGCGAAGAACCTGGAGATCGAGCAGGCGCGCCAGGAATTGGAGGACCGCGCGCAGCAGTTGTCCCTCGCCTCGACCTACAAGTCCGAGTTCCTGGCGAACATGAGCCACGAACTGCGCACCCCGCTCAACAGCCTGCTGATCCTCGCCCAACTCCTCGCGCAGAACCCGCACCGCAACCTCACTCCGAAGCAGGTCGAGTACGCGGGCATCATCCACTCCGCCGGATCCGACCTGCTCCAGCTGATCAACGACATCCTCGACCTGTCGAAGGTCGAGGCGGGCAAGATGGACGTCCACCCCGAGCGGGTGCAGTTGCCGCAGTTGCTGGAGTACGTAGAGGCCACCTTCCGCCCGATGACCACGCAGAAGGGCCTCGGCTTCACGGTCACCACGGACGTCGAGGCACCCGCCGACCTGCTCACGGACGACTCGCGGCTGCGCCAGGTGCTGCGCAACCTGCTCTCCAACGCGGTCAAGTTCACCGAGCGCGGCAGCGTCGCGCTGCACGTCGAGCGCGCCCCCGACGTCTCGCTCCCCGCGGGTCTCCCCCGCCAGGGGGCGATGGTGGCCTTCCGGGTCCGCGACACCGGGATCGGCATTCCGCCGCAGCAACTGGGCTCGGTGTTCGGCGCCTTCCAGCAGGCCGACGGCACGACCAGCCGCAAGTACGGCGGAACCGGCCTCGGGCTGTCCATCAGCCGCGAGATCGCCCAGCTCCTCGGCGGATCGGTGACCGCGCAGAGCACCCCCGGCCAGGGCAGCACCTTCACGCTCTACCTGCCCGTCACCCGGCCCGACTACGAGGACCAGCCGGACCCGGCGGCGGGCGGGCGCGGGCCCTTCGACGACCGGGCCTTCCCGCTGCCCGCCGCGCTGCCGGCCCGGCGACCCGATCCGCAGCGCGCCGCGCCGCGTCCGCCGCGCCGGATCCTGGTCATCGAGGAGCGCCCGAACGGCCTGCTCGCCCTCGTCGCCGAGAGCGCCACCCGCGAGGTCGCCCCGGCCCGCGGAGCGGGCGGGGACCCGGTCGCCGCACAGGTCGTGGACGGCGCACAGGTCGTGGACGGCGTGCAGGTCGTGGACGGCGGGCACGGCGTACAGGTCGTACAGGCCGCGAACTCCACGGAGGCGGCAGCGGCCCTGGCGGCCGGACCCTTCCACTGCGTGGTCCTGGACCTCGACCTCCCCGGCGGCGAGGCGGACCGCTTCCTCGACGCGCTGGACGCGGACGCGGCGCCGGCCTCCCTGCCGGTCCTGGCCCACGACAACGGCGCGCTGGACCCCGACCGGGAACGGGAGCTGCGCACGCGCGCCGCCTCCTCGGACCTTGAGGTGCTGTCCGGTCTGGACGAGCTCCGCGGACGCATCGCCGTACACCTGTCGGCCGCGACCGCGGACGCACCGCGCTACGTACGGCCGCCCGCACCGGTGCGGGAGATCCGGCCGCGCTCCGGCCGCCGGGGCGGGGAGGGACTCGCGGGACGCACGGTGCTCGTCGTGGACGACGACGCGCGCAACCTCTTCGCGCTGAGCGGGATCCTCGAACTGCACGGTGTCCGGGTCCTCCACGCGGAGGACGGCCGCAAGGGCATCGAGACCCTCGTCGCCCACCCCGAGGTCGACCTGATCCTGATGGACGTGATGATGCCGGAGCTGGACGGATACGCCGCGACCGCGGAGATCCGGCGCATGCCCCGGTACGCCGACCTGCCCATCATCGCGGTGACCGCCAAAGCGATGCCCGGCGACCGCGAGAAGAGCCTCGCGTCGGGGGCGAGCGACTACGTCACCAAGCCGGTCGACGCCGACGACCTGATCGGCCGCGTACGGCGCTGGATGCTGGCATGACGCCCTCCTCCGGGCAGCCCCCGCCGGCCCTGGGACGGCTCGTCGCGACCGTCGAGCGGCTGCGGGAAGAGGTACGGGCGGCGCACGCGGCGGCCGACGGCCGGGCGCTGATCGAGCTGGCCAAGGGCGTCCTCATCGGGCGCCTGCACTGCACCCCCGCGACCGCGGCCCGGCAACTGGACGAGCTGTGCCGCCAATCCGGCCTCTCCCCGCTGGAACTGGCCGCCGACATCGTGAACCAGGCGGCCCGCGACCACGTCGGCGACGTCGCCGCCGAGTTCCTGGAACGGATCGGCGCGCCGGGCTCCCTCCCCGCCGACCCGGGCGCCGAGGTACGGCTGCGCACGGCCGAGAGCGGCGCACTGGCCGCCGCCGGGGACACGCAGGCGGTCGCCCAGTCCCTGCTGACCCACGCGCTCACCCCGCTCGGGGCCGTGGCCGTCGCCGTGTGGACGGCGGCGCCGGACGGCTCGCTCGGCCTCGCGGGGCACGCCGGTTTCGCCGCCGGGGAGGCCGCGCGCTGGCGGCACGTACCGCCGGGGGTCCGGACGGTCGCCCGGCTCGCCCTGGACGAGCGCGCCCTGGTGACCCTGGCCGGGCCCGACGAGGACGGCCCGCCCTCGATCGGCCGCCTCCAGTGGCCGAGCGGGGGGCGGATGGCCGTACCGGCCGGGACCGGCGGTCGCGTCCACGGCGTGCTCGAAGTGTGTTGGCCGCAGCCGCTGGCGCCGCAACCGCCGCCGGTCGAGCGGCAGATCGAGACCCTCGCCGAGCTGTGCGCGCACACCATGGACGCGGGGCCCGCGCCCGGCAGCGGACCCCCGCAGGGCACGCCCGCGGACGTCAGGGAGCTGATCGACCTCGCCGAGGGGCTCCACGACCCGGCCGTGGTCCTCACTCCGGTGCTCGACCCCGCCGGGCGCCTGGACGACTTCCGCATCCACCACGTCAGCGGCAAGTTCGTCGACCCGGCGGGCCGCCCGCGCGGCGAGGTCGGCGGCTCCCTGCTCCTGGAGGCGTATCCGATGGCCGCGGGCGACAGCGGCCTGTTCGACGCCATCGAGCACGTGCACGCCACCGGCGAGCCCTTCCGCGCCCAGCGCATGCACCTCACCGCGCTCGTCGACCAGGTCCCCCTCACCTCGGTCGCCGACATCAGCATCAGCCGGCACGGGGTGGCGCTCCTGCTCATCTGGCGGGTGGAGGACGAGACGGCCCGGCTCGCCGGCCTGCTCCAGCACGCGCAGCGGCTGGGCCGGATCGGCGGCTTCGAGGAGAACCTGACCTCGGGCGAGATCACCTGGAACGCGCAGCTCTTCGCCCTGCACGGGCTCCCGCCCGCCGCGGACCCCGTCCCGCTCCGGGACCTGCCGCACCGCGCCCACCCCGACGACTCGGCCGGTCTGGGCCGCTTCCTGCGGGCGCTGCTCCACTACCGGCGGCCCGCCTCGGTCGACTTCCGGCTGCGGCGGCCGGACGGGATCACCCGGCACATCCGGGTCATCGCCGAACCGGTCCTGGACGTCGACCGCCGCTTGTACGCCGTGCGGGGCGCCTACCAGGACATCTCCGCCCAGCACTGGACCGAGGTCGCGCTGGCCGCGACGCGCGACCAACTCGCCCACACCGCCGCCGAGTCGGCCGAGCGCAGCCGGCTCGCCCTCCAGCTCCAGCACGCCATCATGCCGCCGACCCCGCCGGTCGTCGAGGCGCCAGGGCTGCGGGTCGCCGTGCGCTACCGGCCCGCCGCGTCCGAGTCCCTGGTGGGCGGGGACTGGTACGACACGGTGGTCCTGCCGTCGGGGCTGGTCCTGTTGTCCGTCGGCGACATCGCGGGGCACGGCATCGGGGCGGCGACCGCGATGGTGGTGCTGCGCAACGCGCTGCGCGGGCTCGCCGTCACGGGCGCCGGACCCGCGCAGCTCCTGTCCTGGCTCAACACCGTCACCCACCACCTGACGGAACGGGTGACGGCCACGGCCGTGTGCGGCCTCTTCGACCCGCGCACCCGGATCCTGCGCTGGGCGCGGGCCGGCCACCTGCCGCCGGTCCTGTTGCGCGGGGACGGAGCCCGGTCCTTCCCGCTCATCGAGGGGCTGTTGCTCGGCGCGCTCCCGGAAGCCGAGTACGCCGAGCGGGAGGTGCAGTTGGCGCGGGGGGACACCCTGCTGATGTACACCGACGGGCTGGTGGAGCGCCGCGACTCCTCGGTGCAGGACTCCCTCGGCCATCTGATGCGCACCGCGTCCGGCCGGGCGGCCGACCTCGACGGGCTGCTGGACCGGCTGCTCACCGACAGCCGCTCCGACACGGACGACGACACCTGCCTCATCGGCGTACGCGTGAGCTGACCCCCGCGCCGCGGCCCGGGCGGCGCGGAGCCGACGTCAGACCTCGCGCCAGCGGGCCATCGCCCAGGAGAACACCCCGAACAGCATGAGGCCGACGGCGACCGCCACGAGCAGCCAGGGGCCGGCCGGGGTGGCGGTGAAGGAGCGCAGCGTGTCGTCGACGCCCTTGGCGCGGCCGGGGTCGTAGCGCAGGGCGGCGTGGCAGACGAAGCCGCCCGCGACGGCGAAGACCGCGCCGCGGCAGACCCCGCCGCTCACCCCGAGGAACTCGACGGCCCGCCGCCAGCCCGCCGACGCGCCGCCCATGCGCAGGTGGTCGCGGAAGCGGCGCCGGGCCGCCCGCACGGCGATGCCGATGCCCGCGGCGGCGATCCCGAGCCCGGCCGCGCCCACCAGCCATTGCCCGGCGGGCAGTTGCAGCGCCCGCGCGGTCATGTCGCGCGACTGGTCGTCGCCGGAGCCGCCGCCACCGGACCCGGCGGCGAAGGACAGTACGGAGAACGCGGCGCCCGTGTAGAAGGCGGCGCGGGCCGCCGAGGCCAGTCGCTTCCCGGTCCGGTCGCCGCGCGGCCCGGCCGCGCCGAACGCCGCCTCCGAGGCGCGCCACAGCACCATGCCCACGAGCCCGATCCCGACCGCCCACACCAGGACGCCGCCGAACGGCTGCCCGGCCAGGGTCTCCAGGGCGCCCTGCCGGTCCGCCTCGCCGACGGGCTCGCCGAAGGCGACCCGTACGGCCAGCAGTCCGGTCAGTACGTACAGCACTCCGCGCGCCGCCAGTCCGCAGCGCGCGGTGACCGCCCGGCCCGTACCGCCCCTGGACGCGGTCCGGACCCCCTCCTTCGCGACGTCCGCGCTCACCGGGCTCACACCTCGCCGCGCCAGCCGCCGGTCTCCACCCCGCGGGCTTCGATGAACAGCTTGAACCGTTTGAGGTCACCGCTGACCTGGCGTTTGACGAAGCCGAGCTTGTCCGCGGCGCTCTCGGCGAGGCCGTCGGGGGCCCAGTTCAGGTGGAGTTCTATCCGGGTGGTGGTGGCGTCGACCGGCTGGAAGGTGACCAACCCGGCCTGCCGGGCCTCGCCGCTCACGCTCATCCACGCGACGCGCCGGTCCGGGAGCTGCTCGGTGATCCGGGCGTCGAACTCGCGCTCCACGCCGTTGACGTTCGTCACCCAGTGCGTGAGGGTGTCGCCGCGCTGCTCCACCCGCTCGACCCCCTCCATGAAGGCGGGGAACTCCTCGAACTGGGTCCACTGGTTGTAGGCCGTCCGCAGCGGGACGTTCACCTCGACGTGTTCTTCGACGTGCGACATCACGGGGTCCTTCCCTCGGCACTGGACACTGTGCGGACCCTTGTGCCCCGGACTCCCCGGTCCATGTGCCCGGGGGCCGGGCCCGCCTGGCGGCCGCCCCGCACGCAATCCACAATGGAACGGTGAACCGGTACGAGCTGGTGTTCAGGAGCGCCGGGTCCGCGGAGCCCGGCGAGGACACCGTCGTGGTGTCGCGCACCGCGCAGACGGGCCCCGGAGGCAGCCCCGTGTACGCCGACGAGTCCGGAATCCTGCGCGCGGAGATCAGCGATCAGGGCGAGGTGCGGATCCTCGCCACGGGCGGCCACCAGGACACCACGTCACCGGTGCGGGCCCGCCCCCTGGACTGATCCGGCCCCGTACACGGGCCTGCGCTCCCCCCGGTCCGTCAGCGCAACCGCAGCCGGACCCGGACGGTCTTGCCGCCCGTCGGCAGCGGGGCCACCGACACCCGGTCCGCGAGGAGCCGGACCAGCGGCCACCCGAAGCCCCCCTCGATCGCGCCGCCGCCGGGTGCGCCGGGCCGGATCGGGCGCCCGGCCGCACTGTGCGGGAGTTCGCAGCTACGGTCGGTGACGGTGATCTCCAGGGCGTCGCTGTCGACCACGGCTTCGAAGCCGGCGAGGCCGCCGCCGTGCCGGAAGGCGTTGGTGACCAGCTCGGACGTCACCAGCAGGGCATCGGCCCGGGCCGCCCCGCTCACCACCGGTCCGCCCGCGTCGGGTCCGCCGTCCAGCAGGGCGGCCACGCGGGCGCGGGCGTCGGCCGCATCCGACGGGGTCACCGGCCCGGTCGTACGCACCACACGCTCGCTCACAACCATCACAGCCCTCGCACCCGTCCCTCTTCGCTCGTGCTCTCCCGTGCCGTCTGCCCTCCCGCGGCGCGGGTACACCCGCCCTGTACTCGCATCTTGCGGCGCGCGCCCGCACGCGGTGAACACCCCGCCACAGAAACTTGAGGATTGTTCACTTTCCATTGACAGGCCGGGCCCCGGGACCCGAGAGTTCCGTCAGCGAGCGCGCCCCGCGCAGCCCCTCCCCCGAGCGAAGCGAGTCCGCATGACCGCGTCCGTACCCGAGTTCCCGGCCGGGTTCCTCTGGGGCGTCTCCGCCTCCGCCTTCCAGATCGAGGGCTCGCTCACGGCCGACGGCCGGGGCCCCTCCTCCTGGGACGCCTTCACCCGGGAAGCGGGCCGCATCAAGGACGGTTCGCACGCGGACGTGGCCACCGACCACTACCGGCGCTACCGCGAGGACGTGGCGCTGATGGCCGAACTCGGCGTCGGTGCCTACCGGTTCTCGGTGTCCTGGTCCCGCGTCCTGCCCGAGGGCGGGGGCGAGGTCAACCGCAAGGGGCTGGACTTCTACGACCGGCTCGTCGACGAGCTGTGCGCCGCGGGGATCACCCCGGCACCGACCCTCTTCCACTGGGACACCCCCCTCGCCCTGGAGGAGCGGGGCGGCTGGCTCGACCGCGACACCGCCGAGCGGTTCGCCGCGTACGCCTCGGTGGTCGCCGGACGGCTCGCCGACCGCGTCCCGCTGTGGATCACCATCAACGAACCCGCCGAGGTCACGCTCCTCGGCTACGGACTCGGCGAGCACGCCCCCGGCAGGCAACTCGTCTTCGACGCGCTGCCCGTGGCCCACCACCAACTCCTGGCCCACGGCCTCGGCGTACAGGCCCTGCGCGCCGCGGGCGCCCGCGGGATCGGCATCGCCGCCTCGCACAGCCCCGTCTGGACGGCCGGCGACGACGAGGCCGACCGCGCCGCGGCCGAGCTGTACGACACCCTCACCAACCGGCTCTTCGCGGACCCGATCCTGACCGGCGCCTACCCGGACGGCCTGGCCGACCTGCTCCCCGGGCCGGTCGCGGAGGACCTGAAGACGATCTCGGCGCCGCTGGACTGGTACGGGATCAACTACTACAACCCGATGCTCGTCGGCGCTCCCCGACCCGCCTCCGGGGCGGGGGACTTCGGCGGCATCGAGATCCCGTCGGACCTGCCCTTCGCCATCCACCCCATCGAGGGGCGCGAGCGGACCGACTTCGACTGGCCGGTGGTCCCGGAGGGGCTGCACGAACTCATCGGCGTCATGCGCGAGCGCTACGGAGACCGGCTGCCGCCGCTGTACGTCACCGAGAACGGCTGCTCGTACGGAGACGGGCCCGACCCCGTGACGGGCCGGATCGAGGACGCGCGCCGGATCGCCTACCACGACGGGCACCTGCGGGCCCTGCACCGCGCGATGGCCGAAGGGGCCGACGTGCGCGGCTACTTCATCTGGTCGATCCTCGACAACTTCGAGTGGGCCGAGGGGTACCGGCAGCGGTTCGGGCTCGTCCACGTCGACTACGAGACCATGCGGCGCACGCCCAAGGAGTCCTACGCCTGGTACCGCGATCTGATCAGGCGCGGCCGGTGAGCGTCGGGCGGCCCGCCACGGAGGACGGAGCCACGAAGGACGCGGCGGACGGGCGGTGGGTGGCGGCCCTCTCCCTCGCCAACCTCGGTGTCTGGGTGGGCTGGTTCGGCCCGCTGCAACTGCTGCTGGCGCGGCAGGCGCAGCAGCTCGCGCCCGACCACAAGGCCGCCACGCTCGCCCTGGTGACGGGCCTGGGCGCGGCCGTGTCGATGGTGGCCAACCCGGTCTTCGGGGCGCTGTCCGACCGGACGACGGCGCGCGTGGGGCGGCGCGTCCCCTGGGTGGTCGCCGGGACGGCGGGCGGCGCCGCCGGGCTGGCCGTCCTCGCCCTCGCGCGGAGCGTGCCGGCCGTCATCGCGGGCTGGTGCCTGGTCCAACTCGCCCTCAACGCCTCGTTCGCCGCCCTGACCGCGGCCGTACCCGACCAGGTGCCGCGGCGGCGGCGCGGACTGGTCGGCGGCTGGCTCGGCGTCTCCCAGGTCGTCGGCATCCTGGTCGGCACGGCGCTGGCCACCGTCGCGGGCGGCACCGGCGCCGGGTACCTGGCCTGCGCGACCTTCTCGGTGGTCGCGGCCCTGCCCTACGTACTCATGCGGCGCGACACCGCGCTCCCGCCCGCCGCCCGGCCCGCGTTCCGCTGGCGGGCCTTCCTCACCGGCTTCTGGATCGACCCGCGCCGCCACCCGGACTTCGCGTGGGCCTGGCTCACCCGGTTCCTGATGAACCTGTCGTACTCGATCAGCACGATGTACCTGCTCTACTACCTGACCGACGCCGTGCACTACGCCGACGACGCGGACACCGGGGTGCTCGTCCTCACCGCGCTCAATGCGCTCACCATGCTCGCGACGGTGGTGATCAGCGGTGCCCGGTCGGACCGCAGCGGGCGCCGCAAGCCGTACGTGATCCGGTCGGGGCTGGTCATCTCCGCGGCCACCCTGCTGCTCGCCGTGTGGCAGACCTGGACGGGCGCGGTCGTCGCCTCGCTCATCCTCGGGATCGGCTTCGGCGTGTACACCTCGGTGGACTTCGCCCTGCTCACGGACGTCCTGCCGACGGCGCGGGACCGGGGCCGCGACCTGGGCGTCATCAACATCGCCAACGCGATGCCGCAGGTCCTGGCCCCGGTGATCGCGGCCCCGGTGGTCACCCACCTCGGCGGGTACACGGCCCTGTACGCCCTCGCGGGCGCGCTGGCCCTGGTGGGGTCGGTACTGGTCCGCCGGATCCGCTCGGTGGCGTAGCCGGACCGGTGGACGGCACTACGGCGTGCGCTCCGGCTGCGGGGAACGGCGCGGCGCCTTCGACGGGGGGTGCTCCGCGCCGGGGGACGGCCGCTCCGGGGCCTCGTCCGGGCGGGGCGCCGGGGCGGGGAGGGCGAAGACGCGGAGGAAGACCTGGGAGAGCGGGCCGATGGCCAGCGCGTAGGCGACGGTGCCGATGCCGACGGTGCCGCCGAGCAGGAATCCGGCCGCGAGGACGGTGACCTCGATCGCGGTCCGCACCAGCCGCAGCGACCTGCCGGTGCGGCGGTGCAGGCCGGTCATCAGGCCGTCACGGGGGCCCGGACCGAACCGGGCGGCGATGTAGAGGCCGGTGGCGACGCCGTTGAGGACGATGCCCGCCGCCAGCAGCGCGCCCTGCGCCACGGCGCCGCGCACGTCCGGGAGCACCGCCAGCGTGCCGTCCATGGACAGGCCGACCGCGAAGACGTTGGACACCGTACCCAGCCCCGGGCGCTGCCGCAGCGGCACCCACAACAACAGGACGAGCGCGCCGACGACCACGGACACCGTGCCGATGGTCCACCCGGTGCGCTGCGCTATGCCCTGGTGGAAGACGTCCCAGGGATCCAGTCCGAGGCCCGCCCGGACCAGGAACGCCGAGCTGGCGCCGTAGAGGGCGAGCCCGACGTAGAGCTGGAGCAGCCGACGGGGGAGGCGGCCCGGGGATCGGGGTGCTGCGCTGGACACTGTGGAACCTTTCCGAGGGCCAAAGAGCGGATCGTGCCATCATGTGGCACCTCTCCGTACGCCACACAGGGCCAATTCGACCCGAGTGGCCTTCCTCCCGCGCCCGCGGTCGTGGCGACGGACGGATCCGCCCGCCATCGTGAGAATCTGCACACTTTGCCCTATTTGCCAGAAATTAGATCACGCTGGGGCTGTACCGACACGTCCAGAACCACTGGGAGAGAGATGCGACGCGCACACGGCCGGACGGACTCCAGGCGGATAGCCCTGACCACCGCGGGCGCGGCTGCCGCGCTCGCCCTGACCGCCCTGCTCCCCGGTTCCGCCACCGCGGCCGAGCGCCCCGCGGGTCCGGCGGCCGGCACCGCCGCGGCCCCCGCCCAGGCCGTGCGCCAGCTCTCCTCCTTCACCGTCGACTTCCCCAGCGCGCCCTACCGCACCCACAACATCGCGCGGGCCGTGGCCCTGATCGACGGGGCCGTCGTCCGCCCCGGCGAGACGTGGAGCTTCAACGGAGCGGTCGGCGAGCGGACCGAGCAGAACGGTTTCGTCGACGGAATCATGATCAACGACGGCCGTTACGTGAAGGCGCCCGGCGGCGGCGTCTCCGCCGTCGCGACCACGATGTACAACGCGATGTTCTTCGCGGGCCTGGCGCCGGTCGAGCACGGGGCCCACTCGTTCTACATCGAGCGCTACCCGGAGGGCCGCGAGGCCACCGTCGCGTGGGGCACCCTCGACCTGCGCTGGAGAAACGATTCCGGCCACCCGGTCCGGATCCGCGCCACCTCCACCGACACCTCGGTGACCATCGCCCTCCGCGGCACTCCGCGGTACGACGAGATACGCGCGACCCGGGGCCCGCGCACCCACGTCACACCCCCGGCCAAGCGCACGGCCACCGGCCCCGACTGCGAGGCGCAGACCCCGGCCGAGGGCTTCGATGTGGCGGTCGACCGCGTCTTCGTACGCGGTGGGCAGGAGGTCAAGCGCGAGACGTACCGGACCCATTACACTCCGCGCGACGAGGTCACCTGCCTCCCGGACCCCTCGGCCACCCCCACGCCCCCCACGACCGACGCACCCTCCGGCGCCGCATCGACGCCCACGGGCACACCCCCGGCCACACCCCCGGCCGCGCCCGCGCCCACCGCGACACCCACCCCCCGGGCCTGACCGCAGGACGTCGATCTTCGGCCACCGGACGTCTCCCCCTCGGCCGTCCCTGGTCGAGCACGTGCGCGACACCGCGCGTGCTGTGTGCATATTCGCGGTGATTATGCTTTCGACAACCGCGAAATGAATTCCAGGTACCCCCTCGTCCCACATTGACAGTGCGCTCCGCCCTGAGAGTTAATTACTCTTTGGGTGGCCGGATGTGGTCGCACATGGCGGGATCAGGTCAGTCCATGACCGGTCCCTACCCTGCTGGTTGCAGTGAGCTGTCGTCACTGGCGGCGCAGGAGTAGGGGGGTGTGCAGCGTCGTGACCGCAATCGTGATCGTACATTGAGCGGGTATTGGCGAATCCGACTTTCCGTGGGGGATCAATGACCCAGCTCGACTCATTCTCTGTTCCCGACTTTCACCTTCCGTTCGGTAACTCCAAGCATCCGCAGGCCGCCCGGGCGAATGCCGAGGCCACGGCCTGGGCCGTGCAGCACGAGTTGGTCAGCAACGCGGTGGAGCAGTTCGCGGGCATCGGCTTCGGCCACCTCGCAGGAAGGGTCAGCGGTGAGGTCCCGTACGAGCGGGTCGTCCTGCTCGCCGAGTGGATGGCATGGTCCTTCGTCCTCGACGACCAGCACGACCACCTCATCAGGACGGGTGAACTGGGGGCCTGGCGGCCCGTCACCGATGCGATCACCGAACACCTGGAGACCGGACGCAGCGACACGGCGGCGGCCCTCGGCAATCCACTGGTGAACGGCTTCATCGATCTGTGCGACCGCATCGTCGCCGGGATGGGCGAGGGGAACGCGGCGCGCTACCGCTCCCATGTGCCGCTCATGCTGCACTCGTTGGACCAGGAGGCCGGAAACCGCCGCACCGGCGGCCACCCTTCGGTCCAGGACTACATCCTGATGCGCCGTCACAGTTCGCAGATCCTCCCGATGATGGACATGGTCGAGGCCGGTCTGGGCATCGACCTGCCCCAACACGTCCACGACCTGCCCGAGTTCCAGGACCTCACCGCCAGCGCCCTGGACGTCATCTCCTGGGGCAACGACGTCTTCTCCCTGCCCAAGGAACACGCCTGCGGGGACAACAACAACCTCGTCTCCCTCATCGCGGCCCGTGAGGGCTGCTCGCTGCCGGCCGCCGTCCAGCTGGTGGAGGGCCGCATCCAGGCCCGCATCGAGGAGTACCTGGTCGCGGAGCGGCGGCTGTTCCAGGTCATGGACGCCGACGGCGCCACCGATCCGTCCGTCCGCGCCGCGGTCGACCGGTACGTGCGCAGCTACGAGGACTGGATGATCGGCGCGGATCTGTGGCAGCGTTACGAGTGCACGCGGTACAGCGACGAACGGTTCGCGGCCGGGATGGAGTCTGCGTACACCCGCCCGGACCTGGTTTCCGTGGCATGACAGGGAGTGGGCCCATGACACAGATCGCACACAACGGCCCCGCATCCCAAGCACCCGTGGTTCCGGGGAGGTTGCCGCTCCTCGGCCACGCGCTCCAGCTGTGGCGGGAGCCGATCGCCTTCTTCGAGTCCTTACGGCACCACGGCGACATCGTCCGGATCGACATCGGCACCTGGCCCGTCCACGTGCTCACCAACCCCGATCACGTCCATGCCGTACTGGTCCAACAGGCCCAGCAGTTCGGGCGCGGCCGGATCTTCGACCGGCTCCGCCCGATGTTCGGCAACGGCATCGTGACGACCGACGGGGAGTTCCACCGCAAACAGCGCCGGATGATGCAGCCCGCCTTCCACCGCAACCACATCGCCGACTACGCGCAGGTGATGTGCCGTCAGGCCGAGGAGATGGCCACCTCGTGGACCGCGGGCCGGGAGGTCTCGATGGTCACCGAGGCCCGCCGCTACGCCCTCTCCTCGGTCGCGGAGATGATCTTCTCGGGCGAGATGAGTCGCCCCGCCGTCGCGGAGGTGCACCGCTCGCTGCCCATCGTCCTGGAGGGCATGCTCGTCCGCGCGGTCATGCCCAAGTTCCTCGACGGGGTTCCCATTCCGTACAACCGGAGGTTCGACGGCGCGGCCGCGCGCCTGCGCCGGATCATCGACGAGGTCATCGCGCGCTACGGCGACGAGCCCGGCGACCGGGAGGACCTCCTGTCCCTGCTGCTCTCCAGCGTGGACACGGAGACGGGCGAGGGGATGAGCGCCGAGCAGGTGCGGGACGAGGTGATCGCCATCATGTTCGCGGGCACGGAGACCTCGGCGACCACCCTGTCCTGGATCTTCCACGAACTCGGCCGGCACCCCGAGGTGGAGAAGCGCCTGCACGCCGAGGTCGACGCGGTCGTGGGCAACCGCCCCGTCCGCCCCGAGGACCTGCCCAAGCTGACCTACGCGCACAGCGTCTTCCAGGAGACGCTGCGCCTGCACTCGCCCCTGCTCTTCACCCGGCGTGCGCTCGTCCCGCTCACCCTGGGCGGCGTCGCCATCCCCGAGGGGGCCGAACTCGCCTACAGTCCGCACGCGTTGCACCGGGACCCCGCGCTGTTCCGCGACGCCGCGCGCTTCGACCCCGACCGCTGGCACGAGGACACCGGTGAACGGCCGCGCGCCCACCGGTACCTCCCCTTCGGGGCGGGCCAGCACAAGTGCATCGGCGATTCGTTCGCGGTGGCGGAGATCCTGACCGCGGTGGCGAGCGTGGCGTCCCGGTGGCGCCTGGTCCCCGCGCCGGGAGTCACCGTCCGCGAGGTCCCCGCGGGGATCCCGCAGCCCAGCGAACTGCCCATGATCCCCGCGGCGCGACGCTGACGCCGCGGCCCGTGCGGCAGCGGGCCCGGCGACCGCGGAGGGTACACGGTTGTTCTCGTACGGGTGGCGAGATACCGCAAGAATGTGCTTAACCAGGAACAACTCACCCCTTGGCACGTACACTCGGGCGCACGCGCTGGAGGGGGCACGAGTGTCACATGTCACGGAGCCACGAGGAGGGGCGGCCAAGCCCCTGCTCGAACGGGAATCCGAAGTCTTGGCGATCCACCGCGCGGTGGACGAGTTGTGCGGATCCTCGGGGCAGGGGCTGGGCCCGGCCGCCCGTCGCGGAGGCGTCCTGACCTTCGCCGGGTCGGCCGGCATAGGGAAGACCACCCTGCTGACGGAGGCCCGGCGGCTGGCCTCCGAGCGCTCCTGCACGGTGCTCTTCGCACGCGGCGGCGAGCAGGAGCGGCAGGTGCCGTTCCACGTGATGCGCCAGCTCATCCAGCCGACGTTCGCCGCCATGAGCGAGGACGAACGGCGCGAGGCGCTCGGCAACTGGTACAGCATCGTCGCCCCGGCCCTCGGGCTCACCGCCGCGCCGAAGGGGCCGACGGCTCCCGACCCGCAGGGCGTGCGCGACGGCCTGGACTGGGTCGTCACGCATTTAGCGGTGCGCAGCGCCCCCGTCGTGCTGATCGTCGACGACGCGCACTGGGCGGACGCCGAGTCACTGGCCTGGCTGACCGCCTTCACGGCCCGGGCGGAAGAACTGGCCATGCTGATCATGGTGGCCTGCCGACCGGACGAGATCCCGGCCGACGCCGCGGCTTTACGCGCCCTCATGGGGCGCCAGGGATCACGTCCGCACGAGCTGGCGCCCCTCACCACGAGCGCGGTGGCCCGCATCGTCCGCGACGCCCTCGGTGAGGACGCGGACGACGTGTTCTGCCGCGAGTGCTGGGCGATCACGGGCGGAAACCCCTTCGAGGTCGTCGAGTTGGCCATGAAGGGCCGCGACCGCGGGCTCAAACCGCACCAGGACAGCATCCCGCAACTGCGCGACCTGGCCTCCGCCGTCAAGGGCAGCGGCCTCATCGAACGCCTGGAACAGCTCGGGCCGTCCACCGTGCGGCTCGCCTGGGCCGCCGCCGTTCTGGGCACCGCCGTCCCGACCGACATCGTGGGTGGCGTCGCCGCGCTCGGCGAGGCGCAGGCCGCCGAGGCCATCGCCCAACTGCGCGACGCGCGCATCCTGACCGTGCTGACGAGCGTGCGGCGCAAGCAGGTGGTGGAGTTCTTCCACCCGCTCATCGCCACCGCCGTCTACCGCTCGATCCCGCCCGGTGTGCGCGTCGCCATGCACGGCATGGCCGCGACGGCGCTGGTCGACGACGGCCACGGCGCCGCTGCCGCCGCCCGTCACCTGCTGGAGATGCACCCCGAGGGCGACCCCTGGGTGGTGCAGCAGTTGCGGCAGGCCGCGCGCGACAGCTTCTCCGCGGGCGCTCCCGACGCCGCACGCCGGTACCTGGCCCGGGCGCTGCGCGAACCTCCGGAGGTGGAGGACCGGGCCGAGGTGCTCTTCGAACTCGGTTCCGCGAACCTCCTGCACGATCCCGGCACCACGATCAACCAGCTCAGAGCCGCGCTGGAGGAGCCCAGGACCGAGCAGGGCCTGCGCGAGGCGATCACCTACCGGCTCGCCCAGGCGCTCGGCCACACCGGTCAGCTGGCCGAGGCGGCCGCGCTCCTCGCGGAGGAGGCCCGGCGGGCCACCAGCTCGCGCACCCGGTTGCGCATGCAGGCGGAGCAGTTCAAGTGGAACTCGGTCCGGGTCGACGAGGAGAACTCGCCCGCCCGCTCCCGGCTCCTCGCCCAGTTCGCCAAGCGACTCACCGGCCGCGGGCTGCCCGAGCGGCACATCCTGGGACTTCGGGCCTGGGACGCCGTCCTGCGCGGCGAGCCGGCCACGATCGCCCTGGACTACGCCGAGCAGGCCCTCGACGGCGGTCTGAGCTGGACCGACCAGGACTTCGGTTTCGAGGTACCGGCCGTCGTGGCGCTCACCTTGATGTACTGCGACCAGCCCGGCCGCGCCGAGGAGCTCTTCAACACCGGCATCGTCGAGTTCGAGGCGAAGGGCTGGCGCGGGGCGCACCTGTCGTTCGTCTACACGCTGCTCGGCTACGTCCGCTACCGGCGCGGGCGGCTCGCCGAGGCCGAGGACTTCGTGCGCAACGGCCTGCAGATCGCCGATCGCGTCGGCCAGGGGATCCCGGCGCAGTGGTACGCGATCGGCACCCTGATCGAGACCCTGCTGGCCCGGGGGAACACCGCCGAGGCCCAGCGGGTCGCCGACGCCTACAAGCTGGCGGACGGCTGGCCACCCGCGGTCGTCTATCCGGACCCGCAGGCCGTGTGGGGCAAGCTCCTGCTGGCCAGGGGCAGGATCGAGGAGGGCGAGCACCACCTCGTCTCGGCGGGCCGGCGCCTCGACCTGCGCGGAGCGCGCAATCCCTCGTGGAGTCCCTGGCAGCTCGACCTGGCGCTGGGGCAGGTCGCCCGCAAGCCCGAGCAGGCGCGGGCGACCGCGTCCGAGGCACTCTCGCGCGCACGCGCCTTCGGGACCTCCAGCATGATCGGCCACGCGCTGCGGGTGGCCGCGGCGACCACCGTCGATCCCGCCCGGGCGGCCGCGCTGCTCCAGGACTCGGTGGACCACCTCGAACAGTCCCCGCGGCCTGCGAACTCGCGTACGCGCTGGTCGACCACGGCACCGCCCTGCACACGATCGGCAGCCGCCACCACGCGGCCCAGCAGCTCTACCGGGGCATGGAGACCGCCGTGGCGTGCGGGGCCGACGGGCTCGCGGCCCGGGCCCGTACGCAGCTCGCGTCGGCGGGTCTGCGGCCGCGCCGGCTGCACACCGCCGAGCAGGAGAACCTGACCGTCGCGGAGAGCGCGGCGGCCCGGCACGCCGCGCACGGACTGGACAACACGGCGATCGCCGCGGAGTTGAAGATGGACGCGCAGTCGGTCTCCGAGCTGCTCTGCGCGGCCTACACCAAACTGGGCACCGACCGGTCCGGCCTCCGCCGCGCGCTGGGAGACTGATCCGGTCGACGGCCCCAAGGGGTGTCGGCCGGGTCTCCGCCACGTCGCGGAGATCCGGCCGGCACCCCTTGCCGGTATCCGGTGCGAACCCGTCAGAGCGGCCGGTCGGGCTGGGTCCGCCAGAAGGCGCACCGGTGCTCCGTCGCGAAGCCCTGGTCCGGCCGACTCCCGGCCGGACCGAGCGTCAGCACCGCGCCGTTGGGGCCGGCCGCCGGCCACGGCGTCTGGCCCCGCACCGCGGGGGTCCCGTAGCGCGCGAAGGCGCCCCAGTACCGCTTCATCCGGGTCGCCAGGGCGTTCTGGACCGCGGTCAGCGGCCGGTCCCCCATGGTGAAGTCGTACAGGTAGGCCAGCTCGGCGCTGTGCGCGTTCGACTCGTCCAGTCCCGGCACCTGGGCGCCCGCCAGGGTCGGGGAGTCTGGGTCGTCGAACTCGTAGGCGTAGGTGGGTACCTGACGAGCGAACAGGCCGGTGGTCCGCGCCGTCTGACAGGCGAAGGTCGAGTCCGTCATCAGCGCCGACAGCGCCAGGTACGGGGATCCGTGGGCCGCCACCGGGTAGCGGGCCAGTACCTCCGGTCCCGCCGCGCCGTAGGTGTCCAGCACCTGCCGCGCGTATTCCTGCTCCGTGAGCCGGGGCTGCGTCAGCGCCACGAAGAAGCGGGCCTCCGAGCGGGTGCTGCCGATCAGCACCGGGACCTTGTTCCAGGCCCCGGCGGCGATCGCGGCGGCCGGGTCCCGCGGGAGCAGCCCGTCGCCCGACGCCGGGCCCGAGGTGGGCAGCGTACGGGCCGCGTCCACCAGCGCCGGGCCCGTGGCGGCCCGCAGACAGGCGACGACCGCCCCGGGATCGGCGCAGCCCGCCCGCGCGGCGAAGGCCCGCGCCTCGGCGGCGGCGCGCGCCGCGTCCGGCGTGCGGAGCAGCGTGCACGGCCCGCTCTGCAGCACGGCCCGGTGGAACAGTCCGGCCGCGGCGGGGGCGGCCAGCAGCGCGCACACGGAACCGCTGCCCGCCGACTGGCCCGAGACCGTCACGTTGCCCGGGTTCCCGCCGAACGCCGCGGCGTTCCGGCGGATCCAGTGCAGCGCCTCGATCTGGTCCATCAGGCCGAAGGAACCGGAGCGCCGCGGATCCTCCCCGGCCAGCTCGGGCAGGCCCAGATAACCGAGCTGCCCGAGGCGGTAGTTGATGCTGATGACCACGCTGTTCGTGAGCGCGGCCATCGTGCGGCCGCCGAACTGCGCCCCGGTGCCCTGGCTGTACGCGCCCCCGTGCATCCAGAGGATCACCGGCAGCCGCTCCCCCGCCCGGGCTCCCTGCGGCCGGTACACGTCGAGGTAGAGGCAGTCCTCGCTCACGGCCAGCGGATCCCGCAGGCCGAACGGGGAGAACTGGAGGCAGGCGGGTGCCTGTCGGTCGGCCTCGCGCACCCCGCGCCAGGGGCGCGGCTCCACGGGGGCGCGCAGCCGGAAGTCGCCGACCGGCGCTCCGGCGTAGGGCACGCCGAGGAACTCCTGCGCGCCGTCGTGCACCCGGCCGCGCAGTGCGCCCTGGGCGACGGCGACCACGGGGCGGGCCGGATCGCGCGGTGCGGCGGCGGCCGGGACCGCGGGGGCGAGCAGCGCGGCGAGGGCGGCGAGGACGCTCAGCATCCGAGCCGTACGGGGTAAGGGTCTTGGGGTACCGGTCCGGGTGGACCGGGTGGAACCGGTCGCGGGGCGTGGCATCCGTGCTCCTGGGTTCGAGGCCGTCCGGTGGGGCGCGGGTCGCTCCCCGCGCCCCACCGGACGGGTGGTGGGTGGCCCGGCAGGGGCTACGGGCGCAGTCCGGCCAGCAGGGCCCGGGCGACGGCGAGGTCGAGGGGGCCGGTGTTCCAGTCGGCGTTGATCGGGCTGATCGCGATCCTCCCGGCGCTCACGGCTTCGACGTCGCCGCCGCGGGCCGGGGTGCGCAGGTCCACCTTCACGCCGACCTTCCAGGTGCCGTCGCCCGCATCGGTGAAGTCGGACTTCAACACCGGCTGCGGGTCCTGGAAGGTGGTCGCCACCGCGGCGGGCGTGCCCTTGCCGTCGGCGCCGATGACGGGGTGGTTGACGTTGAGGCCGACGCCCTCGGGCAGCAGCCGGCCGGAGCCGGCCCGCGCGCGCAGCCGGTCGATCAGTTTGACCGCGAAGTCGAGCGTCGGGCCCATCGCGTTGATCGTGGTCACGGGGTCGGGGGCCGCGACGCCACCGGTGCTCAGGGCGATGGCGGGTATGCCGGCCTCCAGCCCGGCGACGGCGCCGCCGACCGTACCGGAGTGGGTGGCGAGGGCCGCCACGTTCGGGCCGTAGTTGGTGCCGGACACGACGAGGTCGGGGGCCTTGCCCTCGAAGACCTCGGAGAGGCCGAAGGTCACCGAGTCGCCGGGGGATCCGTCGACGGCCCACACCTTCGGCTCGGGGTGGCGCACCGTGATGGCCGGGGCGTTCGAGCCCTTCGTGCCGGCCCCGCTCTGGTTGGTGAGCGGCGCGACGATGGTGACGTCGTGTCCGGCGGCGGTCAGCCGCGCGAACGCCAGGCGGATGCCCGGGGCGTTGTAGCCGTCGTCATTGGTGAGCAGGATCCGCAGCGGGCGCGCGGGCCCGGCTGCCGGTACGGCCGGTGATGCGGCGGCGGGCACCGTACCGGCGAGGGCGGGTGCGCAGAGCAGCAGGGTGGCCAGCGGCAGAACACGCTTGCGTTGCACGGAACGCTCCTTGAAAGAGGCGGAGTTGCGGGAATGGAGGAGGGAGAGAGGGAGGTGAGGGGCGGCTGCCCGCGGGTCAGCGCACGCTGCGGATCGGGAGGATCGCGAGGGCGCCGATCAGCGAGAGGGCGCCGCCGACCAGGAACAGCGGGGTGTACCCGCCGAGTGCGGTGACCACGGCGGAGGCGACGAACGGGGCGATGATCTGCGGCCCGGCGTTCGCGATGTTCAGGACGCCCATGTCCCGGGCGGCGTCCTCGGCCCGCGGCAGGACCAGGGTGACGAGCGCGGTGTCGACGGCCATGAAGCAACCGAAGGCGAGCCCGTTGAGCGCGCTGAAGACGAGCATGCCGGTCCAGGTCGGGCTGACGACGGGGACGACCATCACCAGCCCCGCGAGGGCCGCCGACACCCCGACGAACACCTTGCGGCGGTTCCAGCGGTCGGAGAGCATCCCCCCGACCACCGTGGAAACGGCCATGGCGACCATGGAGACGGGGGTGAGCACGGCCATCGCGTCGGGCGGGGTCAATCCGTCGGGCAGCGCGATGTGATCGTCCAGGATGTACAGCTGGTAGCCGACGACCGAGAAGTAGCCGAGGACCATCAGGGCCCGGCCGATGAAGGCCCAGCGGAAGTCGTGGTGGCCGAGCGCGGAGAGGAACGCCTTCACCTGCGCCCCCTTGGGTGCGGGCGGAGCGTCGGCCGCGGGCGCGGCCGGGCTCGTGGTGCGCGGCAGGTCCCGGCAGAAGGCGGTGAGCAGCATCGCGGCCGCGGCGATCACCCCGCCGAAGACGAGGTACCCGGTGCGCAGGTGGTCCGCCGCCTGGGAGGCGATCAGTACGCCGACCGTGCCGCCGATGGGCAGGCCCAGCCCCACCACCGCGGAGGCGGTGCCGCGCCGGGCGACCGCGATCCGGTCGGGGACGATCGCGGTGACGGCGGCCTGGTAGACGTTCATGGTCGCCTGGATCAGGCACCAACCGATGCCCACGAGCAGCGCGGTGGTGACGCTGCCGAGGAAGGCCAGGCCCGCGAGCGAGCCGAGGGCGCCGCCCAGGATCCAGGGGCTGCGGCGGCCGCTGCGGTCGGAGAGGGCGCCGGCGATCGGGTTGAAGGCGGTCGCGAAGATCGCGCTGACGCCGCCGACGAGGCCCAGGACGGCGACCTTGTCATCGCCGGCGATCGCGGCGATCTGGGTGGGGAGCAGGATGGAGCCGACGCCCATGTAGACCGCCATCATCGCGGAGTTGGCGACCAGCAGGAGGAGAAGGAGCCCCCGTCTGTGGGGCGGTTCGTGATCCGCCGGTACGGGCGGATCGATCAGCTCGTTCGTGACCATGACGACTCCTCGGGGGACGGAGCGGGGAGGTGGTGTGGAGCGTGCGGAGCGCGCGTCGGGTGGCGCGGCGTGCCGCCGGGGTGCGCGGGGATACGAGGTGCGCGGGGTTGCGGAGGTGCGGACTCCGCGAGCGTGGGTGCGGGATGGTGCGGCGCGCTCGACATGGTCGACGTGTCATGTGGTCGACGTGTCATGGGTCGACGTGTCATGGGGTCGACGTGGTCGATGTGCTGGTTCACATGCCGTGGTGCGACGCGCTCGGGGTGCTCGACGCGGCAGGGTTAACGCGTTGTTGTTACACGTGTCACTTCCGGCGTCTGGACACTGTGTAGCACTCCATCCGGGGCCTCGCCAAGACCTGGCGCCGGGCGATGCACAGATCGTGACCCTCGACCGAACGCCACCAGGGACACGTGTAACTGGCCGATCACGGCCACTGACCAGGCCGGTCGCGTCCTAAAACCCTCTTGCCCTTGTGGTGGCGGTCACGCATCCGCAATACTCCGTGCCGCAGCGCGACGCCCCGGCCCAGGCCGGACCCGGACCGGCCTCTTCCGCTCCCCCGCCTCCGCTGCCGCCTCCTCCTCCCCGCTCGCCCGCCACGCCCCCTCCCGGCGCACCCGGCCCTCACCTCCCGCGGCTCCTCCGCGACCCCTCGCCGAGCCTCCCGCGGGTCATCCGCGACCCCCCGCCGACCCTCCCGCGGCCCGCCGCGACCGGCCGGCGCCCGACGCCGCGCGTCCGCTCGCCCGCTCACCGAGCGCCCCCGCACTGCCGCCCGCCCCGCCCCCGCGAGTCGACCCCGAAAGGCCCCGCCATGCCGCGCCCCGCCGTCCCCGCGTCGCCGCCGCCCTCCCTCACCCCCGCTCCCGCCCGGCCGCCCCGCCACCACCTGCCCGCGGAGCCGCCCCGGCGCGCCCTCGTCGCGGGCGCGTCGCTGCTCCTCGTCCCCCTGCTGGCCGGATGGCTCCTGCGGGTGGACGAACGCCCCTTCTTCCAGGGCCTCGACGACGCCTGGGCCCGTTCCGCCGGGGGCTCGTCCGCGGGCGCCGCCACGGAGTTCGCCCTCGCGCTCGACCGGCTCGGCGGGCCACTGGGGCTGATCCTGCCGCTGATGTTGACCGGCTGCCTCTGCGTGTACGGGCGTTGGCGCTCGGCGCTCTTCGTCCTCGCCACGAACGTCCTGGCCAACGTCGCCGTCGTACTCCCCCTCAAGGACCTCGCCGACCGGCCCCGCCCCCCGCACACCTGGGTCCTGGTGAACGACGGCTCGTACCCGTCCGGTCAGGTCTTCAGCGCGGTCGCCCTGGTCGTCGCGGTCGCGGTGGTGGCGGTTCCGCCGCGCGCGCGTCGCTGGTGGTGGCTGTTCGGCGCCGGGTACGCGGTGGCGATGATGTGGAGCCGCACCTGGCTGCATGCCCAGTGGGCGAGCGACACCCTCGCCGGCGCCCTCGTGGGGGCGGGGGCGTGCCTGCTCCTGTGGCGGGCGTTCTCCCGGCTGCTGGCCACGGAGGCGGAACGGACGGCGGCCGACACCCTCTGGACGTGAGCACCGCGCACCGCTCCGCCCGACATGCATATCGCGAATGATTGACGATCGTTGATTTTCCGCCATACTCTCGACGGGTCGGCGCGCGCCCGGCGCGCGGCCCAGGAAGGATCGGCTCATGGCTCACATCCCAGGCCCGGACGAGACGGTGGTGGACCTGCCTGCCGGGAGGCTGCGCGGCGCGGTCGAGGACGGACTCACCGTCTTCCGGGCCGTGCCCTACGCGGCCTCCCCCGTCGGCGCACTGCGCTGGCGGCCCGCCCGACCGCACCCCGGGTGGAGCGGCACCCGGGACGCCACCGCGGACGGCCCCAGCGCTCCGCAGATGTACCGCGAGGGCGGCGACCCGGTCCTCGGCGGACACGGCGAACCACCCTTCGACGAGGACTGCCTCACCCTCAACGTCTGGACGCCCGGGGTCGACGACGCGCGCAGGCCGGTGCTCGTCTGGATCCACGGGGGCGGTTTCGTCTCCGGTTCCGGGTCCCTGCCCACCTACTCCGGCGCCACCTTCGCCCGCGACGGGGACCTCGTCGTGGTCGGCATCAACTACCGCATCGGGCCGCTGGGTTACCTGCACCCCACCCCCGAGGACGAGGAGGGGTACGGGGACGGAGACGGCGCCGCCGACACCGACGGCGCCGGTCACGCCGCACGACCGGCCGGCGGCAACCACTGGCTCGGCGATCAGCTCGCCGCGCTGCGCTGGGTGCACGAGAACATCGCCTCCTTCGGCGGCGACCCGGACTCCATCACCGTCGCGGGCCAGTCGGGCGGCGCGGTCTCCACCGCCGCACTCGCCGGAGCCCCGGGAGCCGCGGACCTGATCCGGCGGGTCATCCTGATGAGCCCGCCCTTCGGGCTCGACTTCCCCTCGCCCGAGGGTTCCCTGGAACGCACCGCCGCCTATCTGGAACTCGCCGGGGCCAAGAGCCTCGCCGAGTTGCGCTCGCAGGAGTGGCCGGCCCTGATCGCCGCCGCGGGCGGGCTCTTCGCGCGGACGGCGCGCTGGGGGTACTGGCCCACGCCGTTCCTGCCCGTGATCGACGGGGTCACCCTCCACCGCCACCCGGCCGACGCCCTGCTGCACGGGGCGGCGGCCGGGATCGAGGTACTGATCGGCTGGACGCGCGAGGAGGCCAACTTCGGGTTCGCCCTCGACCCGGGCCACGCGGACGCCGACCGCGAGCGGGTGACCGCCAGGATCGCGGAGACCTTCGGCGCCGGGGCCGCCCCCGACGTGTACGCGGCGTACGAGCGCACCCGACCCGGGTCCCGTCCCGCCGACGTCCTGATGGACCTCATCACCGACGAGCTGTTCCGGATGCCCGCCGTGCGGCTCGCCGAGGCGCGCGCCGCGGCGGGACGTCCGGTGTGGGCCTACCAGTTCGACTTCCCCTCCCCCGCCTACGAGGGCCGGCTCGGCGCCGCGCACTGCCTCGAACTGCCCTTCGCCTTCGACAACTTCGACCAGTGGGCGAACGCCCCCTTCGTGGCCGGGCTGGCTCCGGCCGTGCGCGACGGACTCGCGCACACGATGCACCGGGCGTGGATCGCCTTCGCCCGCACCGGCGACCCGAACCACCCCGACATGCCGCACTGGAGCCCGTACGGGGCGGACACCCGCACGACGATGCGCTTCGACTCGGTCGTCACCGCCCTCGACGATCTCGCCGGGGACTCCCGGCGGCTGCACGAGGGCGCACTGCGCAGGCTCACGTCGTGACGGGGCGCAGGCTCACGTCGTGACGGGGCGCGGGATCGCGTCGTAACGGGGCGCGCGGGCTGCCCGGGGTCGGGCCGACATGCCGGCATCCGGGCATCCGGGCGTCCCGGCACGCGAGCGGGGGCCCGCCCGGACGGCGCACGTCCGGGCGGGCCCCCGCTCCGGTGATCTAACTCGTGTAACCTTCGAAGGGAGACCACCGGATCGATCAAAAGGAGCGTCGAGGGACGCCATGGCCAAAGACCTTCCCGCCCCGGCCTCCCTGACCAGCGCCGACGTGGCCCGGCTCGCCGGGGTGTCGCGCGCCACCGTCTCCTTCGTACTCAACGACACCCAGGGCCACCGCGTGAGCGCGGCCACCCGGGCACGCGTCCTGGACGCCGCCCGACAGCTCGGCTACGTACCGCACGCCGCGGCCCGCTCGCTGCGCGCCGGACGCAGCAACCTCGTCCTGATGCCCGCGTCGATCTCGGCCGTCGGCCGCCTGGTCAGCGACTGGGTCGACGACCTGCACAGCGAGCTCGACCGGCACGGTTACACCGCCGTCCTGCACGCGGGGCGCTTCACCGATCCCCTCGACGCCGCCCGCGCCTGGGCCGAGCTGCGCCCGGCCGCCGTCATCGCCATCGACGGCGACCGGCTGACCGCGCAGGCCGCCGACCTGCTGCACCGCGCGGGAGTGCGCGGGATGCTCGCCTTCGCCTCCCACCCCGTGCCCGGCGTGCACACCATCGGCTTCGACCACGCCCTCATCGGTGCCACCGCCGCCGAGCACCTGATCGCCCGCGGCCGGACCCGCATCGGCGTGGTCATGCCGCAGGAGCGCGGCCTCGGCACGCTCGCCGCACCTCGGCTGGCGGGCGCCGAGTCCGTCGCGGCCCGGCACATGGCCACCGTGACGCCGGTCGAGCTGTCCTACACCCGCGAGTCCGCGACCGCCCTCGCCCGGCGCTGGGCCGACCTCGCGCTGGACGCCGTGTTCGCCTACAACGACGAGTACGCCGCGCTGCTGCTGCACGCGCTGCGGGCCGAGGGGATCGTCGTACCGGACGACGTGGCGGTCGTGGGCTCCGACGACCTGGTCCTCTCCTCGCTCCAGCAGCCCCCGCTGACGTCGATCCGACTGGACCTCGTCTCGCCGGCGCGGGTCGCGGACGCCGTTCACGAGCTGATCACGACGGGGACGACGGCTCCGATACCGCGGACGACGGCGGTACTGGTGCACCGCCGGACGTCGTAACAGCCGCTGCGGATCAGCGGGTTGCCGGTACGGGCTCGGGCGCGGGCAGCGGTTCGCGCGCGCCCGTGGCCGCCCCCCGGCGGTCCCGGACGCGGGCGGCCTCGCGCCCGAGCGCGGGTGCGCACAGCCACCAGGCCAACAGGCCGGCCCCCGCCCCGGCGGCCGCGCCCGCGAAGGTGTCGCTGATCCAGTGCGCGTGCAGCCACGTACGGCTCCACATCATGGTCAGGGTGAAGAGTGCTCCCCCGGCCCACCAGCCCCGGCGCCGCGCGGCGGGCACCAGCAGCGCGCCGACGAGGACGACCAGCAGTGCGGCCCCCGCAGCGTGACCGGACGGGAAGGAGCCGTGGTCGACGCGGACCAGGGGATCGGTCGGGCGCGGCCGGTCCACCAGGTACTTGAGTCCCTGGACGACGACCATGTTGCCGAAGAGGTAGGCACCGAGGAAGAAGCCCGCCGACACCCACCGTGCGCGCACGAGCAGGAGGACGAGCAGGGCGAGCGGTACGACGACGCCGGCCGGGCCGCCGAACCAGTTCAGGGCCGCCGCGACCCAGGCGTACGGGCCCTCGTGCGGGCCGCCCATCCAGGACAGCCAGCGGTCGTCCGCGCGCTGGAAGGGCGGGGCCGCCGGATCCTGCCGGACGACGAGGCCGAGCCCCACGGGTAGGCCCAGCATCAGGAGTCCCGCGATCAGGACGCCGGGACGGCGCCGGGCGGGTCTCCGCGGGGGCTCGGGGTCGGGGGTGGTGGCTGTGCCGGTGGTACGGGACTGACGGGTGACCGGGTTCTTGGACATGGCTGCCTTGTTCGTCGTTCTCAGCTGGTTGTTCGTCGCTCGTGCGTTGCTCGTTGCTCATGGCTCGTGGCTCGTGGCTCGTCCGAGCTGTGGCGCTCGCGCGGGGGCGCGGCCGCTCCGGGCCGCGCCCCTACTGCGGGGTGGCTGGGTGGTGACGACCCGCTCAGGCGCCCGCGCCCAGGTGGCGGGCCAGGAACGCCACGCTGTCCGCGACGATCTGGGGGACGTCCGGCGAGCCCAGGAAGATGTGGTCGGCGTCTTCGACGGGCTCCAGGACGACCTCGCCCCCCACCTGCGTCAGGGCCTCGGCGAGCAACTCGCTCTGGCTGTAGGGGACCAGCCCGTCCTGCCGGCCGTGGACGAGCAGGAACGGCGGCGGGTCGGAGCCCTCGGTGACGTGCGTGACGGGGCTGGCGGCACGCGCCAGATCCGGGCGCTCGGCGACGGGCGCGCCGAGCAGGGCGACGTACGGGTCGGGGAATTCGACCCCGGGCGCCGCCGGCAGCTCCGGCATCGGGTGCGCCGACAGGGAGACCAGGTCGGAGATGCCGTACCAGTCGACGACGGCACGGACCGCGGTGTCCCCGGATCCCACGCCGTGCGCGCCCTCCAGGGCCTCGCCGTCCGCGCTGTGCGGGCCGACGAGGCCCGCGAGCGCGGCCAGGTGGCCGCCAGCGGATTCGCCCCAGACGCCGATCCGGTCGGGGTCGATGCCGAGGATTCCGGCGAACTTGCGGACGTAGCGGATCGCCGCCTTCACGTCGTGCAGTTGGGCCGGGAAGGGGGCCTCCAGGCTGTGCCGGTAGTCGATGGAGACCAGCGCGAGCCCGGCTCCCAGCACCGATCCGTGCAGCAGGGCGGCCGGCACGGTCGGCGGCGGGTAGCGCCGGTCGCCGTCCATCCAGCCGCCGCCGTGGATCCAGACGACCGCCGGGAAGGGGCCCTCGCCCGCCGGCACCTGGACGTCGAGCAGTCGGGGGCGGTATCCGGGCGTGGTGGCGTAGGTGATCCCGTCGTGGCGGCGGATCCCGTGCTCGTCCGTGACGGGCGGGACGGGCGCCTGGTAGGGCGGGGGCGGCCAGGTCATGTCGGGCATGTCGGCTGCGGGCGGAGCTTGCGTCATTGCGGCCCTTCCAATTCTGCGCGGCCTCGGTACGGGCAAGGGTTCGTAACGTATGTCCGAATTGCTTGCGCAGGGCACCCGGGAGGCTTAACGTGTTACACGTGTAATCACGACTCTAGCGACGCATTTCCGCTGACCACAAGCCCTCGGGCCGAGTGACTTCCTCACCCGTTACACGAGCCGCAGCGCGGGCGGCGTCGCCTTCCCCTCCAGGGAGCACCCCATGCCGGCCGCCACCTCCCCCTCCCCGCTCCCCTCCACGACCGGGACCATGACCGCGAGCGCGAGCGCGAGCGCGAGCGCGAGCGCGACCGCAGCCGCGACCCGCCATGCGCGCGCCTTCGCCCGCTGGGCCGTCGAGCCGACCGCGGCGGTGGTACCGCTGATCAGGTCGCGCGTCCGGGCCGTGCTCGACGACTGGCCGGTCACCGCCGAGATCGCGGACGTCCTGCTGCTGGCGGTCAGCGAGCTCACCGGCAACGTCGTCCTGCACGCCGCCGCCACGCGCCGCATGCGGGTCGGGGTGACCCTGCGCGCGGGCTGGCTCCACCTGGAGGTCACCGACGGGGCACCCGCACCGCACCGACCGCCCCTGCCGCGCACCACGACGGATCCGGACGCGGAGACGGGGCGGGGCCTGCTGATCATCCAGCTGATGGCTGCCGAGGCGGGCGGCGAACTCACCTTCACGGCAGGCGAGTTCGGCAGCCGCGCCAAGGTCCGCGTACCCGCCCGTGTACGGGCCCGCACGCCGGCCCGCACGTCAGCCGTCTGAGGTCGACCGGGGGCGGTGACGGCGGCCGCGGCGAGGCGTTCACGACATCGAGATATCGCGAACAATTGACGATCGCCAAAATATCGAGATACTTGCCCCATCTCCCCCGCTGCTCCCTGATTGAGGTGCCGCCCCATGGAGCTCTCCCCCTCGGCACATGCCGATTCCTTCTGTCGCGACCGGCTGCCACCCGCCGCCCTCTGGCCCCGACTCCACTTCGACCTCCCGGAGTTGAGCTATCCGGACCGGCTCAACTGCGCCCACGCCCTGCTCGACGAAGCCGTCGAGCGCTGGGGCCCCGACCGCCCCTGCCTGCTGACCCCGACCGAGCGTTGGACGTACGGCGACCTGCTGCGCCGCGCCAACCAGGTCGCCCAGGTGCTCACCGAGGACCTGGGCCTGCTGCCCGGCAACCGCGTCCTGCTCCGCGGGCCCAACAATCCGTGGCTCGTCGCCGCCTGGTTCGGTGTCCTCAAGGCGGGCGGGGTGGCCGTCACCACCGTGCCGCTGCTGCGCGCCGCCGAACTCACCGAGCTGTGCGGGATCAGCCGGCCCGCGATCGCCCTCTGCGACCACCGCCACCTCGAAGAACTCCGATCGGCCGCCGATCCCGCCGCCCTCCGGGTGATCGCGTACGGCGGCTCCGGCGACGACGACCTCACGGCCCGGTGCGCCGCCAAGGACGGCGGCTTCGACTCCGTGCGGACGGCCGCGGACGACGTCGCGCTGATCGCCTTCACCTCCGGTACGACCGGGCGGCCGAAGGCCACCCTGCACTTCCACCGCGATGTCCTCGCCAACGCGGACACGTTCTCCCGGCACGTCCTGCGCCCCGAGCCCGAGGACGTGTTCACCGGCACGCCGCCCCTCGCGTTCACCTTCGGCCTCGGCGGGCTGGTGGTCTTCCCGATGCGGGTCGGGGCCTCGACCCTGCTGATCGAGCGGGCGACGCCCGGGCAGCTGGCCGATCTCGTCGCCGAGCACGGGGTCAGCGTGCTGTTCACCGCGCCGACCGCCTACCGCGCGATCCTCACCGACGGCGCGGCCGACCGTCTGGCGGGCCTGCGCCGCTGCGTGTCCGCCGGTGAGCCGCTGCCCGCCGCCGTGTGGGAGGAGTTCCGCGCCGCCACCGGGCTGCGCATCATCGACGGCATCGGCGCCACCGAGATGCTGCACGTGTTCATCTCGGCCGCCGACGAGGACATCCGCCCCGGATCGACGGGCAAGCCCGTCCCCGGCTACCGCGCGGCCGTGGTCGACGAGAACGGCGACCCCGTCCCCGACGGGCAGCCCGGCCTGCTCGCCGTCACCGGCCCCACCGGCTGCCGCTACCTCGACGACCCGCGCCAGTCCACCTACGTCCGCGGCGGCTGGAACATCACCGGTGACACCTACACCCGCGACGCCGACGGCTACTTCTGGTACGTCGCCCGCAGCGACGACATGATCGTCTCCTCCGGTTACAACATCGCCGGGCCCGAGGTCGAGAAGGCCCTCGCCGACCATCCGTACGTCGCCGACTGCGGTGTGGTCGGGGTCCCCGACGAGCGCCGCGGCATGCTCGTCAAGGCGTACGTGGTCCTGCGCGACGGAGTCGTGGCCGGCGACGCCACCGCCCGGGAACTCCAGGACCACGTCAAGGCGACCATCGCCCCCTTCAAGTACCCGCGCGCCGTGGAGTTCGTCGACGAACTCCCGCGCACCGAGACCGGCAAGCTCCGGCGCGGCCACCTCAGGCTCATGGCACGGGAGTCGGCCGATCCCGCGCCCCCGAACCTGCCCAGCGTCGTCATCGAGCGTCGCGTCGAGTGGCCCGACACCGACGCCGCCGGTCACTACCACCACTCCACCGTCGTGCGCTGGGTCGAGGCGGCCGAGGCGGTGCTGCTGCGGCGCCTGGGCCTGTCCCACCTGTTCGGGAGCACGCCCCGGGTCCGCTTCGAGGCCGACTACCGGGCCCGGCTCTGGTTCGGCGAGGCCGTGCGGACCGAGCTGCGCGTCACCGAGGTGGGCAACAGCTCCCTGCACTACGCCTTCACCGTCCACGGGGAGGAGGGTGCGCGGGCCGCGAGCGGCCGCATGGTCATCGCCCACTCCGCCGCCCGGGCCACCGGGTCCACCCCCTGGCCGGCCGAGGTCCGCGAGGTCCTCACCACGGCGGGCCCGCAGGCCCCCGAACTGTTCGAGAACACCCGAGGAGGCGCCCCGTGCGCGTAGCAGTCATCGGAGGCGGGCCCGGCGGCCTGTACTTCGCCGCCCTGGCCAAGCAGTTGTCCCCCCAGTGGGAGATCACCGTCTGGGAGCGGGGCTCCCCCGACGACACCTTCGGTTTCGGGGTCGTCTTCTCCGACGAGACCCTCGACGGCATCGCGCAGGCCGACCCGGTCGTGCACGCCGCGATGTCCGCCGAATTCGCCCGCTGGAGCGACATCGACGTCCGTCACCGCGGCACGACCCTCACCTCCGGCGGCCACGGCTTCGCCGCCCTGGGCCGCCGCCGGCTGCTGGGCATCCTCCAGGACCGGTGCGCCGCCCTGGAGGTCGACGTCCGCTACCGCACCGTGGCCCCGCCGCCGGAGCGGCTGGCGGCCGAATACGACCTGGTGGTCGCCTGTGACGGCGTGCGTTCGGCCACCCGCGCCGCCTACGCCGACACCTTCGCCCCCGACCTCGACGAGCGCTCCGGCCGCTACATGTGGCTCGGTACCGACAAGGTCTTCGAGGCCTTCACCTTCATCGTCGAGGAGCGGGACTTCGGCACCCTCCAGGTGCACGCCTACCCGTACGACGACACCCGCTCCACCTTCATCGTCGAGATGGACGAGGCGGCGTGGCGGTGCGGTGGTTTCGACCGCTCCGAGGGCCTCGACCTGCCGCCGGGCGCGAGCGACGAGGAGGGCATCCGCCGCTGCGAGGAGATCCTCGCCGCCCACCTGGACGGGCACCGGCTGCTGCCCAACAACTCCAAGTGGCTGCGCTTCACCACCGTGCGCAACCGCACCTGGCGGCACGGCAACACGGTGCTGCTCGGGGACGCCGCGCACACCGCGCACTTCTCGATCGGCTCGGGCACCAAGCTCGCCATGGAGGACGCGCTCGCCCTGGCCGCCTGCCTGCACGAACACCCGGACGTGCCGAGCGCGTTGGCCGCGTATGAGGAGGAGCGCAGGCCCGTCGTGGAGTCCACCCAGCGGGCGGCCCAGGCCAGCCTCGAATGGTTCGAGCACCTCGACCGGTACACCGACCAGGATCCGCACCAGTTCGCCTTCAACCTGCTGACCCGCAGCCGGCGCGTCACCTACGACGGCCTGCGCGCGCGGGACGAGGGCTTCACCACCGCCGTCAACGCCTCCGTCCCGGTGCCGCCGATGTTCCGGCCCTTCGCGCTGGGCGGTCTGCGGTTGCGCAACCGGATCGTGGCGGCGCCCGTCGCACTGTCCACCGCCCGCGACGGGGTGCCGGGCGACTTCGACCTGGTCCACCTCGCCACCCAGGCCCTCGGCGGACCGGCCCTGGTGCTGGCCGGGATGACCGCGGTGAGCTCCGCGGGCCGCACCGACGCTGGCTGCCCCGGGCTGTGGACCGACGAACAGGAGGCCGCCTGGCGGCGGATCACCGGCTTCGTCCACGGCCAGTCGGACGCCTGCCTGGGCATCCAGCTCACCCACGCCGGCCGTCGCGCCGCCGACGGCTCACCGCTGGCGGCGTCCGCGCTGGCCTGGGACGAGCACGCCCCGTTGCCGCGCGAGGCGACCCGGGCGGACATGGACCTGATCGTGCGGGACTTCGTGCGGGCGGCCGAGCGCGCCGACCGGGCCGGCTTCGACGCCCTGGAACTCCAGTACGGCCACGGCCACTTGATGTCCGGTTTCCTGTCGCCGCTGACCAACCGGCGCACCGACGAGTACGGCGCGGGTCCGGCCGGGCGGCTGCGCTTCCCGCTCGAAGTGCTGGGCGCGGTACGGGCGGTGTGGCCCATCGGGAAGGCGCTGCTGGTGCGGATCTCGGCGACCGACTGGGCGGCGGGCGGCCTCGACGAGGCCGGGGCCGTGGAGATCGCCCGGGCCCTCGGGGCGGCGGGCGCGGACGGGATCGACGTCTCGACCGGTGAGGTCGTGGCCCACGAACGACCCCGCTACGGCCGCAGCTACCAGACGCCGTACGCCGACCTGATCCGCAACGCCACCGGGCTGGCGACCATCGCCGTCGGCGCGATCTCCACGTACGACGACGTGAACTCGGTGATCCTGGCCGGCCGGGCCGACCTGTGCGCCCTCGGCCGCGCCCAGCTCCACGACCCGCTGTGGACCTTGCACGCGGCCGCGGCCCAGGGCTACCGCGGGTCCGCGGCGCCCTGGGCCCGGTCCTGGGCCGCCGGCAGCGGCCGCCCGCCCGCGGCCCGTACCGACCGGGTGCCGCCCCGCCTCGAACTGCTGCGGCAGGACGCCGCGCCGGTGCACCAGCGCTGGCGCCCCCGCGTCCCCGCGCCCGCCTGCTGACCGCCTGCTGACCGCCTGCTGACCGCCAGGAGATCCCGTGGAGACCCCACCCCCGTACGCCCCGCCCCCGTACGACCTGCCCCGCTTCACGGCGGCCGCCGTCCAGGCGTCCCCGGTCTACCTCGACCCCGGCGCCACCGTCGACAAGGCGGTCGCCCTGATCGCCGAGGCCGCCGGGAACGGCGCCACGCTCGTCGTCTTCCCCGAGGTGTTCGTCCCCGGATACCCGTACTGGAACTGGACCATGAACCCGGTGCAGGGCTCGCCCTGGTTCGAGCGCCTGTACCGGGCCTCCGTGGACGTCCCCGGCCCCCACGTCGACACCCTGCGCGCGGCGGCCCGCCAGTACGGCGTCGTCCTGGTCATCGGGATCAACGAGCGCGGCCCGAACAGCCTCGGCGTCCTGTACAACACCCTGCTGACCATCGGACCGGACGGTGAACTCCTCGGGATCCACCGCAAGTTGGTGCCGACCTGGGCCGAGAAGCTCACCTGGACCGGGGGCGACGGCAGCTCACTGCGCGTCCACCGGACACCGGCGGGCCCGCTCGGCGCCCTCGCCTGCGGCGAGAACACCAACACACTGGCCCGCTTCGCCCTCCTCGCGCAGGGCGAGCTCGTCCACGCCTCCTGCTACATCGCCCTGCCCGTGGCGCCCGCCGACTACGACATGGCCGACGCCATCGCCGTGCGGACGGCCGCCCACAGCTTCGAGGGCAAGGTCTTCTCCGTCGTGGCCTGCTCCACGGTCTCCCCGGAGATCATCGACCTCCTCGCGGGGGACGACGAGGAGCTGCGGGCCCTGTTCGGCCGCCCGCGCAGCGCGCTGTCCGGCATCTTCGGCCCCGACGGCCGACCGGTCACGCCGCCGTTGGTGGACGACGAGGGCATCGTCTACGCGGAGATCGACCTGTGCCGGTGCATCCAGCCCAAGCAGATGCACGACATCACCGGTCACTACAACCGCTTCGACGTCTTCCACCTCGAAGTCGACAACCGGCCCCGCACGCCCGTGACCTTCACCGCCCCCTTCACCACGCCCACCACCACCCGCTCCACCCCCTCCACCGCACCCCTTTCCGGTCCCCGGACGACCGCCCTTCCCGAGGAGGACGCATGACCCCCGAACAGGACGACACCGCGCTCGGCCGCGCACGGGTCCTCGACACCCCCGAACTCACCGCCTACTACGCCGAGCTCGCGGCGCGCGAGGCGGGTGCGCTGTGGACCGTCGCCAATGACATCGAACCCTGGTACCCGCAGCCCAAGTCCGTTCCCGTGCTCTGGCGTTACGAGGAGCTGCGCCCGCTCGTCCACAAGGCGCTCGCCCTGGTCAAGGCGGACGACGCGGGCCGCCGCGTGGTCATGCTGGTCAACCCCGGCCGCAAGGACGTCAGTGCGGCGGCCGGGCTGCTCTACACGGGCCTGCAGATCATGGGCCCCGGCGAGGCCATGACGGCCCACCGCCACCAGGCCGCCGCGCTGCGCTTCGTCCACGAGGGCACCGGCGCGTGGACGATCGTCGACGGGCAGAAGCTGAAGGTCGGGCCGCGCGACTTCGCGATCACCCCGAACGGCACCTGGCACGAGCACGGCAACGACGCGGACGACGCCCCGGTCATCTGGCAGGACGGGCTGGACATCCCGCTGGTCAACGCCCTCGACGCCGGTTTCTACGAGGTCCACCCCGAGCTGTACCAGAAGCCCGGGAAGGTGATCAACTCCTCCGTCCTGACGTACGCGGCGAACCTGCTCCCGCACGGCGTCGAGCGCTGGACCCGGCCCTACTCCCCGCTGCTCGCCTACCCGTGGGAGGCGACGTACGAGGCGCTGCTCGGCCTGGCCCGGGCCACCGAGGGGTCCCCCTACGACGGGATCATCGCGGAGTACACCAACCCGGTCACCGGCGGATCCGTGATGCCCACCATGGGCGCGCACATGCAGCTGCTGCGGCCGGGCCAGGCCACGCTGGCCCACCGCCACACCGGATCGGTGATCTACACGGTGGCGAAGGGGCGCGGCGTCTCGGTGATCGCCGGGCAGCGCTTCGCGTGGCAGGAGGGCGACGTCTTCTGCGTGCCGTCCTGGGCCTGGCACGAGCACCACAACCTCGACCCGGCCGAGGACGCGTGCCTCTTCTCCTTCAACGACTTCCCGGTCATGCGCTCGCTCGGATTCCACCGCGAAGAGGCCTACGCCGACAACGGCGGCCACCAGCCGCCCTCCTGACCGCGCACGCCGCCCCTCCCCCTCCCGCCCCTTTCCTCTCCCCCGACTCCCGGAGACACCATGCGACTGCTGACCTTCACCACCGGGTCCCCCGCCGGCGGGCCCGTCGACCCCGCGCCGCGCCTGGGCGCGGAGCGCGACGGCCTCGTGCACGACCTCGCCGCCCTGGCCTCGCACGCGGGCGTCCGGATCCCGCCGGACCTGCTCTCGCTCGTCCAGGCCGGGCCCGCCGCCCTGGACTCCGTCCGCGCCCTGCTGGCCGGTGCGCTGCCCGGCCACGCCGTCCACCGGCTCGAAGACGTCCGGCTGTGCGCCCCGCACCGGCCCGGAAAGATCATCGGGGTCGGACTCAACTACGTGGAGCACGTGGCGGAATCCAGCCGCAGCCTGGACACGGACAAGGAACTCCCGCCGCGTCCGGTCCTGTTCAGCAAGCCCGCCACCGCCGTCACCGGGCCCGGAGCCCCGGTGCTGCACAACGGCGACCTGACCGCCCAGTTGGACTGGGAGTGCGAACTCGCCGTGGTCATCGGCCGCACCGCCTTCCGGGTGAGCGAGGAGGAGGCGTACGAGCACGTCTTCGGGTACAGCATCGTGAACGACATCAGCGCCCGCGACCAGCGCCGCTCGGGCCAGTGGTTCTTCTCCAAGGGCCAGGACTCCTACGCCCCCTTCGGGCCCGTCGTGGTCACGGCCGACGAGATCCCCGACCCGATGGCGCTGGACCTCGACCTGCGCGTCAACGGCGTCACCAAGCAGAAGTCCAACACCCGCCACATGCTGTTCCCGATCGCCCGCCTGATCGCCGACATCAGCTCCGGCGTGACCCTGGAGCCGGGCGACGTGATCGCCACCGGCTCCCCCTCGGGCGTCGGGGCCGGCATGGTCCCGCCCGAGTTCCTGGTGCCGGGCGACACCGTCGAGGCCACCGTCGAGCGCATCGGCACCCTCACCAACCCCGTCGTGGACGCCCGTTGACCTCCCTGCCGCGCACGCCCGCGGCGCCCGCCGCCCTACCGAACCGAGGAGCCCGCATGCCGCACCCGCCCACCTACCGCATCGGCCAGATCGTGCCGAGTTCGAACGTCACGATGGAGACGGAGGTGCCGGCCATCCTGCGCGCCCGGCAGCGCGTCGCGCCGGAGCGCTTCACCTTCCACTCCAGCCGCATGCGGATGACGCACGTGACGCCGGAGCAGCTCAGGGCCATGGACGCCGACTCCGACCGCTGCGCCGTCGAGCTGTCCGACGCGCACGTCGACGTACTCGGCTACGCCTGTCTGGTCGCCATCATGAGCATGGGCCTGGGCTACCACCGCGAGGCGGAGCAGCGGCTGCACGCGCGGACCGTGGAGAACGGGGCGCCCGCGCCCGTGGTGACCAGCGCCGGGGCCCTGGTGCAGGGCCTGCACACCATGGGCGCGCGCAAGGTGGCGCTGCTCGCCCCGTACATGCGCCCCCTCACCCGGACCGTCGTCGACTACCTCACCCACGAGGGGATCGAGGTCCTGGACTACCGGGCGCTGGAGATACCGAACAACCTCGACGTGGCCGCGCACGACCCGGCCCGGCTGCCCGAACTGGCGCGCGCCCTCGACCACGGCGACGCGGACGCGGTGGTCCTCTCCGCCTGCGTGCAGATGCCCTCGCTCGGGGCCATCGAGGAGGCGGAGCAGATCCTGGGCAAGCCGGTCGTCTCCGCGGCCGTCTGTACGGCCCACCAGCTGCTGCGGGCCCTCGATCTGCCCGCCGTCGCGCCCGGGGCCGGGCACCTGCTGTCGGGTGCGTACGCCGAGGCGCCGCTGGTCCGGGGAGCATCGTCGGCCTGAGCCCGCAGGGCCCCGCGCCGGGTCCAGGACGCTCGGTAAGATCGCCACCGCATCCAACGGAAGGCGATCATGTCGGACAGCCCCCTCAGGCCCAGCTCGTTGATCAACACGGTCTACGGGGCGTTTCTGCGCGGCATCGGCGGCTGGATCTCCATCGCCGACCTGATCACCCTCATGTCGGAGCTGGACGTGGAGAGCCAGGCCGTCCGCTCGGCGATCTCGCGGCTCAAGAAGAAGGGCGTCCTGGAACCGGAGCGGCGCGGCGCCACCGGGTACCGGCTCAGCCCGGCCGTGCACCCGGTCTTCGACGCGGGCGACCGCCGCATCTTCGCCAGCCTGGAGCCGGCGGACCTGGCGGACGGCTGGGCCCTGGCGGTGTTCTCCGTACCGGAGTCCGAGCGCTCCCACCGCTACCAACTGCGCACCCGGCTGACCTGGCTCGGCTTCGGCAACATCGCTTCCGGCGTGTGGCTGGCGCCGGGCCGGGTGCTGGAGGACGCGCGGGCCGTGCTGGTCCGGCTCGGGCTGAGCGAGTACGTCCACCTCTTCGCGGCGGCCGACTACGCGGCCTTCAGCGACCTGCCCGGGGCGGTCAGCTCCTGGTGGGACTTCCCCGCGATCCAGGGGCAGTACGCGGAGTTCACCGGGGCGTACGCGCCGGTCGCCGCGCGCCTGGCCGGGCAGCGCGAGATCGACCCGGCCGAGGCGTTCCGCCACTACGTGCCGATGCTCACGGCCTGGCGCCGCCTGCCCTACCTGGACCCCGGCCTGCCCCCCGAGCTACTGCCCGCGGACTGGAACGCCATCGCAGCACGCCAGGTCTTCCAACAACTCCACGAGGTACTCGCCACCCCGAGCCTGCACCACGTACAGAACGCAATCGCCGCAGCCCCGTAGGCCCCCCGACCCCGGCCCAGTAGGGCCGGGGTCGGGGCCGGGCAGGAGTGTCCCCGCAAGGACGAGCGGTCCCCACCGCGCCCCTCCTCCGAC
Source organism: Streptomyces sp. NPDC098789 (assembly GCF_044759975.1). Lineage (NCBI taxonomy): Bacteria > Bacillati > Actinomycetota > Actinomycetes > Kitasatosporales > Streptomycetaceae > Streptomyces > Streptomyces sp. NPDC098789. Next base: position 295,127 of record NZ_JBIWAJ010000003.1, read on the forward strand.
CACCCCGCAGCCGCGAGCCGAGGAGACACTCCTGCCCGGCCCCGGCCCCGGCCCCGGCCCCGACCCCCGGCTAAGGCCCGGCCCCGGCCCCCGGCTAAGGCCCCGACCCCCACCCAGGCCCCACGGTCACCAGGCACGTCCGTCGGGCGGCCGGAGCAGCGGCCCGTCCTGGGCCCGGACGGGGGCGTGCAGGGCGGTGCGGCCGGTCAGGTAGCGGTCGGCGGCGGCCGCCACGGAGCGGCCCTCCGCGATCGCCCACACCACCAGTGACTGGCCCCGCCCGGCGTCGCCCGCGACGAACACCCCCTCCGGGGGCCGCCCCGGCGGCCCGAGCGCCGCGAAGTCCGCGGACCGGGCGAAGTTGCCCCGCTCGTCGCGGGTGAGGCCGAGCTGTTCGCCCAGGGGGCAGGCCCGCTCGGGGCCCGTGAACCCCAGGGCCAGCAGCACCAGCCCGGCTTCGATCACCCGCTCGGTGCCGGGGAGGGAGCGCCGCTCCGCCGGTTCCACCGCGGTCAGGTGCAGGGCGCGCACCCGCCCCTCGGCGTCGCCCTCGAAGTGCACGGTCGCGCTGGCGAACGCCCGCGGGTCGGCGCCGTCGCGGCTGCGCGCCTCCTCGTGGGCGTGGGAGATCCGGTAGACCTTCGGGTACAGCGGCCAGGGCTGGTCGGCGGAGCGGCCGGGGCCCGGTTCCGGGTTGATGTCGAGCTGGACCACCGAGCGGGCGCCTTGGCGCAGCGCGGTGCCGAGGCAGTCGGAGCCGGTGTCACCGCCCCCGACGATCACCACGTGGCGTCCCTCGGCGTTCACGCCGGGCGCCGCGATGTCGCCCTGCGCGACGCGGTTGGCTCCGGTCAGGTAGTCCATCGCCTGGTGGATGCCCCGTAGCCCGCGGCCGGGCACCGCCAGTTCCCGGCGCTCCGTCGCGCCCACCGCGACGATCACCGCGTCGTGGGTGGCCCGGAGCCCGGCCGCGTCGATCCGGCCGCCGACGTCCGCGTCCGTGCGGAAGACGGTCCCCTCGTCCCGCAGCTGCTGGACGCGGCGGTCGAGGTGCGACTTCTCCATCTTGAAGGCCGGTATGCCGTAGCGGAGCAGTCCGCCGATCCGGTCGGCCCGTTCGAAGACCACGACGTCGTGCCCGGCGCGGTGGAGCTGCTGGGCGGCGGCCAGACCGGCGGGGCCGGAGCCGATGACGGCGACGGACTTGCCGCTGGGGCGGGCGGGCGGCGCGGGGGCGGTGTACCCGTGTGCCCAGGCCTGGTCGGCGATGGCCTGCTCGACGTTCTTGATGGTCACCGGATCGGCGTTGATCGTCAGGACGCAGGCGTCCTCGCAGGGCGCCGGGCAGAGCCGGCCGGTGAACTCGGGGAAGTTGTTCGTCGCGTGCAGCCGGTCCGAGGCGGCCCGCCAGTCGCCGTGGGCGGCGTAGGCGTTCCACTCGGGGATGAGGTTCCCCAGCGGGCAGCCCGCGTGGCAGAAGGGGATGCCGCAGTCCATGCAGCGGTTCGCCTGCTCGGACACCAGGGGCAGCGAGATCTGCCCCGCGTGGACCTCGCACCAGTCGCCGAGCCGCTCATCGGCGGGGCGCGCCGGTACGGAGCGTCGCGGCGTCCTGAGGAAGCCGAACGGGTCGGTCATGCGCCGCCTCCATGACTCCCGTGCGGATACGGCGGTCCGACCAGGTTACGCCCGGTTCGTCCACAGTTCCCGGTGGCGGAAACACCCCTTCCCGAAGCTCTCGGGCCGGTCACCCGCACGTGACACCGGTCACTTCCCGTGACGTGGGGGACATGAGTGGCGAAAGCCGGGGCACACGAGCCGCACCGCACCGACACCGCGGGCAGGCCGCGGTGCGATATCCGGAGGTACAGCGCGTCGTGTCCGAGCAGCAGAGCATCCACACCGCCGGAAGGTGGCGGCCGTCCTCGACGGGCGCCACGCGGGAGGTCCTCGATCCCGCCGACGGCAGTGTCCTCGCGGTGGTCGCCGAGGGCGCCGTCGCGGACGCGGACGACGCCGTCGGCGCGGCGCGCGCCGCCTTCGACCACGGCCCGTGGCCGCGGACCCCGGTGGCCGAGCGCGCGGCGCTGCTCAGGCGCACGGCCGACCTGCTCCAGCGAGAGCGGGAGCGGATCGCGCTCCTGGAGAGCCTGGACGCGGGCAAGACCCTCGCGGAGGGCCGCACGGACGTGGACTGCGTCAGCGACGCCTTCCGGTACTTCGCCGATCTCGTCCTCGGCGAGGGCGGCGGGCGGGTCGTGGACGCCGGATCGCCGGAGATCCACAGCGTGGTCGTGCACGAACCGGTGGGCGTGTGCGCCCTGATCACCCCCTGGAACTACCCGCTGCTCCAGGCGAGTTGGAAGGTGGCCCCGGCGCTCGCCGCGGGCAACACCTTCGTGATCAAGCCGAGCGAGCTGACCCCGCTGAGCACGGTCGTCCTGATCGAGCTGCTGGTGGAGGCCGGGCTGCCGGCCGGCGTCGCCAATCTGGTGACCGGCGCGGGCGACCCCGTCGGCGCCCGGCTCGCCGCCCACCCCGACGTCGACCTCGTCTCCTTCACCGGCGGTCTCGACAGCGGTAGGAAGGTCGCGCACGCGGCGGTCGACACGGTGAAGAAGCTCGCCCTCGAACTGGGCGGCAAGAACCCCAACGTCGTCTTCGCCGACGCGTGCGCGACCGCGGCCGGCTTCGACACGGCCGTCGACCAGGCCCTCAACGCCGCCTTCATGCACAGCGGCCAGGTCTGTTCGGCCGGCTCCCGGCTGATCGTCGAGGCGTCGGTGCGCGACCGGTTCGTGGCCGAACTCTCCCGGCGCGCCGAGCGGATCCGACTCGGCCGGGGCACCGACCCGGGCGTCGAGTGCGGCCCGCTGGTGTCCGCCGCCCAGCGCGAGCGCACCGAGTCGTACGTCGCCTCCGCGCTCGCCGCGGGCGCCGTGCTGCGCGCGGGCGGCGAACGCCCGCCGGGCCCGGGCTACTTCTACCGCCCGACCGTCCTGGACCGCTGCGACCGCCGGATGCGCGTCGTGCGCGAGGAGGTCTTCGGACCGGTGCTGACGGTGGAGACCTTCCTCACCGAGGACGAGGCGGTGACCCTCGCCAACGACACCGAGTACGGGCTGGCGGGCGCGGTGTGGACCGCCGACCAGGGTCGCGCCCGCCGCGTGGCGGGCCGGCTGCGCCACGGCACGGTCTGGATCAACGACTTCCACCCCTATCTGCCGCAGGCCGAGTGGGGCGGCTTCGGCAAGTCCGGGATCGGGCGCGAGCTCGGGCCCTCGGGCCTGGCCGAGTACCGCGAGACCAAGCACGTCTACCAGAACCTCGCACCCCGTCCCGTCCGCTGGTTCGCGGGCCGAGAGGAGACCTCCGCATGACGGCGCAGTCACACCCGGGGACCACCCCGGCGCAGCCCTCCCCCGACACCGTTCGGGAGTTCGACTACGTCATCGTGGGCGGCGGCACCGCCGGTTCGGTGATCGCCTCCCGGCTGACCGAGGACCCCGACGTCACGGTCGCCGTGATCGAGGGCGGGCCGAGCGACGTGGACCGCCCCGACGTGCTCACCCTGCGGCGCTGGATGGGGCTGCTCGGCGGCGAACTCGACTACGACTACCCCACCACCGAGCAGCCGCGCGGCAACTCGCACATCCGGCACAGCCGGGCCCGCGTGCTCGGCGGGTGCTCCTCGCACAACACGCTGATCGCCTTCAAGCCGCTTCCGTCGGACTGGGACGAATGGTCGGACGCGGGGGCCGAGGGCTGGCACGCCGCCGCCATGGACCCCTACTTCGACCGGCTGCTGAACCACATCGTCCCCGTCGGCGAGGCCGACCGCAACGCCGTCGCACGCGACTTCGTGGCGGCGGCCGAGCAGGCGTTGGGCGTGCCCCGGATCGAGGGGTTCAACGCCAAGCCCTTCCACGAGGGCGTCGGCTTCTTCGACCTCGCCTACCACCCGGAGGACAACAAGCGTTCCTCGGCGTCGGTGGCCTACCTGCACCCGGTCATGGCCGAGCGGCCCCACCTCACCCTGCTGCTGGAGACCTGGGCGCACCGGCTGGAGCTGGAGGGGACGCGGGCGCGCGGGGTGCACGTACGGTCCGCGGACGGCGCCGAGTCGCTGATCCGCGCCCGCCGCGAGGTGGTCGTGTGCGCGGGCGCGGTCGACACCCCGAGACTTCTGCTGCACTCCGGCATCGGCCCGCGCGAGCAGCTGTCGGCGCTCGGCATCCCGCCCGTGCACGACCTGCCCGGAGTCGGCGAGAACCTCCTCGACCACCCCGAGTCGGTGATCGTGTGGGAGACGGACGGCCCGATACCGGAGAACTCCGCGATGGACAGCGACGCCGGACTGTTCGTGCGCCGCGATCCCGCGTCCCCGGGTCCGGACCTGATGTTCCACTTCTACCAGATCCCCTTCACCGACAATCCGGAGCGGATCGGCTACGAACGCCCGGCGCACGGCGTGTCGTTGACCCCGAACATCCCCAAACCGCGCAGCCGCGGCCGGCTGTACCTCACCAGTGCGGACCCCGAGGTCAAACCGGCCCTCGACTTCCGGTACTTCACGGACGAGGAGGACTACGACGCCCGCACCCTCGTCGACGGCATCAGGATCGCCCGCGAGATCGCGGCGGCGCAGCCCCTGGCGGGCTGGCTCACGCGCGAGGTGTGTCCCGGTCCGCAGGTCACCGGTGACGAGGAGCTGAGCGCGTACGCCCGTTCCGTCGCGCACACCGTCTACCACCCGGCGGGCACCTGCCGGATGGGGGCCGCGGACGATCCCGGGGCCGTGGTGGGGCCGGACCTGAGGGTGCGGGGGCTGGACGGCATCCGGATCGCCGACGCCTCGGTGTTCCCGACGATGCCGGCGGTCAACCCGATGATCGGCGTGCTGATGGTCGGCGAGAAGGCGGCCGAGCTGCTGGTGGGGGGTGCGCGATGAACGCCGACCTGATGAACACCGACCCGATGCACACCGGTCCGACGAACGCGGACGCGATGACCACCGACGCACCCGTCTTCTCCGTGCGGGGCCTCTGGAAGGTGTTCGGCCCCCGGGCGGCGGCCGCCCGGGTGCCCGGCTCGGAGCACGCCGAGCTGTCCGCGCCCCTGTTGCGCGAGCGCACCGGCTGCACCGCGGCCGTCCGGGACGTCACCTTCGACGTCCACAAGGGCGAGTCCTTCGTCGTCATGGGCCTGTCCGGTTCCGGCAAGTCCACGCTCGTGCGCTGCCTGACCCGGCTGATCGAGCCCACCGCGGGCTCCCTGGCCATCGACGGCGAGGACGTCCTCGCGATGGACCGGGCCCGGCTGCGGGACCTGCGCCGCCACCGCGCCGCCATGGTCTTCCAGCACTTCGGCCTGCTGCCGCACCGCACCGTGTTGGACAACATCGCCTACGGCCTGGAGATCCAGGGGGTCGGCCGCGCCGAACGGCGTGCCAAGGCCGCCGAGATGACCGTCAAGGTCGGCCTCGAAGGCCTGGAGGAGCGCCGCCCCGACGAGCTCTCCGGTGGTCAGCAACAGCGCGTCGGCCTCGCCCGCGCACTGGCCGCCGATCCCGAAGTCCTGCTGTTCGACGAGCCGTTCAGCGCGCTCGACCCGCTGATCCGCCGCGAGATGCAGGAGGAGGTGGGCCGCCTGCACCAGGAAGAGGGCCGCACCATGGTCTTCATCACCCACGACCTGTCCGAGGCGCTGCGCCTCGGTGACCGGATCGCCCTGATGCGCGACGGTCGGATCGTGCAGCTGGGCACTCCGGAGGAGATCGTCGGCTCCCCCGCCGACGACTACGTGCGGGACTTCGTCCGCGACGTACCGCGCGAGCAGGTGCTCACCGTGCGCAGCGCCATGCGCCCCGCCACGGCGGAGGAGGCGGAGCGGGGCGTGTCCCTCGCGCCCGCCACCACCGTCGCCCTGGCCATCGAGGCGGTGGTCCGCAGCGGCGGCCCCGCCAGGGTCGTCGACGGGGGCCGCTGCCTGGGCGTCGTCGACGACGCGTCGCTGCTCGCCGTCGTCGCCGGGCTACCCGTCCCGGCGACCGGGGAGGTGGCCGCATGAGACGCCACTCCACCGCGCGCCCCCGTGGCCGCGCCGTGCCGCTCCCGGCCGCGACGCGGGGGTGGCGCCGATGAGCTCCCCGTCCACACCCGTGCGCGAAGGGCCGCGCGCGGACACCCGCGATCCGCGCCGCCGAGGCGCCCGCACCGACCCCGACACCCGCTCCACCGCGGATCCGGCCGCCGGTGCGGGCGGGCGCGGGGTCGGCTCCACCGCCCGGTTCCGCGTCGGCCGCCAGGTCCTGCCCCTCGCCGTCGCCGCGGCCGTCCTGGGCACCCTCGGCGTGCTGTACCCGGGCGGCGGCAGTTGGCCCGGTTCCCTGGCCGTCGACCTGTCGGCGCCGCTGGGGCGGGCCGGTGACTGGATCATCGACCACCGCGACAGCCACCCGCTGTTCCTCTACTTCTTCGGGCACGTGAGCAATGCCGTCGTGGTGTCCGTGCGCGCCGTCTACCTGGTGCTGCTCGCCGCCGGATGGCCCGGGGTGACCGCGCTGGCCGGCCTGGTCGCCTGGCGGCTCGCGGGGGTCCGGCTCGCGCTGACCTCGATGGCCGCGTTCGCGGCGTGCGGCCTGCTGGGCATGTGGGTGCCGACGATGCAGACGCTGGCCCTGATGGCCGTGGCGGTCGGCGCGGCCGTCGTCGTCGGTGGTCTGCTCGGCCTCGCCGCCGGGCTCTCGCCCCGCACGGAGCGCGCCCTGCGGCCCGTACTGGACACCATGCAGGTCCTGCCGGCCTTCGCCTACCTGCTGCCGATGGTGCTCGTCTTCGGCATCGGGGTGCCCGCCGCCGTGCTCGCCACCGTGGTCTACGCCGCCCCGCCCATGGCCCGCCTCACCGCGCTCGGGCTGCGCGGGGCCGACGCGGGGGTCCTGGAGGCCGCCGCCTCGCTCGGCGCCACGGGGCGTCAGCGGCTGCTGACCGCCCGGCTCCCGCTGGCCCGGGAGCAGATCATGCTGGGCGTCAACCAGGCCGTCATGACGGGCCTGTCCATGGCCGTCATCGCGTCGGTGATCGGCGCGGGCGGCCTCGGTGACCGGGTCTACCAGGCCCTGGCCTCCGTCGACGTCGGCGCGGCGCTGGCCGCGGGCATCCCGATCGTGCTGCTCGCCGTCGTACTGGACCGCACGGCCGATGCGGCGGGCTCCCGGCTCGGCGCGGCTCGACCGACAGCCGAACAGCACTTCCTGCGGCGGGTGTTCGCCGGCTGGTACGGGGGGCTGCTGTGCGTGCTGGCGGCCGTCGCCGTGGCGGTGGCGGGCCGGATGCTGGGCGCCGCGCAGTGGCCCGGTTCCTGGACGGTCCCGCTCGCGGATCCGGTCAACCGGGCCGTCGCGTGGATGACCGGCCACCTCTACTCGGGGGTCCCCGTCGTCGGCGGCACCGCCGACTGGGCCGCCGGCTTCACCGGGGGTCTCCTCGATCCCCTGCGCAGCGGGCTCCAGTCGACCCCCTGGTGGCTGCTCCTGCTGCTGGTGGGCGCCGTGGGCCTGCTGGTCGGCACCTGGCGCAGCGCCCTGAGCGCCGTACTGGCCCTCGCCGCCATCGGGGTGCTCGGCGTGTGGGACCCGGCGCTGGACACCCTCTCGCAGGTGCTCGCCGCCGTCGTGGTGACGCTCGTACTCGGCTTCGCGGTCGCCATCGGCGCCGCCCGCAGCGCCCGCGCCGAGCGGCTGCTGCGGCCCGTGCTGGACGTCTGCCAGACGATGCCGCAGTTCGTGTACCTCATCCCGGTCGTCGCCCTGTTCGGGGTCGGCCGGGCTCCCGCGGCGGCCGCGGCCGTCGTCTACGCGCTGCCCGCCGTCGTCCGCATCACCACGCAGGGCCTGCGCGAGGTGGACCCCGCGGTACTGGAGTCGGCGCGCTCGCTCGGCGCCACCGGCGCCCAGCAGCTGCGCCAGGTCCAACTACCGCTCGCGCGGCCGGCCCTGCTGCTGGCCGTCAACCAGGCCGTGGTCCTGGTCCTGGCCGTCGTGATCATCGGCGGGCTGGTCGGTGGCGGCGCCCTCGGCTACGACGTGGTCCTCGGCCTCGCCCAGGGCGACCTGGCCACCGGGCTCGTGGCGGGCGCGGCGATCGTCTGCCTCGGCATCCTGCTCGACCGCCTCACCCAGCCCGCGCCCACGAAGGAGGCCGGGAATGCCTGAGCCGACGAAGATCCGCCGCAGGAGCGCGGTCGCGCTCGCCGCCGCGACCGCCCTGGCCGTGCTCACGGGCTGCGGAGCGGCCGACATGACCCGCCAGACCTCCCCGTACGCCGCCGCCGGCGGCGCGAAGACGGTCACGCTGTCGGTCCAGTCCTGGGTCGGCGCGCAGGCCAACACCGCGGTGGCGGGGTACCTGTTGGAGCACGAACTCGGCTACCGCGTGGACACCGTACAGGTGGACGAGGTGCCCGCCTGGGACGCCCTGAGCCAGGGCCGGGTCGACGCGATCCTGGAGGACTGGGGCCACCCCGAACAGCTGGCGCGCTACGTGGAGCGGAAGAAGACCGTCGTCGACGGCGGCGGCCTCGGGGTCACCGGCCACATCGGCTGGTTCGTGCCGACGTACTTCGCCCAGGAACACCCGGACGTCACCGACTGGAAGAACCTCGACAAGTACGCCGACGAGTTCCGTACGGCCGAGAGCCGGGGCAAGGGCCAACTGCTGGACGGCTCCCCCTCGTACGTGACGAACGACAAGGCGCTGGTGCGCAACCTCGGGCTCGACCTGGAGGTGGTCTTCGCGGGCTCCGAGGCGGCCCAGATCACCCAGATCAAGCAGTTCGCGAAGGAGCGCAAGCCCTTCCTGACCTACTGGTACGAGCCCCAGTGGCTCTTCGACCGGGTCCCGATGACCGAGGTCAAGCTGCCCGAGTACGCGCAGGGGTGCGACGCGGACGCCGAGAAGGTGGCCTGCGCCTACCCGCACACGCCGCTGCGCAAGTACCTCAACGCCCGCTTCGCGGACGGGGGCGGGCCGGCGGCCGACTTCCTGAAGAGGTTCCACTGGGGCGTCGCGGACCAGAACGAGGTGGCCCTGATGATCGCCGAGGAGAAGCTGTCGCCTCAGCAGGCGGCGCAGAAGTGGGTGGAGCGCCACGAGGACGTCTGGCGGCCCTGGCTCGGCTGACCCGGCGGGGTCGGCCGTCCGGGCCGGGCCGGTCCGTCCGGTCCCCGCCCGGTGCGGCTACCAGCCGAAGCGGCGGTCGGCCTCGCGCTCGAACTCCTCGAAGGTCAGCACGTCGTCGCCGTCCAGATTGGCCCGGTCGAAGAGGGCGGAGGAGTCGTCCACGTCGCTCACTCCCCAGAAGGGCAGCACACCGGCGGCGGCCAGGGTCGGGCCCTTGGTCCGCAGGGCGGATATCACCTCGACACGGGTGAGGACGCCGTCGCTGTTCAGATCGAGCGCGTCGAAGAGCTTGCGGGCCTTGTCGCTCATCACGTGGTCCTTTCGGCAGGCGGGTCGGCGGGGCAGGGATCCGCCGGACCGACAGCCTATGACCCGCCCCGCACCGCCCCGTCTGCGGTCTCCCCCACGGTCCGCAGACGGGCCGCGCGGCGCCGCGGTGTCACACGGGCCGGACCGGCCGCCCGAAGGGCTGCCTTTGAAGCCGCCGGTGGTCCATGGCAGGCTCGTGCCGCATGATCGATGAATTCGCGAAGGACACCCTGCACGCGAGACTGCGGCGGGACCGCACGGCGCTGCTCTGGAAGCTCGACGGCCTGTCCGAATACGACGCCCGCCGGCCCTTGACGGCGACCGGGACCAACCTCCTCGGCCTGGTCAAGCACGTGGCCGGCGTCGAGGCCAGGTACTTCGGCGAGGTCTTCGACCGCCCTTCCCCGGAACAACTGCCCCGGTGGCAGGACCACGACGGCAGCGATCTGTGGGCGACCGAGGACGAGACGCGCGATCAGATCATCGAGGCCTACCGGCGCATCTGGGAACACTCGGACGCGACGATCGACGAGCTCGCCCTCGACGCCCCCGGCCACGTGCCCTGGTGGCCGGAGCCCCACCACGGCACGAACCTGTTCGCCATCATGATCCACGTCCTCGGCGAGACCAACCGGCATGCCGGGCACGCCGACATCCTGCGCGAAGGCGTCGACGGCCGCACCGGGATGCGGCCCGAACACGAGACCCGGATCGACGAGGAAGCCCGCGCCGCATACCGCGCGAAACTCGAACAGGCCGCCGGATCGGCCGCGTCGATCACGGCATAGCCACTACCGAAGTCCGCGGCTCGACCGCAGGGCGGCGAAGCGGCCCCGCGCGAGGGAAGGACCGCCGTTCGAAGGCGTCCTGCGGTTCGCGTTCCCGCGGCCAGGCCTTACGCGGCGGACCGTGCGGATCGGCACCGCCGCGGCCGGTGGGCCAAGTGACGCGTGCGTACTGCACGTCGCATCGGTGACAGTCATGACTGTTGCGGCACCCGGCCCGGATGACACGGTGATGCAGCCGGCCACCGACCGAGGGAGTACGGGTGAACAAGGGGTACGCCGCCTTCTGCGACGCAGACCGCTGGTTCTACGACGCGCCCCACCGGCGCGCCGAGGAGAGCTACCCGGCCGCGCTCGCCCCCGTACCCGAGGGGTGGCGCTCCCACCGCAACGGAGACTGGTACGCCCTGCGCCCGATCGGATCCGAACTGCCCGCACAGGGCTGGAAGATCCACGTGTCGGCCACCTTGGACAACGCCGAGTCGGTCCTGGAGCGGGTCCGCTCCTACTGCCTGGCCCGGGACATCGCCTTCAAGTTCGTGCCGAGCCGCTACCTGCTGCACCTGCGCAACGCCAAGTACGCCGACCGCGCGGCCAGCGGCAAGTTCCTCACGGTGTACCCCGCCGACGAGGAGCAGTGCCGCCGCATCGCCGAAGACCTCGACGGGCTGCTCGCCGGGGAGCCCGGGCCGTACGTGCTGAGCGACCTGCGCTGGGGCGCGGGCCCCGTCCACCTGCGCTACGGCAGCTTCACCCTGCGGCACTGCTACGACGGGAACGGCGAGCTGGTCCCGGCGATCGAGGACCCGGCCGGGCGCCTGGTGCCCGACGCCCGCGGGCCGGCGTTCCAACCGCCGGAGTGGGTCGAGCTGCCCCCCTTCCTGAAGCCGCACCTCGACGCGCGCTCCTCGGTCACCCTCGCCGATCTCCCGTACACCGTGGAGCGGGCCCTGCACTTCTCCAACGGCGGTGGGGTCTACGCCGCCCGGGACACCCGCACCGGTGAGGCCGTCGTGCTGAAGGAGGCCCGGCCGTACGCGGGCCTCGCCGCCGACGGCGCGGACGCGGTGAAGCGGCTGCACCGGGAGCGGGCGGCGCTGGAGCGGCTCGCCGGGCTGGACTGCGTCCCGTCCGTCCTCGACTCCTTCACGGTCGGCGACCACCACTTCCTGGTGCTCCAGTACCTGAAGGGCAAGCCGCTCAACACCTACTTCGCCCGTAGACACCCCTTGATCGAGGCCGACCCCGCGCCGGCCGAGCTCGCCGCCTACACCACCTGGGCGCTGGCGATCCACGAGCGCGTGAGCGCGGCGGTGGCCGCGGTGCACGCCCGCGGGGTGGTCTTCAACGACCTGCACCTCTTCAACATCATGGTCACCGAGGACGCCGAGGGCCGACCGTCCGTCGCCCTGCTGGACTTCGAGGCCGCCGCCCACGTCGACGAAGGGTTGCGGCAGACCGTCGCCAACCCCGCGTTCGTCGCCCCGGCCGGTCGCCGCGGGTTCGCGGTGGACCGCTACGCCCTCGCCTGTCTGCGCCTCGCCCTGTTCCTGCCGCTGACGAGCCTGCTCGCCCTGGACCGGGCGAAGGCGGCGCACCTGGCGGCCATCGCCGCGGAGCAGTTCCCCGTGCCGCGGCGGTTCCTGGACGAAGCCGTCCAGGAGATCCTGTCCGGACCGGACGGGGACGGCGCCACGGGGCCCGCCTCCGACTCGGGTCGGATACCGGCTCCGGCGGGACCGTACCTGCCCGTCGCGCCCGGGAACTGGCCCGCCGCCCGGGACTCGATGGTCGCGGCCCTGCGCGCCTCGGCCACGCCCGGTCGGGAGGACCGCTTCTTCCCCGGGGACATCGCCCAGTTCAGCACCGAGGGCGGTGGCACGGGCTTCGGATACGGAGCGGCCGGGGTCCTCTACGCCCTGGCCGAGACCGGCGCCGAACCCTGGCCGCAGGCCGAGGAGTGGCTGCTGGCCCGGACCGCGGAGCCCGGCTCCGGAACGCCGCTCGGCTTCTACGACGGCCTCGCGGGCACGGCCTGGACCCTGGACCGCCTCGGCCACCGGGAGCGGGCGCTGCACCTCGCCGGGCTGCTCCTGGAGCAGCCGTGGCAGGAGATCGGCCCCGACCTGCACAGCGGTCTCGCGGGCGTGGGCCTGGCCCTGGACGCGCTGGGCACGACGACGGGCGAGGGCGAGCTGCACGCGGCGGCCCTGCGCTGCGCCGAACTGCTCTGCCGGGACGGCGCCGCGCCGCGGCGCGCCGGCCTGCTGTACGGCGGCGCCGGCCCGGCCCTCCTGTTCCTGCGCCTGTACGAACGCACCGGCGAGCAGGAGTACCTGCTGCGCGCGGGCGCCGCCCTGCACCGCGATCTCGACCGGTGCGTGACGAGCGCCTTCGGCACCCTGCAGGTGGACGAGGGATGGCGCACGATGCCCTACCTCGGCGCGGGCAGCGTGGGCATCGGCATGGTGCTGGACGACTGGCTGCGGCACGGCTCCGAGCAGCGCTTCGAGCAGGCCCGGCTGGAGATCGTACGGGCCGCCCAGGCCACCTTCTACGCGCAGCCCGGGTTGTTCCGCGGCGCTGCCGGGATGGTGCTGTACCTGGCGCGGACCAGCACCCCGGGACCGGGCACCCGCGCGGACGACCTCGCGCGCCAGATCGATGCCCTGGCCCGGCACGCGGTGCCCTACCAGGGCCATCTGGCCTTCCCCGGCGAGCAGTTGATGCGGCTGTCCATGGACCTGTCCACGGGCACCGCCGGCGCACTGCTCGCCCTCGGCAGCGCCGCGCCCGGCGGGCGCGCCCAGCTGCCGTTCCTCCCACCGCTGCGGCGCGCCGCGGCGGTCCCAGAGCCGGTCCCGCACCGCGGGGCCGTGACCCATCAGGAAGACCCAGCGAAGAAGAGGATTGTGACATGACGCTTCTCGACCTGCAGTCGATGGAGACCATCACGGAAGAGGCCACCGAGGCCACCTACGGCGGCGGCGGCGGTGGCGGCAGCCGGGCCAGCCTGCTGCTCTGCGGGGACAGCAGCCTGAGCATCACGACCTGTCACTGATCAGGTCCCCTCTGGGCCCGGGCGGTTCACCGCCCGGGCCCACGCCCGTTCCCGGAACCCGTGGGGCCGATGCCGCCCGTGGGCGCCGGTGCTGCCTGTGGAGGCCGTGGAGCTTGCCGATGACCTCGCCCGATCCGTCCGACGGGGCGGCGCTCGCCCGCGCCGGCGACCGCGCCCTGGTGGCGGCGGCCCGCGACAGCGCGGGGCGCACCGCGGCCGTGGGCGCGTGCTCGCTCGGCGCCGCCGGTGCGGCCCTCGCCGAACCGGCCGTCCTCGGCCACACCCTCGACCTGTTGCTGCGCGGCGACCCGGGCGGCCCCGCCTGGACCGCGTGGTGCGCCGTGGTCATCACCGCCGAAGTGCTGCTGGACGCCGCCGTGACGCGGCTGACCGGCCGGGTGAACGGCCGCTCGACCGCGTGGTTGCGCCGCCTCGGCCTGACCCGGCTCCTGGGCACCGCCCCGCACCACGCGGGCCGGCACCCGCCCGGCGACGTCGCCGCGCGGCTGACCGCGCACGCCACCGAGGCCGGGACCGCGCCCGCGGCCGCGGCGGGCGCCGTCGCCTCCTTGCTGCCGCCGCTGGGCGGTCTGATCGCGCTCTTCGTCATCGACGTGTGGACCGCCCTCGCCTTCGTGGCCGGACTGCCGTTGCTGGCTGTCCTGTTGCGCTCCTTCGCCCGTGATTCGGCCGCCAGCGTGGGTCGTTACCAGCAGGTCCAGCTGTCGATGGCGGGGCTGCTGGCCGAGGCCCTCGCCGGCGCCCGCACCATCGCGGCGGCCGGCACCCTTCCCCGCGAACGGGAACGGGTCCTAAGGGAGTTGCCCGCCCTGGGAGTCGAGGGCCGGCGGATGTGGCGGGTGTACGGCGGGACCACCGCCCGCACCTCGGCGCTGATGCCGCTGCTGCTGTACGTGGTCCTCGGCGTGGGCGGGATGCGGCTCGCGGCGGGCGCGCTGGGCGTGGGCGCCCTCCTCGCCGCCGTCCGGTACGCCGGGCTCGCGGCCGGGGTCGGCGCCGTGACCGGACGGCTGGCGGCCCTGGTGCGCGGCCGGGCGGCGGCGCGGCGCACCGCCGCCCTCTTCGCCCTGCCCGCGATGACGTACGGAACACGGGAGTTGCCTCCGGACGGGCCGGGCACGCTGGAACTGCGCGGGGTCCGGGTGGAGCGCGAGGGCCGCGCGGCGCTGGACGGCGTCGATCTCGTCGTGCCCGGTGGAACGACGGTCGCCGTGGTGGGGCGCTCCGGTTCGGGCAAGACGCTGCTCGCCGCGGTGGCGGGGCGCCTGACCGACCCGGACGCCGGTCGGGTGCTCCTCGACGGGGTACCGCTGGAGGAGCTGTCCGCGTCGGCGCTGCGGCGCGACGTCGGACACGCCTTCGACCGGCCCGCGCTGCCGGGGCGCACCGTCGCCGGGGCGATCGCCTTCGGGGCGGGTCCGCCGCCCGGGCGGGCGGGGGTGCGGGCCGCGGCGCGGGCGGCCGGGGCCGATCCGTTCGTGCGGCGCCTGCCCGACGGGTACGACACGCTGCTCGCGGACGCGCCGATGTCCGGGGGCGAGGTCCAACGTCTGGGCCTGGCGCGGGCGTTCCTGCGTGCGGGTCGATTGCTCGTGCTCGACGACGCCACCTCCAGCCTGGACACGCTCACCGCGCGCGAGGTCGAACGGTCCCTGGCCGAGCGGGTGCGCCCGGGCACCCGGCTCGTCGTGGCCCACCGCATCTCCGCGGCGGCCCGCGCCGACCGGGTCGTCTGGCTGGAGGACGGCCGGGTCCGGGCCACCGGCCCGCACGCGACCCTGTGGCAGGACCCGGACTACCGCGCGGTCTTCGCCGCGCCACCGGACACCGATCGGCCGACGGGCTGTCCGCCGGATGCCGCTCAGCCGACCGGCGAGCCGCCGGATGCCCATCGGCCGACCGGCGAACCGTCGGCCGGCGCGGCCCCGGCCGTCGCGGCGCCCGTGGCCGCGACGGTGGCCGTGGCCCTCCCGGCCACCGAGGCGGCGGCGCGGGACCGTACGACGGCCCGCCCGGCCGCTGCTTCCGGGCCGACGCTCCCCCGGCCCGTACCGAAGGCCGCGGCCGGTGCCGGGCCGTGGCGGCGGGTCGGCGGGGAGGGGCGGCGGTTCCTGCGGGGCCGGCTGCGGCCCCTGGGCGCGCTGGCGCTCTGGTCGCTGCTGGAATCGGTCCACACCTTCCTCGGCGGGTACGGCGTGGCCCGCGCCCTGGACGACGGGTTCCTGGCCGGACGGGTCGACACGGGTGTCCTGTGGCTGACGGCGGCCGGGGTCGGAGCGCTCCTCGGCGGGGTCGCCCTGCGCGGGGTGTTCCTCGCCCTCGCGGAGCTCGTCGAGCCCCTGCGGGACGGGCTCGTCCGCCGGGCCGTGCGGCACGCGCTGGGCGCCGCGGTCGCGGATCCCGCGCGCGCCGTGGGCACGGGCGCGGTGTCCCGGCTGACCCAGCAGAGCGAGATGGCCCGGGACTCCTTCGCCGGACTGGTCCTGACGGCCCGCTCCTTCCTCTTCACCGCCGTCGGCGCGCTGCTCGGCATGGCCGCGCTGGCGCCCGTACTGCTCGTCGTCGTGGTGCCCCCGCTGCTCCTGGGCCTGGCCGTCTTCCTGGCCACGCTGCGCCCCATGGCGGCCGTGCAGCGGGAGGCCCTGGACACGGACGAGGCCCTCGCCGCGCGGGTGGGCGAGGTGGCGGCCGGGCTGCGCGACATCGTGGCGTGCGGGGGCGGCGGGGCCGCGGCCGCCGACGTGGAGCCGCTGATCGCCGCGCAGGAACGGCTGACCGGACGGCTCGCGCGCTGGGGGGCCGTACGGACGCTGGCCCTCGGGGTGGCCGGCCGGGCGCCGGTCCTCGCCCTCCTCGCGGCCACGCCCTGGCTGCTCGGCGGTGGGCTCACGGCGGGCGCGCTGGCCGGCGCGCTGACCTACCTGACGCAGTCGCTGCTGCCCGCGCTCGACACCCTGATGGCCGCGCTCGGTTCCGCGGGGACCCGGTTGCTGGTGGTGCTGGACCGCTTCTGCGGCCCCGAACCGTCCGCCCCGCCCCTCGGGAGCCCCGACGCCGCGGCGGAGCCCGGGGCCGGGCACGGCGCCGCGACCTCACGGACCCCGGTGGCCGCCGTGGAACTCCGCGGCGTCGGCTTCGCCTACGGGCCCCGCGCGCACCCCGTGCTGGACGGGCTCGACCTGACGGTCCGGCCCGGCGAACACCTCGCGGTCGTGGGGCCCAGCGGGATCGGGAAGTCCACGCTCACCGCCCTGTTGGCGGGGCTGCTGCTGCCCGGCGCGGGCACGGCCCTGGTCGCCGGGGCGCCCGCCCGGACACCGGGGGCGACGCACGGCCCGGACCTGCGGCGCACGCTCCTGCCCCAACAGGCGTACGTGTTCACCGGCTCCGTGCGCGAGAACCTGACCCACCTGTGCCCGCACCCGGCGGACGTGCCCGCGGAGCGGGTGGAGGCCGTGGTGGCCGCGCTGGGCCTGGAACCGCTCCTGCGGCGGCTCGGCGGCCCGGACGCGGCCCTCGATCCGGCCCGCCTCTCCCAGGGCGAGCGCCAGCTGCTGGCGCTCGCCGCCGCGCACCTCTCCCCCGCCCCGCTGCTCCTGCTGGACGAGGCCACGTGCCATCTCGACGCGGAGACCGAGGAGCGTGCCGAGCGGGCCCTCGCGGCCCGGCCCGGCACGCTGGTGGTGGTGGCCCACCGGATCTCCTCGGCCGCGCGCGCCGACCGGGTGCTGGTCCTGGACGGGACCAGGGCGGTGTGCGGGACGCACGCGGAACTGCCGGCACGCTCGGCGCTCTACCGGGACCTCGTGGGGATGTGGAGCGCGGGCGGCGCGGTCACCTCGACGCGCTGAGCCGCCCGGTCCGACGGCCCGCTACACCCAACCGGCGCTGCGGGAGATGCGTATCGCGTCTATTCGGTTGCGCGCGCCGGTCTTGCGGGTGACGGCGGCCATGTAGTTGCGGACGGTGCCGCTGGCCAGGTGCAGGGCCCTGGCGATCTCGGCGATCGAATCGCCTTCAGCGGCGCGGGCCAGGACGCTCAGCTCGCGCGGGCTGAGCGGCACCGGGTCGGCCTCCAGGAAGGCCGAGGCGAGCGAGGCGTCGATGAACCGCTCGCCCGCGGCGACCTTGCGCACGGCCCGGACGAGCTGCCCGGGCGAGCCGTCCTTGTCGACGTACCCGCGGGCCTTCGCCTGGAAGGCCCGGCCGAGCGAGCCGGGCGTCCCGGCCGTGGCCAGGACGAGCAGCGGGGTCGGCGGGTCCAACAACCGGTGATCGGTGTGCCCCTCGCCGGCGAGCACGGCCGTGGCACCCGGACAGTCGACGTCGACCACCGCCACGTCTGGTCGTAAGGTCAGCGCCCGGCGGGCCGCCGTCCTCCACCCCACCGACGTGACGTCGAACTGGCCTTCGGATCTCAAGAGGGCGGCCAATGCCGAGCCGACGAGGCTGACGCTGTGCAGTACGAGGACCTTCGTCATGCGGAACTCTCCAGGGACGATGCGAGCGGGTGCGGCAAAGACCAATCAGCACCTTGCGGCTGCCCCGGGACCGGCCTGCCGGAACGTCACCTCCGGGGGCGCGTGGGGGCGCGTGGCCATAAACGGGCGCCTCCTGAGTGCCCCCGCACGCCGCAGTGCTGACCGCTCACCTCCGACCGCCCCGCACCGCCTGCCGGATACGGCCGGATACCGACCCTCGCGACGCCGCCGGGAGGAGCCCGCCGATACCGACAGGCGTTCGGGTCACGGGGTCGCGGACGGATCCGCGGGGGTCACCGCCGTCAGTCGGACCGTGCTGAGGATGCGCATGACCAGCTCGTCGCCGATCGCGCCCGGGACACCGGTCCTTCCGTAGAAGTCCCAGGCCACGAAGTCGCCCTTGGCGTTCTTGAAGCCGAAGACGATCGACCGACCGTCGCCCGAACACTTGTTGGTCTTCTTGGCGCCCTCGGAGTGCGAGGTGAGGTAGGTGCCCTTGACCCCCGACTTGGTGGTGTATTCCACCGGTTGGTCGGTCTTGACCGCGCTCTTGTCCGGCTGCGTGTAGGCGGCGTAGACCCAGACCGGGGCCATCTTCTCGGCGACCTCGCGGGTGTCCTTCGCGCCGGCGGCGCCCTTGGTCCCGGTGGCGGCCAGCTTGTAGTCGTCGATCCGACCGTCGCCGTCCCCGTCGAGGCTGCACCACTTCGACTTGTAGAAGGCGGGCGCCGTGTGCCCGATGAGGATCTTCTCCCCGTCCGCGTCGTCCGAGTACCCGCTGAACACGGTGGGCGGCGCGACCTCCCAGTCGGCCGGGACGTCGAAGGCCGTGCCGTGTTCGGGGTTGACGACCGACTTCCAGCCCTTGATCGTCGGCGGCACGGTGCTCGACGTCGAGGCCGAGGCCGAGGCCGAGCCGGACGGCGCGGCGGGGGACGGACCCGACGGGGAGACGTCCTTGCCGTCGATCGCCCGGTCGTCGCCCCGGCCGGCGTCGTCCCCCAGCAGGACCACACCGGTGACCGTGGCCGCGGCCACCACCACGGCGGCCGCCGCGCAGACGGCGATGACGACGGTCCTGGAGCGCTTGGCGGGGCGCGGCGGCTGGTACGGCGGTCGGTACGGCTGCCCCTGCGCCTGCGCCTGCGCCTGTGTCTGCGGCATGCCGTACGGGCCGCCCACCGGGTAGGCGGAGGGCGGCGCGGTGGGCGGCGCGGCCGGCGGGGGCGGGGCGGCCGGGCCCGGGGGGAGCGGCGCACCCGGCGGCTGCCGGTACGGGTTGTGGAACTCCTCGGGCGGGTCCTGCTCGCCCCCGGGCGTCTGCTGTCCTGGCCACATGCCGGGTAACGATAGGCGCGCGGGGACGCACCGGCCACAGCGGGTCCGGCACCGCGGCCGGCCCGTCGCCCGCCCGTGACCCGGCCCACAACCGGAGCCGCTCGTCCCGGTGTTGGCGGGCCCGGGCCTGGGCCGGGCCCGGGCCCGGGCTCCGCGGGGCTACTTGCCGAACGACAGGATCGAGTGGTCCACCTTCTCGGGCTCGGGGCCCTGCACCCGGCCGTTGAGCAGGAAGAGCCGTCCGCCCAGCCAGGCCGGGTGCACCCCGTGCGAGTAGAAGACGGATTCCGGGCCGCGCGCGGCCGCCGGGCTCTGGAGGAACACCTGCGGGGCGCCGCCGTTCGGGTCGAGCGTCGCCATCGCGCCCGAACGCCCCCCGCCGGCCGCGATGTACACGATGACCTTGCCGTTCTCGACGGCCAGCGGCCACATGGAGCGCCCCTTGTCCGGCGCGGCCGCGTGCCACTTCTCCTGCCCGGTGGCCAGGTCGACGGCGATGACCTCGGTCGTCTCGTCGAGGCCGAGGGTGGGTCCGGCCTTGCCCCCGGCGACGTAGAGCGTGTCGGCGTCGACCACGGCGCCCGGGCAGTCCTGTAGTCCTTCGGCGTATCCGAAGCCGTTGCAGCGGCCGCTCACCCCGAACTTCGCTTCGCCCTGCGACCGGACCTTGCCGTCCGCGGTGAACGCCGTGATGCTCCAGACCTTCTTGTCGGAGTTGTGGGCGGCGACGACCAGTGGGTCCGCGGACAGGACGCGGCCGATCGTCCAGCCCTGCTCGTAGGTGTGGCTCCACTTGGCCTCGCCCGTCGCGGGGTCGACTTCCTCGATCACGGCGGCGGGCTTCGGGTCGAAGCAGTTGCGCAGCCGGATCAGCCGAGCGCCCCCGGCGAACCCCGAAGGGGAACAGCCCGTCTTCGGCGTGCCGAAGAGCTTCCTGCCGTCGGCGACCGAGAATCCGCTCGCGACGGCCGACCGGGAGACCGCGACGGTGTCACCGCTGATCGCCATCTCGAAGCTGGAGGAGGTGTCGAAGCCGTTCTCCTGCGGCACCGCCACCTTCCAGCCGAGCTTGCCCGTGACCAGGTCGACCTGCTGGAGTTGCGTGCAGTTCGCCTTCGCCTCGTTGCTCTCCAGGACGCCGACGACCAGCTTCCCGGCCGCCGTCGGGGCCTGCGGCACCCCGCACAGCGGAGTCTCCAGCGCGATCTTCCACACGTCCTTGCCGTCGCCCGCGGCGTATCCGGTGATCTCCTTGTACATCGCCTTGACCACGACGTCGCCGACCCGCCAGGGGCCGAACTGCTCGGCTCCCGAGCCCGCCAGCTGCGTCTGGTTCTCGCGCAGCCAGACCTTCCCCTCCCCGGGCTGGATGCCGGCGTTGGGGTCGTAGGGCTCCGGGCCTCCACCCGGGCCCTTCCCGTCCCCCTTGTCGACCGTGGGGGTACCCGTCGGGGCCTTCGACGTGGCCTCGTCGGCGACGGGTCCGGGGGTGGAACCGTGGCCTCTGCCGGCCACCGCGTACACCGCCCCGCCGATCACCAACAGGGCGGCCACCACCGCCGCGACCAGCACGACGGGCCTGCGGGCCACGGGACCGCGCGCGAAGGGACCGCGGCGCCCGGCGCCGGGCGCGGGCGGCGGCGGGCCGCCGAACTGCCCCGGCCCGGGCTGGGGCTGGGGCTGAGGCTGGGGCTGGGCGTACGGGTTCGCCAGATCGGGCCCGTAAGGGGGTGGGGTGGGGCCGCCGGGCTCGTGACTGCTCATGGGAAGAGTGTGACCCGTGAGGATTTCGCGGACCAGAGGCCCCCCGGTCCCGCTGCGACCGTCCGCCGAGAGCACAGGTCAGTGACCCAACGGCGGTCGTCCCAGCGGCTCATGGCGTGGACGTGCGGCCCGCAACCGCGAGGTCGGGCGTCGGCCCGACGGGGACGGCCGGGTCAGTCCTCACCGAGGTAGCGCTTCGTCGCGGGCCGCTCGCACAGTGTGATGACGACGACCGCGAGGAGGAAGGTGACGATAAATCCGGCCAGTTGGGCGAAAGTCGCGTCGCCGTCCCAGTCCGCCGACGCGACCATCGCGCCGATGGCGATGCCGGACAGGGACGCGGGCACCAGGGCCAACTGACCGAGCCGGTCGCCCGCGTAGGACACCCCGGTCAGCACCTTGGCGCCGGCCCGCAGGACTCCCGCGCCGAAGGCGAGGACGGGCAGCCCGAACAGCCCGAAGCCGTTCCCGTCCCCGAGGAGCAGCAGCACGTACACCGCGCCGCACACCGCGGCCAGGCCGAAGGCGATGCCCATGACGCCGGCGGCGGTGGCCGACCCCGGCCGTGTCGAAACCTCGTTCATGTCCGGAACTCCCATTTCGCGTAGTGGTGCATGTCGTCCCGCGCGGCGTCCCGCATGTCGCTCCGCACGGCGTCCGGTCGTCCGCCGCCGTCCGCGGGTCTCGACCTGACCGCCCGGGGAGGTGCCCGGGTGCTTGCGGGCGTAGTGCTCGATCTGCCGGCCCGGGCCCTCCGCCCCGTCGAGCCAGGGGGTCTTGAAGCCGCACTCCGCGCACCAGTAGCGCTTGGCCACGTCGCCTCCTCGCCTTCCGTCGGTGTGGGGCGCCGACACCGATGCTGACCTCGGCCGCACCACCCCGTACAGGACACGCGCCCGGCCATCGGTGACCGGCGGCCACGGGTAGGCTCACGGCCGTTCGTACGGGCGGTCTTGGGGGATGCGGGATGACAGAGGACCTCGGCGCGCTGTTGCGCGGGCTGCGGGACGCGGCGGACCTCACGCAGGAGCAGGTGGCCGAACGGTCCGGGGTCAGCGTGCGCACCATCCGCCGGCTGGAGAGCGGCCGGTCCGCGAACCACCGGGTGGGCACGGTGCACCTGCTCGCGGACGCGCTCGGCCTGCGAGAGGCCGACCGTCTGCGCCTGGCGACCGCGCTCTCGGGTCCGCCCGGCCCGCCCGCCGCAGCTGCGGGAGGCGAAGCCGAGGCCCGATCCGCACCCGCACCCGCCCCCGTAGCCCTGCCCGCACCCGCCCGATCCGGCCGGCCGGCCGTGCCCGACGCGCTCGCGGACGCCGCGCGGGAGTTGGCGAGGGAGGTCCGGCGCCGCTGGCGCCACGAGGAGGCGCAGCGCGGCGTCCACGATCCCTTCCCCCTGCCCGTCCGCTGGAAGCCGGCGCCGGCCGCTCTGGTCGACAGTGCGGCGAACGTCCAACGCCTCGGCCCGGGCGGGACCCCGCGCGCGCTGGACCTGGACGGCGACCTGCGCGGCACGGCGGAGGTCTACCGCAGGATCCCCTCCGGCCGGCTGGTGGTCCTCGGTCGGGCCGGCTCCGGGAAGTCCGTCCTGACGATCAGGCTCGTCCTGGACCTGCTGGACCTGCTGGACCTGCTGGACCTGCCGCCGGGCACCACCGCCCCGCAGCCGCGCGTACCGGTCGTCTTCAGCGTCGGCTCTTGGGATCCGTCGACCACCGCGCTGCGGGACTGGATGATCGGCCGGCTGCTGCGCGACCACCCCCACCTGGCCCGCCGCGGCTACGCGGGGGCGACCCTGGCCGCGGCGCTGGTCGACGCCGACCTCGTCCTCCCGGTCCTCGACGGCTTCGACGAGATAGCCGAAGGGCTGCGACGGGACGCCTTGGACGCGCTCAACGCGACCGCCGCGCCGCTCGTCCTCACCAGTCGGCGCGACGAGTACGCCGAGGCCGTCGGGGCGGCGAACGCGCCTCTCGTATGGGCCGCGGGCATCGAGCTCACCGACCTCACCCCCGACGATCTCGCCGACTACCTGCCACGCACCACCCGCACGACCCGCAGCACGGGTGCCGTCGCGTCCGAGGCAGGTCCCGGCACGAGCACCGGCCCAGGCCCAGGCCCAGGCACCGGCACCGGGGCGACGGGCTCGCCGTGGGACGGCGTACTGACCGCGCTGCGCACCCGCCGGGATCCCGCGCACGTCCGCCTCGCCGAGGTCCTGACCACCCCGCTCATGGTCATCCTCGCCCGCACCCTGTACAGCGAGAAGCCCGATCGCGACCCCGCCGAGCTGCTGGACGCCACCCGCTTCCCCTCGGTGAAGAGCCTGGACGAGCACCTGCTGGCGGGTTTCGTGCCCACGGTCTACCGGCGCCGCGCGCCGGAGCGCGACGCGGCCGGCGAGCAGCCCCGTACGGCGTACGCCGACCCCGAGCGCGCGGCGGGCTGGCTCGGCCACCTCGCCCACCACCTGGTCCGGCTCGACCGCGAGCGGCAGGACCTCGCCTGGTGGCAGCTCGGCGACTCCCTCTCGCGCACGACGCGGACCGTGGCCTTCGTCCTGGCCACGGCGCTGAGCATCACCTTGACCGACTGGCTGGTCGGCTTCCTGCTCACCTCGCTCTCCGTCGGCGAACTGCTGCTCCAGGGAGGTCTCATGGGGCCCGCCGCGGGCATCGGGTTCGGAGCCGTCTACGCGATGGCGGACCGGTCCGGTGGCGGGGCGGCCTTCGAACCGTCCCGGGTCCGGCTCACCCTGCGCGCCGCGCGGCCCCATCTCGGCCGCAGCCCCCTGCGCACCTTCGCCTCCCGCTTCGCCCACGGGCTGATCGGCGGCACCGTCATGGGCGTCGGATGCGCCTGCGCCCTCACCGTCCAGCGCGCGCTGGTCGCGGGGACGCCGCTCACCGACCCTGACGTCGTGGGAGGCACCCTGATCAACACGCTGGTCCTCGCCTCGGTCTTCGGTTCGTCGGCCGGCCTCGCCTTCGGGCTGACGGCCGCCTTCGAAGCACCCGTGGACGTCACCGCGGCGGCGACCCCCATCGGCCTGTTGTCCTCGAACCGCTCGACGACCTGCCGGCAGTTCCTCGTCCTCGCACCGGCCTTCACCCTCGCCATCGCCCTCGGCGGCCATCTGATCGTCGATCTGCTCCGCAACGTGATGGGCCCGCTCAACTGGGGCGTTCGGGACAGCCTGTTCATCGGCGCGGTCGGGGGCGTGGGCGGCGCGGCCTCCTACGTGCTCGCCTTCACCGCCTGGGGGCAGTGGCTCGTGCTCGCACGCGGTTGGCTCCCCCTGACCGGGCGGCTCCCGTGGAACCCCGCCGCGTTCCTGGACGACGCCTACCGCCGGGGCGTCCTGCGTCAGGCCGGCTCCGTCTACCAGTTCCGCCACCTCCGGCTGCAACACCACCTCGGCCGCAGCTACCGGGAGCGGCACCGGAACTTCGCCCCGGCCACGTTCGTGCCCCCCTCGACCGACGGCATGTGACGACCGGACGTCACCACCGCGCGTATCCACCGCGCGTATCCACCGCACGCATCCACCGCGCGTATCCACCGGCCGCCAACCATCGGACGTCGACCGGCCGTATCGACCGGACGTATCGACCGGCCCGCGGCGACCGGTCACCGATGGCCGGTCGCATGGCCTGTCGTCCGGCCGGTACGGACACCAGCATCGGAGCGGCCGGCCGCGGGAGCGGCGGCACGTGAACGATGCGAGGGGAAACCGAACGATGGACGAGCAGGACACCTACGAACAGCCGACCGCCGCGGCCGACGCCCTGGCGGCCGAACGGCGCCTCGGGCCGTGGGCCCGGACCTTCCGGAGCAAGCGGAGCCGCCTGGTCACCAAGCACAACGCGTCGAGGCTCTACCTGTACGCGAACGGCGCGGTGGTGACGGGGCCCGACGGCTTCCGTGCCGCGTACGACTGGGCCACGGTGCGGGTGCTGCGGTACACGAGCACCCGCAACGGCGTCCCCTGGGACGCCCGTTACACCCTGCTGGACCCGCACGGCGCGGGCGTGAACATCGGCCCGGGCCTGCGCGTGTTCCTCAAGGAGGACAAGCGGTCACTGGGCATCACCTCGGTGGTGCAGGGCGCCCTCTTCCTGTGGCCGAACGTGTGGGGCGAGCACATCATGCAGGCCGTCACGCGGGCCCAGCTGCCCGGGGCCCTCGCCACCATCGAGAGCGGCGGGACGGTCGACTTCGGCGCCTACAACGTCGACCGGCAGCGCCTGTCCGGGCGCAAGCACTCCGCTCCCTGGTCGGAGATCACCGACATCTCCTCCTTCAGCGGCACCCTGATCTTCAACGGATCCCTGAAGCGCACCACCGTGGACAGCGCGGACTTCCAGAACATCGCCAACCCGGACCTGTTCCTCCATCTGTGCCGGCGCTTCAAGGCCTGACCCGTCGGCGAGCCGGTTGTTGCGGTCGATCTCCGGCATGTGCGTCTCGGCCCAGACCCGCAGGGCGGAGAGCGGCCCTTCGAGGGACAGGCCGAGCGCGGTGAGCCGGTAGTGGACGGCGGGTGGCACGGTGGGTTCCACGCGGCGCGCGACCAGACCGTCGCGGACGAGGCTCTGCAGGGTGACGGACAGCATCTTCTGTGAGATGCCGGGGATGCCGCGCCGCAGTTCCGCGAAACGGAGCTCGTCCGGCGCATCCTCGGCCAGCACCTTGACCACCATCGACGTCCACTTGGTGCCGATCCGGTCGAGCAGCCGGCGGGTCGGGCAGAGCGGATCCAGCACATCGCCCCGCTCTCCCCGCGCACCGGGCCGCCGGCCGGGTTCACCGGGCTTCGATGTGGTCACTCGGGGCTCACCACCTGAAGGAAAAGTGCCGTCTTGGAGGGACCAGGGTAGTTCCCTAGCGTGAGGTGGTCACCATTCCTCACCCCACCTGGAGCTTCTCCATGCCCGAGCTGCGGCGCGTGCCCGTCAACGGTGTCGAACTGAACGTCGCCCTCGCCGGGTCGGGCCCGGCCGTCCTGCTGCTGCACGGTTTCCCGCACACCTGGGAGCTGTGGACGGACGTCATGGCCGGCCTGTCCGGCCGCTACCGCGTCATCGCACCGGACCTGCGCGGGTTCGGCGCGAGCAGCGGGACGGCCTCCGGGTACGACGCGGGAACCCTGGCCGAGGACGCCGCGGCGCTCCTCACCGCGCTCGGCGTGTCCTCGGCCGCGGTGGTGGGCATCGACGCGGGTACCGCGCCGGCCTTCCTCCTCGCCCTGCGCCGCCCCGGTCTCGTCCGGCGCCTGGTCGTCATGGAGTCCGTTCTGGGCGGACTGCCCGGCGCCGAGGAGTTCCTCGCCGACGGGCCTCCGTGGTGGTTCGGCTTCCATTGCGCCGCGCCCGACCTCGCCGAGACCGTGCTGGAGGGCCACGAGGCCGCGTACGTCGACTGGTTCCTGCGGACCGGCACGCTCGGCGACGGCGTGCGCCCCGCCCTCCGGGACGCCTTCGTCCGCGCGTACACCGGCCGCGGGGCGCTGGGCCGCGCGTTCGCGTACTACCGGGCGCTGCCCGAGAGCGCGGTACGGATCGAGCGGGCGGTCGCCACGGCCCGCCTGACGGTGCCGACGATGGCGCTGGGCGCCCGGCCCGTCGGTGCGGCGCTGGAACGCCAGCTCCGCCCGATCGCCGACGATCTCACCGGACACGTCATCGAGGGCTGCGGCCACATCATCCCGCTGCACCGACCGCGCGCCCTGCTCGCCCTGCTGCGCCCCTTCCTTGCCGGTGAGGACACGAAGGCGACGTGACCGGCTCCGCGGCGGGCTGCCCTTCGATTCACGCCCTAGAGCACCTCCCGCACGGTCGGGAAGTGGCAGGAAGCGACGTGGTCGGCGGCGTGGGAGGTGGGTCGCGGGTCCTGCGTGGCGCACCGTTCGCGCTGCTGCGGGGCCAGGCCCGCGTACACGGGGCAGCGCCCCAGGAACCGGCACCCCTCGTAGCGCCGGGTGGGGCTCGGCGGGTCGCCCGCCAGCAGGATCCGGTCGCGCCGGCGCGCCCGTTCCCGCTCCGGGTCGGGCAGCGGCACGGCGGACAGGAGCGCCTGGGTGTAGGGGTGGCGCGGGCGCTCGAAGACCTCCCGTACGGTCCCGGCCTCGACCGTCCGCCCGAGGTAGACGACGCTGACCCGGTCGGCGATGTGCCGTACGACGGACAGGTCGTGCGAGACGAAGAGGTAGGCGAGCCCGAGCTCCGCTTTGAGCCGGCTCAGCAGGTTCAGCACCCCTGCCTGGACGGACACGTCGAGCGCGGAGACGGGCTCGTCGAGCACGAGCAGCTTCGGCCGCACCGAGAGCGCCCTGGCGATCCCGATGCGCTGGCGCTGCCCGCCGGAGAACTCGTGCGGGAAGCGCTCCGCGGCGGACCGGTCCAGGCCCACCTGGTCGAGCAGCTCGGGGATCCGCCGGGCCGCGGCCGCCCGGTCGACCCCCTGGGCGCGCAGCGGTTCGGCGATGATGTCGCCGACGGGCATGCGGGGGTCGAGGCTGGCCATCGGGTCCTGGAAGACGATCTGGACCTGGCCGCGCAGGGCGCGCCGCTGCGCCCTGCCCAAGCCGGCCGGCGACTTCCCGAAGAGCTCGATGTCGCCGCCCTCGGGCCGTACGAGGTGGAGCAGTTCGAAGAGGGTGGTGGACTTGCCCGACCCGGACTCCCCCACCAGCGCGAGCGTTTCGCCGCCGCGGATGGTGAGGTCGACCCCGTCGACGGCGTACACGGTCCCGATCCGCCTCTTGAAGGCGGCCCCCTTGAGCACGGGGAAGGTCTTGACGAGCCCGGTGACCTTCAACACCGTCTCACCGAGGGCCCGTTCGGCTTCGGCGTGCGGCACCTCGGGCACCGGGTAGACGTCGAGCACCCCGAGCCCCTTCTCGGCGATCTCCCCGGCACGGACGCAGGCGGCGAGGTGCCCCCCGCCGTCCGTGGCCGAGAGCCGCGGGACGTCCCGCGTGCAGGCTTCCTCCGCCATCGGGCAGCGCGGCGCGAAGGCGCATCCCGCGCCCACCCGCGCCGCCGCGGGCGGCGCCCCGGGGATGGGGACGAGGGCGCCCCCGGCCCCGTCGAGCCGGGGCACCGCTCCGATCAGCCCCATCGTGTAGGGCATCGAGGGGCGCGCGAACACCTCGGCGGCCGTCCCCGTCTCGACGATGCGCCCCGCGTACATCACGGCCACCCGGTCCGCCGTACCGGCGATCACGCCCAGGTCGTGGCTGACCAGGACGAGCGCGGCCCCGGTCTCGCGCTGGGCCGTGCGCAGCACGTCGAGGACCTGGGCCTGGATGGTGACGTCGAGGGCCGTCGTCGGCTCGTCGGCGAGCAGGACGTCCGGGTCGTTGGCCATGGCCATCGCGATCATGGCCCGTTGGCGCATCCCGCCGGAGAACTCGTGCGGGAACGCCTGTGCGCGCAGGGCGGGTTCGGGGATCCCGACGAGGTCCAGGAGTTCCACCGCCCGGGCCCGGGCCCGCTCGCGCGAGAGGTCCTGGTGGGCGCGGACCGCCTCGGCGATCTGGTCCCCGATCCGGTACACCGGCGTGAAGGCCGACAGCGGGTCCTGGAAGACCATCCCGATCCGGCGCCCGCGTACGGCCGTGAGCGCGGCGTCCGGGGCGCCGACCAGCTCGGTGGAGTCCAGCCGTACCGAGCCCCGGACGGCGGCGTTGGCCGGGAGCAGGCCGAGCATCGCGAGGGCCGTCGCGGACTTGCCGGAGCCCGACTCCCCCACCAGGCCGAGGACTTCACCGCGCGCGAGGGAGAAGCTGACGCCGCGCACGGCGGGGACGCCGTCGAAGTCGACCTCCAGGTCGGTGACGCTCAGCACGGCGCGTGCGGCGGAGCTCATCGCGCCCCTCCCTTGGATCCGTTGCGGGGTGTCCGGCGCGCGGCGCGCGTGGTGGTGGTGGGGTCGAGCGCGTCCCGCAGCCCGTCTCCCACCAGGTTCACCGCGAGGACGAAGGCGATCAGCAGGCCGGCGGCGAAGAAGAACATCCAGGGGTAGGTGACGGCCGCCCCGGTGGTGCCGGCGATCAGCGTGCCGAGGGAGACGTCGGGGGCCTGCACGCCGAACCCGAAGTAGGAGAGCGCGGTTTCGCTCATCACGGCCCCGCCGACGGCGATCGTGGCGTCGATGATGAGGAACGAGGCGATGTTGGGCAGGACGTGCCGCCAGATGATCCGCAGCGGCCCGACCCCCATGTACACGGCCGCCTTGACGAACTCCCGCTCCTTCAGGGAGAGCGTCATCGACCGGACCACCCGCGCCGTGATCATCCAGCCGAACACGGCGAGCAGCGCGACGAAGGCGATCCAGCCGCCGCCGCGCAGCCGGGGCGAGATGATCGCGATGATCAGGAACGAGGGGAAGACGAGCAGCAGGTCGACGAAGAACATCAGCAGC
Organism: Streptomyces sp. NPDC098789; assembly: GCF_044759975.1. Taxonomy (NCBI): domain Bacteria; kingdom Bacillati; phylum Actinomycetota; class Actinomycetes; order Kitasatosporales; family Streptomycetaceae; genus Streptomyces; species Streptomyces sp. NPDC098789. Next base: position 324,495 of record NZ_JBIWAJ010000003.1, read on the forward strand.
CGGTCCGTCCAGCCGCCGAAGTACCCGGCGCAGGCGCCGACCAGGGAGGCGAGCACCGTCGAGAACAGCGCCACCAACAGCCCGATGACGAGGGACTTCTGGAGTCCGCGCACGGTCTGCGCGAAGACGTCCTGGCCGATCCGGTTGGTGCCCCACCAGTGGTCGGGGCCGGGGCCGGAGCGCAGGGCGGTGTAGTCGATGTGGCTGTAGTCCCACGGGCTGACGAGCGGCCCGGCGAAGGCGAGCAGGAAGAGCAGCAGCAGGGCCGCGGCGCCGGCCAGCGCGCTGCGGTTGCGCAGGAACCGGCGCAGTACGACGGTGGTCCGCCCGGCGGGACGGGTGGCGGGCCGAGCGCCCGGGGCGCTGCTCTCGATGACGGCGGTCATGGTCGGCTTTCTCCTGGGTCCTGGTTCAGGCGGTGCGGATGCGCGGGTCGAGCGCGGCGTGCAGCACGTCCGCGAGGAAGCCGGACAGGAGCACCGTCACGGCGGCGAACACGTTGACGGCGACGACCGAGTTGACGTCGTTCTTGCCGATGGAGGAGATGAACCATTCGCCCATTCCGTGCCAGCCGAAGATCGTCTCGGTGAAGGTGGCGCCGGTGAAGAGGGCCAGGAAGCCGTAGCTGAAGTAGGTGGACATGGGGATCAGGGCCGTGCGCAGGCCGTGTTTGAGCAGCACGGTGCGGCGGCCGAGGCCCTTGGCCGCGGCGGTGCGCAGGTAGTCCGAGCCGAGCACGTCCAGCATGGTGGAGCGCTGGTAGCGGCTGTATCCGGCGATCGTGGCGAGCCCGATGGAGAGGGTGGGCAGCAGCAGGTGGACGCCGCGGTCCCGCAGGACCGTCCAGAAGCCGGAGTCGACGCCGGGGGTCTTCTCCCCGGTGAAGCGGATGACTTCGGTGCCGGTCTTCGCGTTGAACCAGATCGCGCCGATCTTCAGCAGAACGGCGAGGAGGAAGACGGGGGTCGACAGCAGCACGAAGGACGCGAGGGTCATCGCGCGGTCGGACAGGCGGTACTGGCGCACGGCCGTCCAGGCACCGGCGAGCACCCCGAGCACCGTTCCGGCGATGGTGCCGAAGAGCAGCAGGCGCAGGCTGACCCCGATCCGCCGGCCGAACTCGGCGCCCACCGAGGTCCCGTCGATGGTCCGGCCGAGGTCTCCGCGCACCGCGTGTCCGGCCCAGGTGGCGAAGCGCGGGGCGAGCGGGGTGTGGTCGTTGACGCCGAGGGCGGTGAGGTGGTGGTCCACCGACGCGGGCGAGAGCGGAGGTTGGCGACCCTCGTAGTAGGCCCGCGGGTCGAGGGCGTAGGAGGCCAGCAGGTACGAGAGGCAGACGGCGGCGAGCAGCAGCACGGCGTAGTAGCCGAGCCGCTTGGCCAGGTAGGCGGCCACGGGTGGGGAACCTCCGCAGGTGGTCGTGATCCACGAGGGATCGCCAGGAGAACGCGAGTCCCGGGAGGCACCCGGGGATCACGGCCGCGGCAGGTCAACCTGGCTAATTCGTCGGCTTGTTGACACAGCTTGACCGCTGTTTGTTGCGGACATGCTAAGAAAACATATCGGGATTCCAGCAGGCCTCCCCCCGGAGCGCAAGATCTCCTACGGTCGGCCCGTCCTGCGGTCCCGAACCGACCGCCCACGATCCGGAGGAAGTGTCCCGATGCGCAGAACCACGGTCATCGCCATAGCCGCGGCAGTTTCGGCCACTCTGGTGGTGTCCGCCTGCGACTCCTCCGGCACGGGCGACGGCGCGTCGGCCGCGAAGCAGCCGGCGCCCGCGGTCGACGGGCAGAACATCAACGCCCAGCCGGTGAGCGCCCTCAAACAGGGCGGCTCGCTGAAGATCGCCATCGACCAGTGGGTCACGCAGTACAACGTCAACCAGGTGGACGGGCAGCAGGGCGACGCGGCCGAGATCGACCGGGCCGTGCTGCCGCACCTCTTCTACGCGGACGCCAAGGGCGTCGGCCAGCCCAACCCGGCCTTCCTGACCTCGGCGAAGGTCGTCTCGACCACCCCGCAGGTGGTCGAGTACCAGCTCAACCCGAAGGCGCGGTGGTCCGACGGGAAGTCGCTGGGCTGGAAGGACTTCGAGGCGCTGTGGAAGGCGCTGAACGGCTCCGACAAGGCGTACGAGGCCGCCGACACCTCCGGCTACGACCAGATCTCCAAGGTCGAGCAGGGCGCCGACGAACACGGGGTGAAGGTCACCTTCGCCACGCCCTACGCGGACTGGCCGCGGCTCTTCGACCCGCTCTACCCGGCCGACCAGATCGACACCCCCGAGAAGTTCAACAAGGGCTGGACGGAGAAGGCGCCGGTCACCGCGGGCGCCTTCAAGATCGGCACGTACGACAAGACCGCACAGACCATCACCCTGGTCCCGGATCCTCAATGGTGGGGCGACAAGCCCAAGTTGGATTCGATCGTCTTCCGCGTCCTGGACCGCTCGGCGCGCACCGAGGCCTTCCTCAACAAGGAGTTGGACGAGGCCACCGCGCTCCAGCCCGAGGACTACCAGCGGCTGGTCAAGGACCCCACCGCGGACATCCGCCGGGGTGCGCGCTGGGACGAGGTGCACATCACCCTCAACGCCGCGCGGGGCCCGCTCCAGGACGTCAAGGTGCGCAACGCCCTCCAGGCGTCCATCGACCGCAAGGGCATCAACGCCAGCTTCGCCAAGGACCTCTCCTTCGAGTTGAAGCCGCTGAACAACCACTTCTTCATGCCGAACCAGGCGGGATACCAGGACAACTCCAGCGAGTTCGACACCTACGACCCGGCGAAGGCGAACAAGCTCCTCGACGAGGCCGGGTGGAAGGACGCGGGGCAGGGCAAGCCGCGCACCAAGGACGGCAAGGAGCTGACGCTCGACTACACGCTCAGCGCGGGCGGCTCCTCCTCGCAGCAGGACCAGGCGCAGCTGGTGCAGCAGCAGTTGAGCGCTGTCGGCGTGAAGGTCGAGATCAAGAAGGTGCCGGCGAACGACTACTTCAGCAAGTTCGTGAACACCGGGAACTTCGACCTCGTCAGCTTCCGCAACGTCGACGAGGCCTACACCTCCAAGCTGATCCCGGTCTTCCAGCAGCCCCAGGGCAACAACCTCTTCCAGAACTTCGGTTCGGTCGGCAGCCCCCGCATCGACGAGCTCCTGAAGAAGGCCGGTCAGACCACCGACCGCGCGGCGGCGCTGAAGCTCTACAACGAGGCCGACGTCGAGATCTACAAGCTCGGCCACTCCATCGAGCTGTACCAGCGCCCCGACATCACGGCGGACCGCAAGGGCCTCGCCAACTTCGGCGCGACCGGCCTCGCGGACGTCGACTACACGAAGGTGGGTTGGCAGAACTGACGGCCCGGGCGGGGGCGGTTCGGGCGGGCGGGGGTCAGCCGGCCGCCGGCGCCGCCCCCGCCGGGGTCCCCGTCGGTCGTACGAGCGCGCGGGCCGCGGCGAACTCCGCGCGGGCCGCCTCCTCGGCCGCCTCCAGGTAGGCGTAGGCGTCCTCCCCGACGGGGACGCGCAAGGGGGTGGGCAGGTCCGAGGCGACGAGCGCGAGCAGCGTATCGGCGAAGTCCTCGGGCCTGCCGTACTCCTCGTTGTCCTCCATCCCCCGGAAGCCGTCGAGCATCTCGCCGGTGGCCTGTGCGTAGACCGGCAGGCGGTGCGCGGCCTCCGCGAGCGACGATCCGTAGCGGGTGGCGAAGACCCCGGGCTCGGCGACCGTCACGCGCACCCCGAACGGGGCCACCTCGGCGGCCAGCGCCTGGCTCATCCCCTCCAGCGCGTACTTCCCGGCGACGTAGGAGGCGAGGCCCGGGAAGGCCATGCGGCCGCCGAGCGAGGAGACGTTGACGATGTGGCCGTGGCCCTGCGCCCGCATCAACGGCAGCACCTGGCGCGCGAGCCGCCAGGGACCGACGAGCAGGGTCTCCAACTGGTCGCGCAGCTCCGCGTCGCAGACCTCCTCGACCGTGCCGAAGAGACCGCTGCCGGCGTTGTTGACCAGGACGTCGATCCCGCCCATGCGGTCCGCGGCGGTGCGCACGGCCCCCTCGCACTGGTCCGCGTCCCGCAGCTCCAGGGCGATCGGCGTGATCCGGTCCGGCCAGGACCCGACCAGGTCCTCCAGGGACGCGGTCGTGCGGGCCGTCACCGCCACCTGGTCCCCGGCCCGCGCAGCGGCCGTGGCCACCGCCCGTCCGAGCCCCGAAGAACACCCCGTCACCAGCCAACGACGTCTCATCCGTCCCCCTTCGAAGTCCGCACCGGCCGTCATGGTCGCCGCGCCGCTCCCGCGCGCCCAGCCCCTCCGCGGCGGCGCGCGGGAGCACGAAGGGGCGCGAAGGACAGCGCACACGACCTTCAGGACGTGATCGAGGGCGCCTCCAGCAGGTGGGTGACGCGGGACAGCAGGGCGACGAAGTCGTCGACGTGGGCCGCCAGCCGCTCCGGCGCGTACAGCTCCGCGTTCCCGTCGAGGGCCACGTCCAGGCCCTGGCCGTCCATCCGGTCGTACACGTTGACGGTCAGGTCGTCGACGGGACCCGAGCACAGGGTGCGCACCGCGGCCGGGTGCCCCGCGTACCCCAGTCGGTAGTTGAAGGACATGATGTTGATGTCGGGCCCGAACCGACCGGCGGCCCCTCCCACCGGACCCGGCAGCTCGCGCACCAGGCGCTCCTGGGGGTAGCGCTGGTGCTCCACCGCTTCCTCCAGCCGTTGCGCCGCCTGCGCGACGACCGCGGCGAACGCGATCCCCGGCTCCATCTCGAAGCGGAGCGGGACCACATTGGTCAGCATGGTCGGGACGCGCCGCAGCAACGGCTCCGTACGCCCGGTGACGGGGAGGCCGACGACCAGGTCCCGACGACGTGACCATCGTGGTGTTCACGCCCGCGCGCCCCGACCTCATCGACCGGACGTACGAGGCGATTCGCGGGGCGAAGCGCGCGGTGGTGCACCTGTGCCTGGCGACCGCGTGTCTGTGGCGTGACGTGGTGTTCTCCATGTCGGCCTCCGAACTGCGGGACTTCACCTTGCGCGGGGCCGAGCACGTGGCCGTCCGCGCGGCCGGACTGCGGGGTTCCGACCTGCGTTTCGAGTACTCCCCCGAGACGTTCAACGTGACCGAGCCGGATTTCGCGCCCAACGTCTTGGCCGATCAGGTCGAATGGATGCACCGCAACCTGGACAACCGCGGTTCGCTCATCCTGTCCGTCCATCCGCACAACGACCGCGGAACCGCCGTGGCCTCCGCCGAACTGGCGCTCATGGCCGGCGCGGACCGGATCGAAGGCACGCTGTTCGGCAACGGCGAGCGGACGGGCAACGTGTGCCTGGCCACGCTGGCGCTGAACCTGTTCAGCCGCGGCATCGATCCGCAGCTCGACTTCTCCGACTGGGAGATCTTCACGAGCGCCTACGTCGAGTCCCGGCCGGGGCTGCTGCTGAAGGAGCTGCGGGAGCACCGCGAAGCGGACCGCAGCGTGGTCTCGCTCTCACTGGTCGAGAACGGCGGACACGAAAGGAGCCTCGACGCGAGCGGCGACGCAGTCGCCGGCGCGCTCGTGGCGGCGTTGCGCGGTGCGGGCCGGCAGGTGGAACTTCAGGATGTCGTGCAGCACGATCTGGAGGACGCCGCCGGTCGACGCACCGTCGTCTACGTTCGCGTCGGCATCGCTTCGGACACCGTGCACGGCGTGGGCATCGACGCCGATCCGGCCGTGGCGACGGCCACCGCACTGTTCAACGCCGTCAACCGGCACGGCTCTGGGGAGGTGAAGCCATGAACACCGGCACCGGCGTTCCGGGCGGCGGCACGCTGATCGTGCACGCCGCCGCCCCCACGGCCGCTTCCGTCACCGGCGGCGTGCTGCTCGGGCTGGCGGTGGTCCTCGCCGTCGCCCACGCCTTCGGCCGGCTCGCCCAGTGGGTCCGCCAGCCCGCCGTGGTCGGCGAGATCGTCGCGGGAATCGCTCTGGGGCCCAGCCTCCTCGGGCTGCTCCCGGGCGACCTCACATCTCTGCTCTTCCCCGCCGACGTCCGCCCCTTCCTCCAGGTGCTGTCCCAACTCGGCCTGGTGCTCTTCATGTTCGGGGTCGGTTACCAGCTCGATCGGTCCCACCTGCGGGGCGCCGGCCAGCAGGTGACGGCCGTCTCCCTGTCCTCCGTCACGCTGCCCTTCCTGTTGGGCATGGGCCTGGCCGTCGTACTGGAACCGACCTTCATCACGGCGGAGCTGGAGAGCGACCGCCTGCTGGAGCCGGCCCTGTTCCTCGGCGTGGCGATGTCCATCACCGCGTTTCCCGTGCTGGCCCGGATCATCGACGAGCGCGGCCTGAACAAGAGCCGGCTCGGCGCGGTGGCGCTGGCCTGCGCCGCGATCCAGGACTTCCTCGCCTGGTGCGTCCTCGCCGTGGTGGTCGCCCTCGTGCAGGCCGCCGGTTGGGGGTCGCTGGGGTGGCTGGTCGTCGAGTCGGCGGCGTTCGTCTGCACCCTGCTCTACGTCGTCCGGCCCGGCCTGCGGTGGCTGCTGGCGCCCGAGCGGCGCTGGGCCGGCGCCCCCGTCACCCACGCGGCGCTCGTCGTCGGGCTGCTGCTGAGCGCGTGGGCCACCGAAGGGATGGGCCTGCACGCGGTGTTCGGCGCCTTCGCCTTCGGCGCCGTCGTCCCCCGGCGGCACGTCGACGCCCTCGCGCCGCAGGTGCCGGAACGCATCGAACAGACCAGCATCTTCCTGCTGCCCGCCTTCTTCACCGTGACCGGGCTCTCGACCGACCTCGGCGGCCTCGGCTGGCAGGGCGCCCTCATGCTGCTGGCCGCGGTCGCGGTGGCGTGCGCGGGCAAGTTCGCGGGCGCGTTCGGCGCCGCCCGGCTCACCGGGGCGACGACGCGCGAGTCGACCACCCTCGGCATCCTCCTCAATGCCCGCGGTCTGACCGAACTCGTCATCCTGAACGTGGGGCTGTCGCTACGGGTGCTGGACTCCAGGATGTTCACCGTGATGGTCTTCATGGCGCTGATCACCACCGTCATGACCGGCCCCCTCCTGCACTGGGTGCGGCCCCCTGAACCGGGCCCGCCGCGCAAGCGCCGGGCGATCCCTTTTGCGCCGCACGGACGGGTTCGGCGGGAGAACCCCTGAGCGCGGCAGTAGACTGACCGGCTGTTTGGTGCTGGACCGGAACAACCCTGGCAAACCTGGGCTCCACCGGCGACCCGGACGTTTCCGGGACCGAGACGCGAGGGCCGATGGCAGCCACACCCGAGAACGGTGAACGGACACTGCTCGTCGACGGGAGCCCGGAGCACGGAGCACCGGAGCGGGGAGACGGCGGCAAGTCCGCGCTCTTCGCCGCGGGGCCCGCGGCCCCGACCCGCACCCTGATCGACGTCTTCGAGGCCACCGTCCGCGCGCACCCGGACGAGCCCGCCCTGGACGACGGCGCCCAGCGGCTGACCTACCGCGCGCTGGCCGTCGAGGTCGAGCGGCGCCGGCGCGCCCTGGCGGCCGCCGGGGTGGGACCGGGCGACCGGGTCGGCGTACGGGTGCCGTCGGGGACCAACGAGCTGTACGTGGCGATCCTCGCCGTGCTCGCGGCCGGCGCCGCCTACGTGCCGGTCGACGCGGAGGACCCCGACGAGCGGGCCGAGCTGGTCTTCGGCGAGGCCGGGGTCCGGGCCGTGCTGGGCGCCGGGCACCGGATCGACCTCACCGGCCCGGCGCGCGGTCCGGTCGACGCCGCGCGCCCCGGCCCCGAGCACGACGCGTGGATCATCTTCACCTCCGGCTCCACCGGCAAGCCCAAGGGCGTGGCCGTCAGCCACCGCAGCGCCGCCGCCTTCGTGGACGCCGAGGCCGCGCTGTTCCTCGTCGAGGAGCCGATCGGGCCCGGCGACCGGGTGATGGCGGGGCTGTCGGTCGCCTTCGACGCCTCCTGCGAGGAGATGTGGCTGGCCTGGCGCTACGGCGCCTGCCTCGTGCCCGTACCGCGCTCCCAGGTGCGCAGCGGCGCCGATCTCGGCCCCTGGCTGATGGAGCAGGAGATCACCGTGGTCTCCACCGTGCCGACGCTGGCCGCCCTCTGGGAGCCCGAGGCCCTCGACGAGGTCCGGCTGCTGATCTTCGGCGGCGAGGCCTGCCCGCCCGAGCTGACCCAGCGCCTGGTCACCGAGGGGCGCGAGGTCTGGAACACCTACGGCCCCACCGAGGCCACCGTCGTCGCCTGCGCCTCGCTGCTCACCGGAGCGGAGCCGATCCGGATCGGCCTCCCGCTGAACGGCTGGGAGCTGGCGGTGGTCGACGAGGCCGGCGAACCCGTCCCGATGGGCGGCAGCGGCCAGCTGGTGATCGGCGGCGTCGGCCTGGCGCGCTACCTCGACCCGCAGAAGGACGCCGAGAAGTACGCGCCCCTGGAGTCCCTCGGCTGGGAGCGCGCCTACCGCAGCGGGGACCTCGTACGGGCCGAACCCGAGGGGCTGGTCTTCCTCGGCCGCGGCGACGAGCAGATCAAGCTCGGCGGGCGCCGGATCGAGCTGGGCGAGGTGGACTCCGCGCTCCAGGCCCTGCCCGGCGTCGCCGGCGCGGCCGCGGCCGTCCGCACGGCCCGCAGCGGCAACCAGCTGCTCGTCGGGTACCTCGTCACCCAGGAGGGCTGGGACCGCGCCTCGGCCGTCGAGCGGCTGCGCGCCGAGCTGCCGGCCGCGCTCGTGCCGCTGCTCGCACCGGTCGACGAACTGCCGACCCGGACCTCCGGGAAGGTGGACCGCGACGCCCTGCCCTGGCCGCTGCCCGACCTGGAGACCACCGGCCCCACCGAACAGCTGTACGGGACCGAGGCCTGGCTCGCCGAGCAGTGGAGCGAGACCCTCGGCGTGACCGTCAGCGGCGGCGCCGACGACTTCTTCGCGATCGGCGGCAACAGCCTCGCCGCCGCCCAGCTCACCACCCGGCTGCGCACCCGCTACCCGCGCGCGGCCGTCCTCGACATCTATCAGCAGCCCACCCTGCGCAAACTGGCCCGGCGCCTGGAGAAGTCGGTACGGGACGACGGCGCGGCCCGGGTCGTCGCACCCGTCCCGCTCCGGTCCCAGCTGGTGCAGTCGCTGCTGCTGCTCCCCCTCTTCACCCTGGTCGGGCTGCGCTGGACGGTGGCGCTGCTGGCCCTGGGCAACGTCCTGCACCTGTTCGGGTCCTACCCGTGGGCGCCCACCGCCTCCTGGTGGCTCGTCGGCGCCGGCGCGGTGCTGCTGTTCAGCCCGCCCGGCCGGCTCGCGATCGCGGCGGGCGGCGCCCGGCTGCTGCTGCGCGGGGTCACGGCGGGGCACTACCCGCGCGGCGGCAGCGTGCACCTGCGGCTGTGGACGGCCGAGCGGCTGGCCGAGTACGCCGGTGCGACCTCGCTCAGCGGTTCCTGGCTCGTGCGCTACGCACGGGCGCTGGGCGCCAAGATCGGTCCCGACGTGGACCTGCACGCGCTGCCCCCGGTGACCGGCATGCTCAAGCTCGGTCGGGGCTGCGCCGTCGAGGCCGAGGTGGACCTCGCCGGCCACTGGCTGGACGGGGACCGGCTCGAAATCGGCCCGGTGAAGGTCGGCGCCGGCGCCGTCGTCGGCACCCGCAGCCTCCTCTTCCCCGGCGCGCGGGTCGGCAAGCGGGCCGAGGTGGCCCCCGGTTCCGCGGTGGCCGGCCAGGTCCCCACCGGCCAGCGGTGGGCCGGGGCGCCCGCCGTCAAGCTCGGCAAGGCGAAGCACAACTGGCCCGGGAACCGGCCGCCGCGCCCGCTCCGCTGGGGCGCCGCCTACGGGGCGTCCGGGTTCTGCCTGACGGCCCTGCCGGTGCTGGCGGCCCTGCCCGCGCTGCTCGTGGCGAGCCGGTTCGTGCCCGCCGACGCGGGCGCCGCCGCGGCCCTGCGCGGGGCCCTGCTCGCCGTGGTCCCCGGGGCGCTGGCCTTCGGGTGCGCCTACGCACTGCTGCTCCTGGTCTCCGTACGGCTGCTCAGCCTGGGGCTGCGCACGGGCGTCCACCCCACGCACAGCCGGGTCGGCTGGCAGGCCTGGACGATCACCCAGCTGATGGACCTGTCCCGGGAGACGCTCTTCCCTCTGTACGCGGGGCTCATCACGCCGGTCTGGCTGCGGCTGCTCGGCATGAAGATCGGCCGGGGCGCGGAGGTCTCCACCGTGCTCGCGCTGCCGAGCCTGACCACCGTGGGCGAAGGCGCGTTCCTCGCCGACGACACCCTGACCGCCCCGTACGAACTGGGCGGCGGCTGGATCAGGATCGGGCACTCGGCGATCGGCCGCCGGGCGTTCCTCGGGAACTCCGGCATGACCGCACCCGGCCGCACCGTGCCGGACGGCGGGCTGGTCGGCGTCCTGTCGGCGACCCCGAAGAAGGCCAAGAAGGGCAGTTCCTACCTGGGCCTGCCGCCGGTCCGGTTGCCGCGGTCCACCGCGGACGCCGACCAGAGCCGGACCTACGAACCGCCCGCCCGGTTGCTGTGGGCGCGCGGCCTGGTCGAGCTGTGCCGCCTCCTGCCGGTCTTCTGCTCGACGGCGCTGGCCGTGCTGACCGTGGCGGCGTTGTGCGCGCTGAGCGCCCCGGGCGCGCTGGGCACCGGGCTCACCGCGCTGCTGTCCGGGGCGGTGCTGCTCGCCGCGGGCGCGGCCGCGGGCACGGTGAGCGTGGCGGCGAAGTGGCTGCTGGTGGGCCGCCACCGGGCCGGCGAGCACCCGCTGTGGAGCGGTTTCGTGTGGCGCAACGAACTGGCCGACACCTTCGTCGAGGTGCTCGCCGTGCCCTGGCTGGCCGGGTCGGTGCCCGGTACGCCGCTGCTGTCCCTGTGGCTGCGCGGACTCGGGGCGCGGATCGGTCGGGGCGTGTGGTGCGAGAGCTACTGGCTGCCCGAGACGGACCTGGTGGCGCTGGGCGACGCGGTCAGCGTGAACCGGGGCTGCGTGTTGCAGACGCACCTCTTCCACGACCGGATCTTGAGGACGGATACTGTGGTCCTCCACGAGGGCGCCACCCTGGGCCCGGGCGGCATCGTCCTGCCCGGGAGCACGATCGGCGCCCACAGCACACTGGGTCCCGCCTCGCTCGTGATGGCCGGTGAATCCGTACCCGCCGGCACCCGTTGGCTGGGCAATCCGATCGAGGCGTGGCGGACCTGAGAGGGCCCGGGCACAGCGCAGGGAACGGGAAACGTCAATGAGCGGCCAGACGACCACGGCATCCGACCCGTACTTTCCGGCCAACGGAGACCCCCGTTACCGCGTGCACCGGTACGAACTGGCTCTGGAATACCGCCCCCGCCCCAACCGGCTCGCCGGGACGGCCCGGATCAGTGCGATCGCGGGCCGGGCTCCGCTCACCGAGTTCCACCTGAACCTGGCCGAGTTCAAAATAGGGCGGGTCCTGGTCGACGGCCGCCCGACGCACTCCGTGCACCGGGCCGGAAAACTCCTGGTGCGGCCCGTCAAGCCGCTGCCCGCCGGCACCGCCTTCACCGTGGACGTGCACTGGGTGGGCAACCCCAAGCCGGTCCGCAGCCCGTGGGGCGGGATCGGCTGGGAGGAGCTGACCGATGGCGCGCTGGTGGCCAGCCAGCCGGTCGGGGCGCCGTCCTGGTACCCCTGCAACGACCGGCCCGCCGACAAGGCCTCCTACCAGATCTCGATCAACGTGCCCTCCCCCTACACCGTGGTGGCCGTGGGGCGGCTGCTCACCCGGACGACGAAGGCCTCCACCACGACCTGGGTGTACGAGCAGCCCGCGCCGACCTCCAGCTATCTGGTCGGGCTGGCGATCGGCACCTACCAGACCGTGCTGCTCGGGGACCCGGGGCTCGGCGGTGTTCCGCAGAGCGCCCACGTGCCGGCGCACCTGCTGACCCGGTTCTCCCGCGACTTCGCCCGACAGCCCGAGATGATGCGGCTGTTCGAGGAGCTCTTCGGCCCCTACCCCTTCGGCGAGTACGTGGTGGTCGTCGCCGACGAGGAGCTGGACGTTCCGGTGGAGGCCCAGGGGCTCTCCCTCTTCGGCGCCAACCACGTGGACGGCGCCCGCGGCTCGGAACGCCTGGTCGCCCACGAGCTGGCGCACCAGTGGTTCGGCAACAGCGTGAGCATCGCCGACTGGCGGCACATCTGGCTGAACGAGGGCTTCGCGAAGTACGCGGAGTGGCTCTGGTCGGAGCGCTCCGGCGGCCGCACCGCGCACGACCTGGCGGCTTCCGCGCACCGGCTGCTGGCCGCGCAGCCGCAGGACCTCACGCTGGCCGACCCCGGGCGCAAGCTGATGTTCGACGACCGTCTCTACCAGCGCGGCGGCCTCGCCGTGCACGCCGTCCGCTGCGCCCTGGGCGACGGCCCGTTCTTCCGGATGCTGCGCGACTGGGCCACCGCGCACCGTCACGGCGTGGTCACGACCGCGGGATTCACCGCCCATGCGGCCCGCTACGCGACCGAGCCGGTGGAGCACCTGCTCGCCGCCTGGCTGTACCAGCCGACCCTCCCGCCGCTGCCCGCGCCGCCCGTACGGCCTTCGACGCAGGCACAGGAACCGGCGCGGCCCGCGTTCCCGCCGTCGAACGGCGAGCCCGCGGGCCGCGGCCGGGTCTGATCCGGCTGGATCAGGCCGGATCAGGCCAGGTCAGTTGTTGGAGCCGACCGTGTTGTTGTGACCGGCGTTGAAGACGTCGTCGGCCGCGAACTGGGTCCAGTTGCCGAAGACCAGCGTGTACGAGTTGCCCTCGGGGACGATCACGTTCACATCGGCGCTGGCGGCGGAGGCACCGCCGAGGACGACGGCGAAGGCGGCGAGGGCGGTCAGTGCGGAGGCTACGGAGCGCATGAAAATGCCTTTCGTAGGGGAACGTCGGCGTACGGGAAGCCCCCAGTCAAGGGGGCGGACACCACGCGGCACACGGAGCCACTCCGGGCGCGCTCCCAGAGCAACCGCTTTGTACCAGTGACCCCGACGCACGGGATGGGACACCCTTGAGCACCTCCAGCACCTCCAGCACCTCCAGCACCACGGAAAAGGCGAACGCATCGGGCACGGCCCCCTCCCGACGGACGGCCCTCACCTGGGGCGCCGGCGTCGGGGCCGCGCTGGCGGTCGGCCCGGTCGCGGGCGGCAGCGCGTACGCCGCCCCCGCCGCCCCCGACGGCGAGGGCGCGCTCGACCTGCGGCTGGCCGCCCTCGAACGGCGGTACTCCGCCCGGCTGGGGGTGTTCGCCCACGACACGGCGACGGGGCGGAGCGTCCGGTACCGCTCGACCGAGGCCTTCCCGCTCTGCTCTACCTTCAAGACGCTGGCGGTCGCGGCCGTGCTGCGCGACCTCGACCGGGACGGGGAGTACCTGGCCCACCGCATCCGGTACACGGAGGCGGACGTCACCGCGTCGGGGTACGCGCCGGTCACCGGCCGGCCCGAGAACCTCGCCGGCGGCCTGACCGTCGAGGAACTGTGTGCCGCCGCGATCCGCTACAGCGACAACGCCGCCGCCAACCTCCTCCTGCGCGCGTTGGGCGGGCCGGACGCGATCACCCGCTTCTGCCGGTCCGTCGGAGACCGGACGACCCGCCTCGACCGCTGGGAGCCGGACCTGAACTCGGCCGAGCCGTGGCGCACGACGGACACCTCCACGCCCCTCGCCCTCGGGCGGACCTACGCGCGCCTCGCCCTCGGCACGGCGCTCACACCGGCGGACCGCACGCGGCTCACCGATTGGCTGCTGGCCAACACCACGGGCGGCGCGAAGCTCCGGGCCGGCCTGCCCGCCGACTGGCTCGTCGCGGAGAAGACCGGGGGCGGCAGGTACGGCACCAACAACGACGCGGGCATCGCCTGGCCCCCGGGCCGGCCGCCCGTCGTCATGACCGTGCTGACGACGAAGCACGCGCCCGATGCCACGGCCGACGACGCCCTGATCGCCGAAACGGCGGCCCTGCTGGCGACGACCCTCGGCTGAGGGGACGCCGGCGGCGGGCCGCCGAACACCTCGCGAAATACCCCAGGGGGGTATACGGTTCCCTCTGTGGGTCCGCGGGAGCGCGGCCCCACAGGGGACGCGAACGGACGGGGATGACGGACATGGACCACGGCACTCACGACCACGGCACGCACGAGCAAGGCACACACGAGCAGGGCACACACGCGGGTCACGCGGGTCACGCGGGTCACCGTACGGGCGAGGTCACCTGGGGAGCCGCCGCGAAGGCGACGCTGCACTGCCTCACCGGGTGCGCCATCGGCGAGATCCTCGGCATGGCCGTCGGGACCGCCCTCGGGTGGGGCAACGCGGCGACCATGGTGCTCGCGATCGTCCTCGCCTTCGTCTTCGGCTACTCCCTCACGCTGTTCGCGATCCGCGGGGCCGGCCTGGGCGTCCGGAGCGCGCTCAAGGTCGCGCTGGCCGCCGACACCGTCTCGATCGTCGTGATGGAACTCGTCGACAACGGGATCATCGCCCTGGTCCCGGGTGCCATGGACGCCCACCTGGACGAGGCCCTGTTCTGGACCTCACTGCTCGGCGGCTTCGTCATCGCCTTCCTGCTCACGACGCCGGTCAACAAGTGGATGATCGCCCGCGGCAAGGGCCACGCCGTCGTCCACGGCCATCACTGACCGGCCCCCGGCCCGCCGGGGGCCGGGCCCTGGCCCCGCTGCGCGAGGTAACGACCGTACGCCTCCTGCCCGTCCGGCACGAAGCTCCACTGCCGCACCGCCTCGCGCAACTCCGGCTCCGTCAGCCAGGCGTGCCAGGCGACCTCGCCCGGATCGGGCGTCACCCCGCCCGTGATCACGGCTTCGTGCACACCGAGCCAGTACGGGCTGATGGCCCCTCGGCACAGGAACCTGCACACGGGGCGCACGGCCACGTGGATGCCCAGCTCCTCGGCCAACTCCCGGGTCGCCGCCTGCTCGTAGGACTCGCCGACCGCCACGGCCCCGCCGAACATCACGTCGTGGAGACCGGGGAACCGGGCCGTGCCCTCGGGCCGCCGGTGGACCAGCACCCGCCCCTGCCGATCGCGGCAGATCGTCGTCGCGATGCGGTGCAGCCATCCCCGGCGCACGGCCTCCTCGCGGTCCACGACCGCCAGGATCCGATCCCGCTCGTCCACCCGCTCCACCCGTTCGTTCACGGCGCCCACGATCGCACGCCCCTGTGACAGTCCTTACGAATCGCGGACGGAGCACGACCGCAGCGCTGTCGGGCGGCGATCGGGGGCCCGGCCGATCCATAATCGACGCAGGACCGCCCACCACCGGAAGGGGCTCTTCATGACGACACCTCGGGACCTGCTGATCGTCGCCACGGACATGGAGGCGGGCCGGCCGCTCGAACAGGGCGAGCTCTCGCTCGCGCTCGCCGGGGCCGAGGTGATCGACCTCCTCGCCGCCGGGACCGTCCTGCTGGACGGTGACCACATCGTGCCGGGCGACCGACCCGCGCCGAACGACCGGCTGTTGACCGAGGCCGCCGGAGCAATCGTCCGCGAGGCGCCCCACGAGTCGGTGGCCGACTGGCTGTGGCGCAGGGGGCGCGACCTGTCCGCGGTCTACCGGGCCCGGTTGGAGGCGGACGGGCAGCTCGTCCGCCCGCGCCGCCGCGGGCTCTCCTTCCGGGCGGGCGAGGCGGAGCTGGTCGACTCGGCCGCGCGCAGCGGGGCCGCGGAGCGCTGGGCATCGGACGAGCCCGTCCTGGCGACCCTCGCGCAAGCCCTCGGGGTCCTGCCCCGCGGGGTCCGGGCCGCGGACGCGCCGGACCTGACCGACGTGACCGACGTGGATGACGTGACCGAGGTGGACGACGACGCCGTGGCGACCGTACTGGCCACCGTCAGCGACGCGTTGGTGGAGCTGGCGGCCGTACGCCAGCGCCGCTCCGTCGAGGAGGCGGCCTTCGACAACATCTGGCGGGGCAGCGGCGGCTGATGCCAGGACCCACCGAAGTCGAGGCGCTCCTCCAGGGCCGAGCCGGCCACCCATCATCAAAGTGATCCTTATGGGTTTCCGGTACAGCAACACCCTGACTTATGCTCTTCGTGTCATCAGTGGCCACACGAGGAGCACGGGGACGGGCATGGGCACAGACATGGGCATGAGGACGATCGGGCTGATCGGGGGCATGAGCTGGGAGTCGACCGCCGAGTACTACCGGATCCTCAACGAGCGCACGCGCGAGCGGCTCGGCGGCCTGCACTCGGCGCGCTGCGTGCTCCACTCCGTGGACTTCGCGGAGATCGAACGCTTCCAGGCCGAGGGACGGTGGGCCGAGGCCGGCGAGGCGCTCGCCGCCGCCGCCCGGTCGCTGGCGGCGGCCGGCGCCGATCTGCTGCTCATCTGCACCAACACCATGCACAAGGTCGCGGACGTCGTCGCGGCCGCGACCCCGGTGCCGCTGCTCCACATCGCGGACGCCACCGCGGACGCCGTCCGCGCCGCGGGGCTGAGCCGGGTGGGGCTCCTGGGCACCGCCTTCACCATGGAGCAGGACTTCTACCGGGGCCGCCTCGCGGCGAGCGGGCTCGACGTCCTCGTCCCCGACCCGCGGGGGCGTGCGCTCGTACACCGGGTGATCTACGAGGAGCTCTGCCTGGGCGTCGTCCGCGAGGCCTCGCGGGCGGCCTACCGGCGGGTCGTCGGCGAGCTGGTCGCCCGGGGCGCCGAGGGGGTGATCCTCGGGTGCACCGAGATCGAGCTCCTGCTCGGCCCCGCGGACAGCCCCGTACCGCTCTTCCCCACGGCCCGGCTGCACGCCGAGGCCGCGGTCGACGCGGCGCTGCGCGCGGGCTCCGCCGACTGACGGCGCCGCGGGAGGAGCGCGCCGTCAGCCCGCGGTGGCCAGGGAGGCCGCCGCGCGATCGCGCGGCAGGACCACGTCGGCCATGCGGCGCTCGGGGCCGCGGCGGCGCAGGTACCGGTAGCCGAGGAAGGCCGCCGGCCCGAAGACGACCTGGGCCGGGATGAGCGCCGGTTCGTGTCCGAGCAGCTCGGTGATGACCTTCAGCACGACCACGGGCGCGACGGCGCCGAAGACGGTGACCAGCACGAGCCCGACGCGCAGCCCGACCTTCCCGTACGCCTTGTAGGCGCAGGTGGTGAAGAGGGCGTACGCGAGCAGGTCGCCCATGCCCACCACGGCGCCCAGGTCGTCCCCGATGCGCAGACCGGCGGCCGGGGCGTACGGATAGCCCTGGACGGCGTCGGCCAGTTCCTCGGTCAGCGGCACGACCCAGGCGAAGAAGGCGTCGTACACGGTGAGGGCGAGGAGGAACCACGCGACGTTGGACAGCCGCATGCCGCCCTGCACGTTGAGGTTCGTGGCGGATACGACGACCAGGACGACGACGCAGCTGTTCGCCACCCAGTAGGGCGGCGCGGCCTCGCCGAAGGCCGTGTGGGAGACGTACACGCTCGCGATCAGGGCGGCGATCAGTGCCCAGCGCAGGCGGCCGTTGCCGATGAGGGGTTGGTAGCCGACGGACAGTCCGCCCGCGAAGACGAGGGCGAGCACGACCGGGAGGACCCCGCCGGGCAGCGCCAGGTAGACGTACGGCAGGGCCAGGACGAAGCCCATGATCACGAAGATGTCGCGGCCGTTGAAGACGCCGACCGGCGGGCGCGCCGCGCGGACGGTGCGGAAGTAGGAGACCGCTCCGGCGCACACGGCGAGCGCCAGGAAGCAGGTGACCGCGAGCTGGAAGAAGACGCTCATGCATGGCTCCGGGTGAAGGTGTGCTCCGTCAGGTCGCAGCGGAGGGGGAAGCGCCGCGCGGCCTCTTCGTCGCTCAAGGGCAGGACCGTGACGTCAGCGTCGATGTGCTGCTCCCGCAGCCGCTCGGCGACTTCGACGGCGGTGACCTCCTTGGCGGCGACCTCCACGTGGAGCCGGCCGTCGTCCCCGACGCTCGCCCGGTGGCGCAGCGGGAACGGCAGCCCGGGGGTGCCGTCGAGCGCCTCCACGATGTCGCGCGGGGTCACGATGCCGTCGTCGGTGCGGTGCAACAGGCCGGCCTTGCCGAGGATGTAGGAGACCGCGGGGACCACCGACAGTTCGCAGTCCGGCTCGCCCTCCAGGGTGCGGACCACGTCACCGGTGTTGTAGCGCAGGACGGGCATGCACTCCCGGTAGGGGTAGTACGGCGTGACGGTCAGCGCGCCGAGCCGGCCGGGCGCGGCGGGCTCGCCCGTGTCCAGGTCGAGCACCTCCGCGTACCCCATGTTGGGGTCGATGTGCAGGTGGCGCTTGCTACAGGTGCGACCGCCCACGGGCAGCAGCTCGGTCATGCCGAAGGCGTCGCCGACGACCTTGGCCCCGAAGGTCTCCCGCAGGGCGTCCATCAGGTTGCGCGACAGCATTTCCCCGCCGCCGTAGATCGCCCGCAGCCCGAAGTCGTCGGGGCCGTAGCCGCTGCGGCGTGCGGAGGTCACCAGCTGGCCCAGGTAACTCGGGGCGCCGGTGAGGATGGTGGGCTGGACGCCGCCTTGGCCGAGCAGGTGCTCGACGGACTCGTCCGGCGGTATCTGCCCCACGACGTGGCACGAGGCGTTGGCGAGCCGGCACACCGCGACGTCCTCCTGCACGGCGGCCGTGGCGCGGGAGCTGAGGTTGATCTGCATCCGGTCGCCGGGGCCGAGTTCGCCGCGCAGGACGAGGGACAGCGCGATCAGCGCGGGCCAGAGTTCCATCTCGTAGCGGGACAGCCAGATCTGGACGGGGCGGCCGGTGGTGCCGGTCGTCTGCGTCGCCAAGTACGGCGGGCTGCACAGGAATTCGTCGGGGCGCTCGATCAGATCGGCCTTGCGGGTCACCGGGATGCTGGTGAGCGTCTCGACGGTCAGCGCGTCGAGGTCCACTCCCGCGAGCCGCTCGCGGTAGAAGGGCGAGCGCTTGGCGAGTTTGCGCACGGTCCGCCGGAGCGCGCGGTTCTGCAGGTCCCTGCGCTCGTCCGGGTCGGCGAACGGGCCGTCGGCCAGTTCGTCCACGTCGTCGCCCAACGAGCCGAACTCTTCGAGCGTGGCGAGGGCGTCGGCGACCAGCCGCTCCACGGCCCGTACGCTCAACCGCCGGCCGAACACCATGGACAGCGCCACGCGTACCTGCCGGACACCGGTCTCCAGCACTCTTTGCTCCCTTGGATGTAGCGAGGGGGTGGGAGCGGAATCCGCCCCCACCCCCCATGCGTGCCGTGTGTTAGCTGACGGAGCAGTACGAGAAGAACACCGACGTCATGGCACCCATGACGTACTTGAACTGCTTCGCGCTGGTCTTGATGGCGCTCATAGGAATCCTCCTTGTTTCGATCCGGCGTGACGGTTGTCAAGGCACCCGGAGGGCGTCGTAACGTCCGTCACTTGGCTGATGACACAGTGGCGCGATTTCGAACCACGGGCAATGATCTAGTCCATTCAACGGACCGGCGGACGGGGGAGGGACACACCGCTCTACCCCCTGAGCTGGGACGAACGGGGAATTCTGGAACCATCCGATCGATGGGACCAGCGTGAGACGGGGGAACCTCTCATGGCTAGATCCAGTACAGAAGGCCGTGGCGTGCTCGAAGGCGCGTTCGCATTGATGGAGGTACTCGCCCATGACGACGAGGTGGGATTGACCCGGTTGGCGGCAGACGCGGCACTGCCGAAGGCCACCGCCCACCGCCTGCTCGGGCAGTTGGTCGCACTCGGCGCGGTACAGAGCCGCGAAGGGCGGTACTGTCTGGGCCCGAGGACGTTCCGACTGGGGCAGGCATGGCACCCCGCGCGCACGCTCAGCGCGGCAGCGGCTCGACCGCTGCGTGAACTCGCCTCCACAGCAAGTGGTTTGAGCTTCAGCGTGTCGGTGCCCGAGGCGGGCCACACCATCGTCGTCGGCAGCATACGCGGCGAAGTGGACGATGTCTTTCCGCTCCGCTCCGGCGTCGTGCTGCCGCCCGGGAGCGCGGCCGAGCTGGTCCTGGCCGCCTCCACTCCCGTGACGCGGTACCCCGAGGGGTGGACGCGGGCCACGTGGGTGCGCGAGGTCGCACGGGCCCGCGAGGAGGGTCTCGCCTTCCAGTACGGGCAGTGCGTGGGCCCGCTGTCGTGCGTGGCCGCGCCGATCCTCTCGGCGTCGGGCCAGGTGGTCGCGGCCGTGGCCGCCAGCTCCCTGGACGGCAAGCGGATCGCCCCGCTCGGCGGGGCCGTGGGTCGTGCGGCGGCGATGATCAGCGCCAGTTTGGCCCGTGTGCCGGCCCCGCGCCCCGCGGTGAAAGCCCGACAGACCGTCACGGTCGTTCCGCACTAGGGGAGATCGCACAGGTCGCCGATCGGGGGTCGTTGCGGAGCCGCGCGCTCCGCAACGACCCCTTCAGGCCATCAGCCGATGGCCCGGAGTTCACCTTCGCCCCCACCACCGCGTCCGCTTTGGACGATCCTCCCACCCTGGGCGATGGTGCCGTCACCGCCGGCGGCACCGCTGCTGGCACCACCGCCGGCACCGCTGCCGCCGACCGGACGAGGCACGTCCGCCGGTCCGCCCCGCCCGGCCGGGCGGTTTGCACCGGGACGGCCCGGGCAGACGCGGGAACATGTCGGAGCGAACCGAGTCGAAGACGGTGTCCGTCACCACCGAAGTACCGGCCCGGTTGGACCGCCTGCCGTGGTCCCGCTGGCACTGGATGATCGTGATCGGGCTGGGCACCGTATGGATCCTGGACGGTCTAGAAGTCACCGTCGTGGGGAGCATCGCGAGCCGGATCTCGGAGGACGGCAGTGGACTGTCGATCACGGACGCCCAGGTCACCGGGATGGCAGCCGCCCTCTACGTCGCGGGAGCCTGCGCCGGCGCGCTGGTCTTCGGCCGTCTGACCGACCTCTACGGGCGCAAGCGGTTGTTCCTGGTCACCCTCGGTGTCTACCTGGCGGCGACCGCGCTGACGGCGGTGTCCTTCTCCGCCTGGTGGTTCTTCCTCTTCAGGTTCCTCACCGGCTTCGGCATCGGCGGCGAGTACGCGGCCATCAATTCGGCCATCGACGAGCTCATCCCCAGTAGGTTCCGCGGCCGGGTGGACCTGATCATCAACGGCAGCTTCTGGATCGGCGCGGTCGCCGGCGCCCTGCTCTCGGTCCTCGCCCTGGACACCGGGATCTTCCCGAAGTGGCTGGGCTGGCGGCTGACGTTCGCGCTCGGGGTGGTGCTCGGCCTGGTCATCCTGCTCGTCCGGCGCCACGTGCCCGAGAGCCCGCGGTGGATGATCATCCACGGGCGGGCCGAGGAGGCGGAAGCGCTGGTTGCGGACGTGGAACGGCGGGTGGAGGCGGAGCAGGGGCGCGAGCTGCCCGCGCCGGAGCGGGCCATCACGATGACGCAGCGCCACAGCATCGGCTTCGGCGAGATCGCGAAGACGGTCTTCCGCTCGTATCCGCGCCGCGCCGTGCTCGGGCTGTCCCTCTTCGTGGGCCAGGCCTTCCTGTACAACGCGATCACCTTCGGCTTCGGTTCCATCCTGGTCACCTTCTTCCACGTCTCCAGTGGGGTGACCGGCTTCTACTTCGCCGTGGTGGCGTGCTTGAACTTCCTCGGCCCGCTCCTGCTGGGGCGCATGTTCGACACGGTCGGGCGACGGCCGATGATCGCCGGCACGTACATCCTGTCCGGGGTGCTGCTCTTCGGCACCGCCTGGCTCTTCGGCGCGGGCCGCCTCACCGCCGTGACCATGACCGCATGCTGGTGCGTCGTGCTCTTCTTCGCCTCGGCCGGGGCCAGTTCGGCCTACCTGACGGTCAGCGAGATCTTCCCGATGGAAACCCGGGCGATGGCCATCGCCTTCTTCTACGCCATCGGCACGGCGGCCGGCGGCATTTCGGGCCCGCTCCTCTTCGCCGGCCTGACCGCCAGCGGGGTCGTGTCCGACGCGGTGCTCGCCTTCTGCGTCGGCGCGGGGCTCATGGTGGCCGCGGGACTGGTGGCCGTCCGCTACGCGGTCGCGGCCGAAGGCCGCTCCCTGGAGGACATCGCCACCCCGCTCTCGGCCACCCCCTAGTGCTGTGGCCGGAAAGGTTTGCTGGGTCGCGGCGTCCGGTGCGGTGCAGCGCAAGGCGGAGGAATGCCCGCCTACTGGACGTAATCGGGCGTTCCGACAACGCCGCGAGGTGCGGTGCCAGGCGTCGCGAGCCCGGGGGCACCTCCCAGCGGTAGCTGGGGGAGGGACTTTCGAAACACGCCCTAGGCCGGATGTCCCGGGGTGAGGTCGGCTACGTCGCTGAAGAGCAGCAGTGGCGGGCGCACCGGGCCGGGGGGACCCTCCGCGACGGGCGCGAGGCGGAATCCGACGTGGTCGCCGCCGTCGACCCGCGCTTCGACCCGGCCGAGGAACCAGGCCCGGACGTCGTCGAGGACCGGCGCGTCCGCGCCGTCCGTGGTCAGCCGGTGCCAGTCGACGTGCGCGAACTTGTCGATGTCGTCGCCCGTCCGGCCCCCGAAGAGTTCCGCGGTCCGCTTCTGGTCGTCCCGCAGCGTGTGCACCGCCAGGTGGGAGGCCTGCCGGGCGATCCGGTACGTGCGGTTGGCCTTGGAGAGCCACACCATGAAGCGGGGCGGGTCGATCGAGCACTGGGAGGCGAAGCCCACCAGGCAACCGGCCGTCCGCTCCCCGGCCGCCGCGGTCACCACGTACACCGGGTAGTCGAGTGCGTCGGTGAACGCGTCCAGATCCGCCACGGCTCGCTCCAACCCTGCAGTCCGCCCCGCCCCTCGATCGCCCCACGCTAGCCCGGGGCCGCGGGGCCCGGACGCCGCGACACGACGGGGGACGGGCGCGAACGCCCGTCCCCCGTCGTGTCGCTCCCGGTCCGGCGGCTCAGGTGGCGAGCAGCCGGTCGACCAGCGAACGGTAGGCCCGCATCGCCTGTCGCAGGTCCTCCGTGGCCACCTCCTCACCGCGGTCCCACTGCTTCTCCAGGCCGCCGCGGTGATCGGCGAGCGTGCCCGCGAAGGCCTGCATGACCTCCGCCGCCAGGGTGTCGGCGGACCTGACCGCCTCCCGGGGCTCGTCCACGAAGCGGCCCTGGATCTCCGTCCACCTGGTCCGGTAGCGCTCCGCGTCCGTCACGCCCAGCAGCGGTTCCGTGCCGCCGGCGACGCTCTCGCGCCGCTCTGCCCCGGGTGCGGACCCGACGTCCTCGGACACGGCCCCGACGGGCCGGTCCGCCGGCGGCCGCCCCGCTTGGTCGCGGTCGCGCCGCCCGCCCGTGTCCCCGCCCGGCGGGGCCGCGGCCCGGCCCGGAGCGGTCGTGGCCTCGCCCGGGAAGACGGCCGCGTCCCGGTCCGCGGGCTGCTGCGCCGCGCGTGCGAGGTCCTCCGTCGTCGGGACGGGCCCGGAGGTCCGCCCCGACCGTCGTTCTTCATGGTCCATCGTCATCGTCACCGGCTCCTCTGGTCGGACAACAGCTCCTCGAACAGCGCGCGGTAGTGCACCATCGCCCCGCGCAGTTCCTCGGTCGTCGCCTTTCCCGCACCGCTGCGCACCTTGACGGCGTGGGCCGCCCGGTACTCCTCCACCGTGCGGCCGTGCTCCACCGACAGGTCCCGCAGCTGATCGTCGAACCCCTCGGTGGGGTACCCGCGCTCGCCCATCAGTCGGGTCACGAGTTCGTCGGCCCGCTCCACGGAACCTTCGGGCCGGTCCACGAACTCCTGCTGCACGCCGCTCCATTCGTCCGCGTACTGGTGTCGGCGGCCGTCCGACAGCTCCTTGATGTCCAGTCGGTCGTGCCGTTCCTCACGGGCGCGCAGATCGCGCTCGGCGGACCGCTTGTCGCCCCGTTCCGTGACGGTGCGCTCGTACTCCGGCCCGAACCTCTCCCTCAGGTGGCGTCGTCTCGCCAACGTCCACAACAGTGCCGTGAGCGCGATCACGACGACCGCTGCCACGACGATGACGGCTATCAGTGAATTGGTCGACATCTCTGGCCTCCGTTCCGGGGGCTCTCTTCCGTCTCCGACGCGGCTGCCCCGGTCGCCCGGGAACAAACCGAAACCGATCCGGTCGCCCGCCACGGGGTTTGGACCGGCTGGCATCGAGCAGGCGCCGGACGAAGCGAATTCCGGCGAGCAGGAGGTATCCGGGCATGACCGCGGACGAGCAGGAGAACCAGGACGTCGTCGCCATGATCCTCAAGGACCACCGGAGGATGGAGGACCTCTTCCGGCGGATGCGCAGCGTCGAGGCGGATCGGGCGGGCGCCCTGGCCACCTTCTCCGCGCTCCTCATCGCGCACGGCGAGGCCGAGGAGGCGCAGGTGTACGGCGCCCTGAAGCGGTTCAAGAACGTCGACGACGAAGAGGTGGAGCACGGCGCCGAGGAGCACGCCGAGGGCAACGAGGCGCTCCTCGCGCTGCTGGAGGTCTCGGAAGAGGAGGGCTCCGACACCTGGGACGCGCGCCTGGAGGACCTGTCCAAGGCGGTCTCGCACCACCTGGACGAGGAGGAACGCACGATCCTCAACGGTGCCCGGGAGAACGTCCCCGCCGAGCGGCGGGCCGAGCTCGGGAAGGCGTTCCTGCGCGAGCGCGAACGGCAGCTCGCGGCCGACTGCGGCAGCATCGAGAACGTGCGCGCGATCGTACGGGGATGACGGCGCCGGCGGCGCGGGACCGCGGCGGCCAGGACGCACAGACGCGCAGGACCGTGTGGGTCGCGCTCGCCGCCAACCTCGTCATCTGCGTCGCCAAGGCCGTCGGGGGAGTCGTGACCGGCTCCCCCGCACTGCTGTCGGAAGCGGCCCATTCGATCGCGGACAGCCTCAACGAGGTGTTCCTCCTGGCCTCCCTCAAGCGCAGTCGCCGCCCCGCGGACGCGCGCCACCCCTTCGGCTACGGCATGGAACGGTTCTTCTGGTCGCTGCTCGCAGCCGTCGGGATCTTCGTCACCGGCGGCTGCTTCTCGGTCTTCCAGGGCGTCGAGGCGTTCCGTTCGGGCGGTTCCGCACCGCGCGAGGGGTACGTCATCGGGCTGGCCGTGCTCGCCCTCGCCCTGGCCGCCGAGGGGGCCTCGCTCGGCCGGGCCCTGTTCCAGGTGCGGCGCGCGGCGCGGGCCGGTGGGCGCGGCATGGTGGCGGAGATCCGGGCGGGCCACGATCCGGCCCTGCGGACCGTGCTGGCCGAGGACGGCACCGCCTGTGCCGGTGTGCTCCTGGCGATCGCGGGCATCTCCCTCCACATGGTGACCGGTGAGATCGCCTACGAGGCGACCGCCTCCGTCCTCATCGGCGTGCTGCTCGGTTACGTCGCCTACGTGCTCGGCCGGGCGGCCCGCGTCCAGCTGATCGGCGAGGCGGCCACCCCCGAGGTCCAGCGGGAGGTCCGCGCGTTCCTGGACCGGCAGCCGGAGATCGACACGGTCCCCGCGCTGCTGACGATGCGCCTGGCGCCCGGCTCGGTCATGGTGGCCGCGCGCGTGGATCTGACACCGGGCTACGACAGCGAGACCGTGGAGAACGCCATGGTGCGGATCCGGCGCGAGGTGAGCGGCCGTTGGCCCGAGCTGGACCAGGTGTTCCTGGACGTCACGGACGCGGCGGCGACCCGCCGGGACACCGCTTCCCGGCCCTCTCGCCCCTCCTGACGGTCACGTCCGACGCCGGCTCCCGCGCCGGGTCATGGGGGTGATCACGGTGCTCACGAGGGCGGTCCCGGCCAGGCTCCCCGCCACGACGAGCCCGACGCCGATCACGAACAGACCGCTGGAATCGTCCGACCAGTCGTACCCCGCGGCAGCGCCCAGACCCGCCGTGGTGCCGAGCACGTAGACCGCGCCGCCGTAGCGGGCGACGATCGCGTACGCCGGTGCCAGCAGGGTCAGTACGAGCCCGACGACCTGCCAGGCCGCGTACGGTCCGGTCGTCGTGCCGTCGGGGTGTACGTCGCGGTGCTGGTCCCAGCCCAGCCAGGCGGCCCATACCCCCGACGCCAGCACGGCGGTCACCAAGGCCGCCAACACGCGGTGCACGGGCTTCGCGAGGTCTCGTCCCATGCCCCAAGCCTCCCCCATCCAGCCGGACTTCGCAGCAGCGCGGGAGGGACCGCCGGTCCCGGGGGCATCCACTCGGCCGGATCGGGCGGGGCGGGCGGGGGCGGCGGAGATCAGGCGGAGCGACCCGTGCGGGACGCGCCGAAGCCGTAGTACGTGCTGAGTTCGGAGCGGAAGTCCGCGCTCCCGAAGTGCTTGTCCCGGTCGAAGTCGGGGGCTTCCTCGATCTCGGCCCTGGTGAGGTCGACGAGGATGCGTCGGGTCTGCTCGTCGACCCTCGTGATCGCGCGGACCGGGAGCAGCACGTCCTTCGCGCGGGTCCACGGGCCGGTGTCGACCAGCAGGTAGGCGGATCCGATCGCCTCGGAGTGCCCGTCGACCTCGCCGATGGGCCCCTCGGTCGCCGCCACCTCGTAGCCGGTCAGGTCCATGCCCGGCCGGTAGCCCGAGCTCTGCCGGTACGCCCACACGTGTGTGTTCACGAACTGCAACTCCCTCACCCGGGACGCGCGCCCCATTGCCGCTCGGCTGCCCGCTGCGGCCGATCGGAAACCCGGCCGGTCGACCGTCCACCAAACGAACGGGGCCGCCACCGGTCCCTCCGAGCCTTCGTTTGCCGAGCTGACGGATCGCCCTTCCGCGCCCTACCGTCGGTCCCAGGCAGCGAGCGGAGCCGGGCCGATCGGGACCACGGCCGCCTGTCGTCGCTGCCCGCATCCGACCCGAGGAGTCGCGTGACCCCGATGGACGTCCCGGCTCCGCAGAGCGTCACCGTCGTCACCCGTCACGACGTCACGGTCGTCACGGTCACCGGTGATTTGGACCTCGACCACGTCGACGCGCTGCGCGCGGTCCTGCCTCAGGTCTGTACCGGCGCCGGGGCGCCCGCACGCGTGGTGATCGACCTCGCCCGGCTCTCCTTCTGCGACTCCACCGGCCTCAACGCCCTGCTCCAGGCACGGCTGATGTGCGTCGCCAGCGGGCGGACGCTGGCCCTGTCCCGTCCTGGCCCGCAGATGTCGCGCCTGTTGAGCATCACGGGCGCCGACACCCTCTTCGAGGTCGCCGAGCCCGGCGAGCCGGCGGCCGACGGCGCGGAGCCGTCCGCGCCGTCGGCCTGACGCACCCGTTCAGGCCCGCCGGGTGCCGAGGGCCACGGACGGCGCCACGCCGTACGCCCGTCGATGGGCGGCGGCGAACCGGCCCTGGTGGGCGAAGCCCCAACGGGCGGCGACGCCGGAGACGGTCGTGCCGTCCGCGGGGTCCGCGGCGAGCAGTTCGGCGTGCGCACGGGCCAGCCGGACGCGGCGCAGGTGGCCGAGCGGCGTCGTGCCCGCGTGAGCGCGGAAGGCGTACTGGACCGCGCGCGGGGTGACGGGGATCGACGCCGCGATGTCCGCGAGGGTGATGTCGCGGTGGGCGTGGGCCTCGATGAACTCGACGGCGCGGCGCAGGGTGTCGCCCCCGGCGTCGCGGGTGTCCCGCGGTCTCTCCTCCGCGCCGTAGGCGGTGTGCGGCAGCGTCGCCAGGACCGTCGCCGCCAGGTGTTGGGCAGCGGTGGAGACGAGGAGCCGGTCGCCTTCGGGGGACGCGGACACCTCGTCCAGGACGTGGTCGCGCAGGTAGGCGACGGCGGCGCCCAGCCTGCGGTTCGCGGCCGCGTCGACCGGCCGGGCGCCGGTGATCCGCACCTCGTCGCCCCCGGGCAGGGAGGAGACCCGGCCCAACAGCGCGGGGTCGAACATCGTGATCGTGTACCGGGCTTCGTGGACCCGGCCCGCGTACGGCCGGTCGTGGGGGGCCAGCAGGAAGGTCTCGCCCGGTCCGAACACCTCGTGGCGGCCACCGGTGGTGTCCGCGATCGTCCCGGAGTGCATCGTCACCAGGCACACCTTGCCCAGGCAACCCGCGTCGTAGGCCATCGTGTAGCCGAAGGCCAGCCGGTCCACGCTCAGGCCACCCGCGGCCGTGCGGGAGATCCGCGCCCGGGTGTCCGCGGGGCGGCCACCGATCCGCATGGGGGTGTAGGCCGAGGACAGGAACTCCTGCGTGGCTTCCAGGTCCCCGCTGCTGAAATGAAGGCTCTCCACTCGACTTCTCCCTCCCCGGTCACCCGGTGCTCCTTCGGCGTCGCACGGCGCCGCACCGCATCGCGTTCCCCGTTGACGTGGCACTCAAGCGCCTCCGCGGGCGCGGGCGGAGGGTTGCGTTCACCACACAGGGCATGGCAGAAGGTGGTGCCGTGGAACCGGTGCCACTGATCATCGCGGCCCTCGCGGCGGGTGAGGCGGCGGGGCCGGCGGACGCGGCCCAGGATAGCGTGCGGGACGCCGTGCGTTCCGCCGTCCGCGAACTGCGGTGGCGGGCAAGGACGTTGCGCTGGGGGGCGCCTGACGGATGTCCGCCGCGACGCCACGCACATCCGTCGGACACCCCCTAACGCTGCGACCTAACGCTGCGACCGGCCCCGGTGGGTCGACAGGAACTCCTGGAACACCCGGGCGGAGCGCGGGTTCTTGGTGCACTGCCACACGCCGTGCGGGCAGTAGTCGGTGATGCTCTGGTAGAGCGGCTCGTGGTCGGCGATCCAGCCCAGCATGTTCCGCATGTACGCCGGGTTGTCACCGCGGCGGAACAGCCCCCACTCGGGGTACGAGATCGGTTTGCCGTGCTGCCGCGCGAAGTCGACCTGGTGCTGGAGTCCGTAGGGCTGGGTGACCTGTTCCTCGAAGGTGTTGCCGGGGGGCTGGTCGTACGAGTCCATGCCGATGATGTCGACCACGTCGTCACCCGGGTAGCACGTGGTCCAGGCGATGGCGTCGATGCCGCGGTTGGGGGCGAAGTCGAATTGGAACCGCTCGCCCTCCACGGAACGCATGGCGGCCACGATGCGCCGCCAGTACTGCTTCCAGCTCGCCGGTTCGGGGCGGCACCGGTGGGTGTAGTTGAAGCCGTTCATCTCCCAGCCGAGCACGATCACGGTGTCCGGCACCCCGAGGCCGACCAGCCGCTGGGCGAGCCGCCGGAAGTGCTGGTCGTACGCGCCCCGCGCGCCGGAGCGGAGCAGCTCGGCGACCCGGCGGTCCGGGACCCCGCCCTCGTTGTTCTGGAGCATGGGCACGTTCAGGACGAACAGTCGGTCGGGCCTCTCCCGGCGCCAGCGCGCCCAGCTCTCCAGCGAATCGGGCGCCCCTTCGATGTTGGCCCAGGTGTCGCCCGGCAGGTAGGTGTGCCCGGCGCGCAGCTCGGTCCCCCCGAGCCAGCGCGAGAGCGCCCGCATCCTGTCGACGCCGGGCGTTCCGTAGTGGAGGTAGGCGCCCACCGCGATCTCGTTCTCGCCTCCGCGCGCGGAGGCGTCGTGCCGTGCCGGGGCGAGGGCGCCACCGGTGACGAGCAGGCCGACGGTGATCGCTGCGGTGCAGGCACCGGCCGTCCAACGGCGTCTGCGGGACACGGGTCCTCCGGGGATCGATGGTCGAGGCGGTGGTCGAGGCGGTGGTCGATTCGACACCATGAAAGCCGGACCTGTCGGCCACCGCCTCCCGGCGACCCCGGCCGGCGGACACGGACGCCCGCCCCGGCCCGCACGGTGGCCGCGCGTGCGGGCGTACGGGACCGGCCCGACCGGGTCGAAGCGGGGCGTGGTGGACAACCGAGGGGTCGATTTCCTACAACCACCCGATCGGGGTCGTCGATCGGCGGCGCCGGGAGCGGACAGGGGCGCCGTCGGCGGCGGATTCTTCGATGTCAGGTACATCTGACCGAACGGGGACATCCGTGTACGAGCACGTGGCCGAGCGCGGTGCGCCGGCCGGGACGGCAGGGCCCGTCGGGCGGGCCGCACGGGCCGAGCGGGCGGCGCAGCTCGTGGAGCGGCTGGCCGACCGGGACGGCGTGGAGCGCGAGCTGCGCGAGGCACTGGGGCCTGCGGCCGAGCCAGCGGGACGACACCGTGGCCAGGATGGCGGAGGCCCTGCGGGCCGCCGCGCAGGGGCTACCGGGGCCGGCGGTGGCGATGGCCGCGGGCGTTCCGGAGCGGATGCTGCGGGCGTGGGCCGAGCAGGATCCCGCCTTCGCGGCGGCATGGGGGGCTGCCCGGGCGCTGGCTGCCGCGCACGGCGCGGGCGGTGAGGCGACGCCCGCGGCCCTGCGGGTGGTGCTGGACGTCGTCGGGCGCGGGGCGTCGTGGCCGGCGGCCGCCCGGTTGGCCGGCTCGTCCGTCCGGCGCTTCAACCGGCTGCGGCGCACGGCCCCGGGCGTGGAGTCGCTCCTGGTCGCGGCGCAGCAGCGACGTGCCCGGACCGTACGGCAGGCGCGCGCCGGCCGGGCCGGGCCGCCGGATCCGGCGGCGGGGGCCGATCCGGCGGGCGGGGGCCGCTACCGGCTCGTGGCGCTGGACGATCCGCTCCTCTCCCACCCGGGGACACAACACTTAGGTTAGCCTTACCTCTCGACTTGAGCGATGCTGGCCGCCCGTACGTCCGGGGGAACCCCTCCCCCCGCCGCCGACACCCGGGAGCATGACTCCGAGAGGTTCGTCGCGGCGGACGCCTTGACCGACGCCGGCCCGTGACAGCACCGCCTCGCCCGGCGCCGGGCCGCCACCGGTGCGGCGTGGTCCGCACCACCTGATCCCTTCTCCAGGAAACGGAACGCCGATGACGAGCCGTCCCCCCTCGCCCCCCTCGCCCGCCTCGCCCACCGCCCGCGAACGCGCCTTCGTCGCCGACGTGGTGTCACCGCGCCGGACGGGCCCGCGACCGGTCGTGGTGCACAGCGGCGGCCCGCGGTCCGGAGCGCCGCGGTGAGCGGCCGCACGGCCGTCGTGTGGCGGCGGCGCGTCACGCGCTGGTGTGCCACGTGGGTGGTCCGGGGCGCCCCGCCCGCCCGGCGGCGTCCAAGCAAGAGGTCGACCCCATCCAACGGGACGCCCTGAAAAAACGTTCCGGCCATACGCGTACCGGCCACTCCCACCCGCTCACCCACCCGCTCGGCCGCCCGCCCGAACCCGGGCCCCCGTCCGCCCGCGCGCGACCGCGCAGACCCGGGGCGCAGCCCGCGCCGCGCCGCGGCGGCTGATTTCCGCCGCTCGGGAGCCGCCGCGGGCGCACCGGGCAGCCTCCGGACAGCCGCGGGGCGGCCATGGCCGCCGAATCCGGCACGCCGTCGGGGAGCCCCGCGCCGCGACGGATGTGGCGCGAATTCCCGCCCTCGACGGCCGTCCGGCGGCAACTTGACACCCTCTCAATGATCAGTGACGTTAGGCCAGCCTTACCTAATCATTCAGGTAGGTCCGAGGAAGGATGGGCATGTCCGCACGACACACGTACACCGGCTCCGGGGAGGACTCCCCCGCCGTCCGGGATCTGGTGGGCATCGGCTTCGGCCCTGCCGACCCGGCGCTCGCGACAGCCGCGACAGCCGCCACCGAGCACACGCACGGACCGACCTCCTCCCTGCTGCCGAGCGGGACCGAACGCGCGGTCCGGGCCCGGCGCGACCTCCTGGCCCCGGCCTCCGCCGGCAACGCCCCCCTCCCCTCGGGACTTCGGAGCTGACCCGTGTCCGCCACCGCCTCCCCCCTCCCCGCACCCTCCGTCCCCGCACCGTGCGCCTCGACCTCCACCGTCCCCGCCCTCACCGAGGGCGTACCGCTGACGGCCGCGCAGTCGGAGTTCCTGGCCGCGCAGAGCGCCGCGCCCGGGTACGCCGGCCACCACGTCGGCCAGTACGTGGAGCTGTTCGGCCCGATCGACACCGAGGCCCTGCGCGACGCCGTGGCCGCGTCCTTCGACGAGGCGCCCTGGCTGCGCTTCCGGCTGACCCGCGGCGACGACGGCCCGCGCCAGTCGCCCGTACGGGAACCGGGCGGTCCCCGGCGCCCCGCCCTGCTCGACACCTCGGGAGCCGCCGACCCGGTGGCCGCCGCCCTCGACCTGGTCCGGGGTCGACTGGCCTGCCCGCCGCGGCTGGACCTGCTGGCCGACCCCCCGACCCCCGGGGACGTCCCCGACCTGGCCGGGAGCGTGCTGGTCGCGGCCGGTCCCGAACACCACCTGCTCGTGCAGTTCTTCCACCAGCTCGCGGTGGACGGGCACGGCCTGGCCCTGCTGGGCCACCGCATCGCCGAGCACTACACCGCGGCCGTGCACGGCCGGCCCGCCGGCCCCTCCCCCTTCGCCCCGGTCACCGCGCTCGTCGCGGCCGAGAGCGCGTACGCGGCCTCGCCCGAGCGCCGCGCCGACCTGGCCGCCTGGACCCGGCACCTGGCGGGGGTCGAGCCGCCCCCGCCGCTGCGCGGGCGCAGCGCACCGCCCGCCGACACGGCGGTCCGCCGCACCGTGCTCCTCGGGCCGGCCGACACCGCGGCCGTGGAGGCCGCGGCCCGGGAGGCGGGGGCCACCTGGGGCGAGGCCGTGCTCGCCGTGACCGCGCTGCACACCACCTCGCGAACGGGCGCGGCCGAGGCCGTCCTCGCGGTGTACGCGGCCGCCCGGACGGCCCCCGGGACCCTGCGGGTGCCCGCGGCGGCCGTGAACATCCTGCCGGTGCGGATCCCGGCCGGTCCGGCCGACACCTTCCGCTCGCTCCTCGCCCGGGCCGCGGTCGAGACCTCTTTCCTCCGCCGCCACCAGCGCGTGCGCGGCTCCGAGGTGGCCCGGGAGGTCTGGCCGGACCACCCCGGCGGACGGGTGCCGGGCCCCCTGGTGAACTTGCGGCCCTTCGAGACGGAGCTGGACTTCGCGGGGGTACCCGGACGGGTCGTCAGCCTGGCGTCCGGGCCGGTGGACGACCTCGCGGTGGCCGCCTCCCGCTCCCCGGAGGGGCTGCTGCGCCTCGACTTCGATGCCAACCCCGCACTGTACCGACCGACCGAACTGGAGTGCGAGGCCACCGCGTTCGCCGCACTGCTGGCCGGACTCGCCCGGCGGCCCGGGACCCCCGCGGGGCAGGTCCGCGCGGCCCCGGCGCGCCCCGATCCCGATCCCGAACTCGACCCGATCCGCTCGGCGACGGCGCCCGGTGCGCCCGCCGCCGGCACCGGGCCGTGGCCCTCGGACCCCGCCCGGACCCCGCCGCCGCCCGCGGACCGGGAGCAGGGGCCACTGACCCTGCTGCCCGCCGCGCACCGGCTGCGCTCGGCTCCCTGGCCGGTCGAACGGGCGCGGGAGCACGTACTGCTGCGGACCCCGGCGGGGCTGCGGACGGCTCCGCTGCGGCGGGCGCTGGCCACGCTGGGACGCCGCCATCCGGCGCTGCGGCTGGCCCTGCACCAGGCGCACGGGGTGTGGAGCCAGCAGGTGCGGCCCGCCGCCGCGGCGCCCGCAGTCACCGGTGCGACGGTGCTGCGCCGCCACCCGGTCGCGGGGCTGGCGCCCGCCGCCCGTACGGAGCTGCTCGCCCGGGCCGCCCGGGCCGCCGGAGCGGCGCTGGACCCCGCGACGGGTGCGGTGTTCCGGGCGGTCTGGTTGGACGCCGGGGCCGACGGACCGGGCCGCCTGCTGCTCGCGGCCCACGCGCTCTGTGTGGACGACGTGTCCTGGCAGCTGCTGACCGCGGAACTCCCCGTGCTGTACGCGTGGTTCGCCGGTGACGGCGCCCGGCCCGAAGCCCTCGGCCCGCCGGGCGGCCTCACGAACTGGGCGGCCGCCCTGGCCGCCCGGGCGCAGTCGCCGGACCGGGTGGCGGAGCTGCCGTACTGGACGGAGCTGTCCCGTGCCCCCGCCCCCCGGGCCTGGCCCGCGGCCGAGGGCGGCCACCGCACGCGCACCCGGTTCGACGTCCCCGCGCCCGCCGCCGGGGCCGCCGGCCCGCACCCCGTGGACACGGCGCTGCTCACCGCGCTGGCCCGGGTCGCCGCGGGGCGGCCCCGGCTGCACGACGGGACGCGGTTGCCGGTGGAGCTCGAGCTGCCCCGGCCCGAGGGGGCTCCGGCCACGGTCGGGCGGCTGTCGACGGTGCACGGCGTACGGCTGCCGCTGGACCCCGACGACCCCGGGGCGGTGCGCCGGGCCCTGGCCGCCGTACCCGACGGCGGGCGGGGTCAGGAGCAGCTGCGCCACCTCAACCCGCAGACGTCGGCGCTGGCGGCCGGCCCGCGCGGCCGCGGCGTCGGCTACCGCCGGCGCGCGGCCCTGAGCGACCCCGAGGCGGAGCCCGGCTGGGGCCCGGCCCCGGCCGAGGAGTGGCCCGCGCCCGGGGCCCTGGGCGACGAGCCGCCGCTGACCGGGCCCGTGGACGTGACGGCCACGGTCAGGGCGGCGCCGGACGGCGGGTACCGCGTGGACGTGGACTGGCGCTGGTCGGCCGCGTTGTTCGACGCGGCCGAGGCGCTCGCCCTGTCCGAGACGGCGACGGCGCTGGCCGCCCGCTTCGCCCGGCAGCCCCACTGACGGCGCGGAACCCGTACGGGCCGGCGCGGAGCGTGCGCCGCGGCCCCCGCACGGGCCGCGGCGCACGCTCCGCGGCGCGCCGGACCCCCGAGACCCGCACGACCGCCCCGCGGCCCCCGCCGTCGGCCGGTCGTGCCCAGAGCCGTCCGACACCGATCCATCCCGACCGACCCACCAAGGAGACCCCGATGGCCACCAATCCCTTCGAGGACGACGACGCCCGCTACTTCGTGCTCGTCAACGACGAGAACCAGCACTCCCTGTGGCCCGCCTTCGCGGCCGTGCCGGACGGCTGGCGCGTCGTGCACGGCGAGGACAGCCGGCAGGGCTGCGCCGACTACACCGAGGAGCACTGGACGGACATGCGCCCCGCGAGCCTGATCGCGGCCGACGCGGCCGCGCGCTGAGCCCCGTACCGACCCGCGCGGTCCGGTCCGGCGGGCGTCCGCCGGACCGCACCGGGCAGCGTCACAGCATGCGTACGTAGACCCGTGAACCGCGGGCCGGGTCCAGCGCCGCGGCCCAGGACGCGGGTGCCCGTTCCGGCTCCGTCGGGGTGAACCCGTGGCGCAGGAACAGCACGGCGGGCCCCGTGGTCGCCGTGAACACCCGGTCGGCGTCCAGCCTGCGGGCCCGCGCGAGCGCGGCCCGCAGCAGCGCCGACCCGACTCCCCGACCCTGGCTGCCGCGCGCCACGCAGAAGTTGTGGAGCACGGCGGCGCCCTCGGCCTCGTCCCGCACGGCCACGCAGCCGGCCGGGACCCCACCGTCCGGCGTGTCCGGCGCGAGGAGGAACTCGCCCGCGCGGGCGAGGTAGTGGCCGACGGGCCTGGGGCGCAGCTCTCCGGAGGCCATGAAGCCCCGGGACAGGGCGAAGAGCACGTGTGCGTCTCCCGGGCGTGCCGGACGGACCGGTACCGCGGGGAGCTCGACTGCAACTTGAATCACGAACTTAGGTTAGCCTTACCTCGGTAGCAGGTGAGGCACTTCGATCTCCACAGAGGAAGTCACCTGCCATGACCGTCTCCCCGACCGACACGTCCTTCACCGACAGCCCGTTCGGCCTCGACCGGCTGGTCCACGACGTCGCGGACATGCTCTGCACCGAACCCGACGAGGTCGACCCCGACGAAAGCCTGCTCGACCAGGGGCTGGACTCGATCCGGCTCATGTCCCTCGTCTCCCGCTGGCGCACGGAGGGGGCGCAGATCGCCTTCGTGGACCTGGCCGAGCGGCCCACCCTGCGCGAGTGGGCGCACTTGCTCGCCCCCTCGGCCGCCTGACCCGGCGCCGGCGCGGGCACCGCACCCGCCGGCGCCGGCCCGCCGGCCGGCCGGCCGGCGCCACCGCGCCCCGTCCCGCCCCTCGTAACGGTCCGACCCATCCGTCCCCGCACCTCCACGGAGCCCGCAGTGCCCTTGCGCGACCTCGTCATCGACATCGAACCACTGCGCGCCTCGCGCGACTTCCGTGCGGTCTTCATCGCCCGCGTGGTCTCGCTCTTCGGCCTGGGCATGGCCACCGTCGCCCTGTCCGCCCAGGTGTGGGGCATGAGCCGGTCCACCTTCCAGGTGGCCGTGGTCAGCATGGTCATGAGCGTGAGCGTGCTGCTGGGGTCGCTGTGGGGCGGGGTGATGGCCGACCGCAGCGACCGCCGCACGCTCATCATCCGGGCACGCGGCGCGGCGGCGCTCGCCTTCGCGGGCCTGGCCGTCAACGCCTTCCTGCCGGAACCCTCCCTGTGGGCCATCCACCTCTGCGTCGCCTGGGACGGCCTCGCCTCCGGCGTCAGCATCACCGCGCTGATGGCGGCCGCGCCCACCCTGGTCCGGGAGGACCAGCTGCCCGCCGCGGGCGCCCTGATCTCCCTCACCGGGGAGATCGGATCCATCTGCGCGCCGTTCCTCGGCGGCGTGCTGCTGGCCCTGTGGGGACCCGCACCGGTGTTCGCGTTCACCGCCGTCACCACCGGCGTCACCACACTGCTCGTCACGCGGCTGCGACCGCTGCCGCCCGCCGTCCACCCGGACGGCGACGGCCATGACGACGGCGACGGCGACGGCGACGGGAACGCCCACCGGCGCAAGGACTCCCGCTCGACCTTGTCCGCCTTCCGTTTCGCCCTGCGGGACCGCGTCGTCGGCGGCCTCGTGCTGCTGGGCGGGGTGACCGCCGTGTTCAACGTGCCCGTCGTGCTCTTCCCCGAAATGGTCGAACGCCGCTTCGGCGGCGCCGAGGTGATGCTCGGCCTGCTCTACACCGCCCCCGCCGTCGGCGCCGTCCTCGTCTCGGCGACCAGTGGCTGGCTCGGCCGCGCCGCACGCCCCGGGCGCTGGCTGCTGACCGCCGCGTTCACCGGTGGCCTGGCGACCCTCGGCTTCGGCCTGAGCAGCGATCCGGTGCTCGCCTTCGCCCTGTTGGCCGTCGGCGGAGCCGCCGGCACCGTGTACGAGATCCTCGAATACGCCCTGGTCCAGCACCACACCCCGGACCACATGCGCGGCCGGATCGTCAGCGTGATCACGGCCCAGGGCACCAGCGGCGACATCGTCGGTGACGCCGAAGTGGCGGCGATCGCACGCTGGTTCAGCCCGGCCGGGGCCGCCGTCGTCAACGGGGCGATCTGTGCCGTGGCCGCCGTCGCCGTAGCCGTCGCCGTGCCCGGACTGCGCCGGGCCACCCTGCCCGCGCCCCGCGAGGACGCCCCGCCGGGCTCCGACCCCATCGAGCCCGCGCCGCCCGCCCCGGTCGCCCCCCGCGGCTGAACTCCGCCGCCGGACTCCGCGGCCGAACCCCCCTCCCGCAGCCCCGTACCCCCGGCCGACCGCCGTCCCGGTCCCGCCGACGACGACCCCTGGAGCACCACCCATGAGCGACCGCATCCCCCGGCGCCTGCCCCTCACCGGGGCCCAGACCGGCGTCTGGTACGGCCAGCGGCTCGACCCGCAGTCCCCGGTCTACAACGTCGGCCAGTACGTCGAGATCGAAGGCCCGCTGGACCCGGGCCTGTTCACCGCCGCCCTGCGGCGGACCCTCGCCGAGTGCGAGGCGCTGACCGCCCGCTTCGGCGAGGACGCCGACGGCGAGCCGTACCAGGAGACCTGGCCCGGACCGGCCGGCGGCCCCGTCGTGCCCGTGCTCGACCACGTCGGGCAGGACGACCCGTACGGCACCGCGCTGTCCCTGATGCACCGGGACATGGCCACCGCGATCGACCCGACCCGCGACCTGCTGTACTGCTTCAGCCTGCACCGGGTCGCCCCCGACCGGACGCTCTGGTACCAGCGCGTCCACCACCTCGCCCTGGACGCCTACGGGTTCTCGCTCGTCACCCGGCGCACGGCCGAGGTGTACACCGCTCTGGTCGAGGGCCGCGAGCCCGGCTCCGCCCCCTTCCCCGCCCTGGCGTCCGTACTGGAGGAGGAGGCCGCCTACCGCGCGTCGGAGCGGCACGCCGCCGACCGGGCGTACTGGCGGGAACGGCTGGTCGACCTGCCCGACCCGGCCCCGCTCTCCGGCGCGAACCACCCGGCCACCGCCGGCTTCCTGCGCGCGACGGTCGAGCTGGCACCGCCGGCCACCGCCGCGCTGCTGGCCGTCGCCCGCTCGGCGCGCGGCACCTGGGCCGACGCGGTGACCGCCGCCTTCGCCGCCTGGCTGCACCGGGCGGGCGGCTCCCGTGACGTCGTACTGGCACTGCCCGCGATGGCCCGGCTCGGCTCGGCGGCGCTGCGCGTGCCCGCCATGGTCGTCAACGTGCTGCCGCTGCGCGTGGCCGTACGGCCCGACCTGCCGTACGGGCGGCTGGTGGCCGACGTGGCCGCCGGGGTGCGCGAGCTGCGCCGCCACCAGCACCACCGCGGCGAGGAGGTCCGGCGCGAGCTGGGGCCCGGCCGCCCCGAGGGGGCGGGCGCCTTCGGCCCGATGCTCAACGTCAAGGCCTTCGACCACGGAACGGACTTCGCCGGAGCGCCCGCCACCGTGCACAACGTGGCCGCCGGGCCGGTCGACGACCTGACCCTCGGCGTCACCCACGACGAGGCGCGGGGCGTCATCCGGCTGGAGTTGGACGCCCATCCCCGCGCCTACGACCGGGCGACCGTCGACGCGCTCGCCGCCGAGTTCGCCGGCTTCCTGACCGCGTGCGCGCAAGCGGGCGCGGACGTCCCGGTGGGCCGCCCCGACCTGCTGGACCCGACCGCGCTCGCGAGGGTGGTCGGCGCCGGCAACGACACCGGACGCCCGGTGCCCGCCGGGCCGGTCGTGGCCGCCTTCGAGGAGGCCGCCCGCCGGCACCCGGACGTCCCGGCCGTGATCGCCGGGGCCACCGTCCTCAGCCATGGGGAACTGCACGCGCGCGCCGACCGGTTGGCCCGGCTGCTGATCTCCCGCGGCGTCGGTCCCGAGACCTTCGTCGGGCTCGCGCTGCCGCGCACCGCCGACCTCGTGGTGGCGCTCCTCGCCGTGCTCAAGGCGGGTGGCGGCTACCTGCCGCTGGACCTCGAATACCCGCCGGAGCGGCTCCGGTTCATGGTCGAGGACGCCCGCCCGGTGTGCGTCCTGACCACCCTGGACGGCGCCGCCCGGGCGCCCTGGGCACCGGACGGCCCCGGCCCGGGTCCCGTCGTGCTCGACGCCCCCGACACCCTCGCGGAACTCGCCGCGCTGCCGGCCTCCGCGGTCACCGACGCCGACCGCACCGCCGCGCTGACCGGCTCGCACCCCGCCTACGTCATCCACACCTCGGGCTCGACCGGCCGCCCCAAGGGCGTGGTCGTGCCGCACGCGGCGCTCGCCAACTTCCTGGGCATGCAGCGCGAGGTGCTCGGACTGCGACCCGCCGACCGGCTCGTCGCGGTGACCACGATCTCCTTCGACATCCACGTGCTGGAGATCCACATCCCGCTCCTGACCGGGGCCACGATCGTCCTCGCCGACCGGGACACCGTCCGCGAACCGGCCGCGCTGGCCGCTCTCGTGGACGCCCACCGGCCCGCCGTCATGCAGGCCACGCCCTCGCTGTGGCACGCCCTCCTGGAGGACGGCCGCCCCACCGCCCTGGCCGGCACCCGGGTACTGGTAGGCGGCGAGGCGCTGCCCGCGGCGCTCGCCGAGCGGCTGGCGCGCACCGCCCGCGCCGTCACCAACGTCTACGGGCCCACCGAGACCACCGTGTGGGCCACCGCCGCCGAGCTGGACGCCGATCACCGCGGTGTCCCCGGCATCGGGCTCCCCTTCTGGAACACCCGGGCGCAGGTGCTGGACGCGGCGCTGCGGCCGGTCCCGGCCGGCCGGACCGGTGAGCTGTACCTGTCGGGCGGGCAGCTGGCCCGCGGGTACCTGGGACGACCCGCGCTGACCTCGCAGCGCTTCACCGCCGACCCGTTCGGGCCGGCGGGGACCCGGATGTACCGTACGGGCGACCTCGTGCGCCGGGACGCGGCGGGCCGCCTCACGTTCGTCGGGCGCTGCGACGACCAGGTGAAGCTGCGCGGGCACCGGATCGAGCCGGGCGAGGTGGAGGCGGCGCTCGCCGCGGCCGCCTGCACCGGCCGGGCCGTCGTGCTGGTCCGGGAGGACGAGCCGGGCCGACAGACACTGGTCGGCTACGTGAGCCGCGCCGTCGACGGCGGCGCACCCGACCCGGCCGAGCTCCGGCGAGCCGTGGCGGCGGAGCTGCCGGCCTACATGGTCCCGGCGGCGGTGGTCGTCCTGGACTCCTTCCCGCTGACCCCGAACGGCAAGGTGGACCGCAAGGCGCTGCCGGCTCCCGCCGCGGGCCCGGCCGCGGGCGGTGCGAGCGGTGGCGGGAGCGCTCCGCGCGGTGCCCGCGAGGAGATCGTCACCGGTGTCCTGGCCGAGGTGCTCGGGGTCCCGGCCCTCTCCCCCGAGGACGACTTCTTCGCCTTCGGCGGCCACTCGCTGCCCGCCTCCAGGGCGGCCGCACGGCTGCGGGCGGCCCTGGGCACGGACTGCGCGATCCGCGACGTCTTCGAGGCCCGGACCGCCCGGGCCCTGGCCGACCGGCTCGGCGCCGACCGGGGCTCCGCCGGCGGCACCGGCGCCGCTGTCGCCCCGGTCGTGCCTGTCACGGGTTTCGCCGCGCTGGAACGACCGGCCGTGCTGCCGCTGTCGTACGCGCAGCAGCGGCTGTGGTTCCTGCACCAGCTGGACGGGCCGACCACCACCTACAACATCCCCTTCTGCGTGCGCTTCGAGGACCGGCTCGACGCCGGGGCCCTGGACGCGGCGCTCGCCGACACGGTGACCCGGCACGAGGCCCTGCGCACCGTGTTCGAGGAGCACGACGGGGTGCCCGCCCAGCGGGTCCTCCCGGCCGTGGAGGCCGGGGTCCGGCTGCGGACGGTGGACGTCGCGGACGCGGCGGGCGCCTCGGACGCCGTCACGGACGCGCTCGGGCACGCCTTCGACCTGACGACGGCCGCCCCGGTGCGGGTGACCCTGGTCCGGTCCGCCGCGGGCGGGGACGCCCTGGTCGTGCTGCTGCACCACATCGCCTCCGACGAGTGGTCGATGGGGCCGTTCCTCGGCGACCTCGCGCGGGCGTACGCGGCCCGGGCCGCGGGCCGGGCACCGGAGTTCGCCGCGCTGCCGCTCCAGTACGCGGACTACGCGCTGTGGCAGCGCGCGTTCCTCGGCGACCCCGGCGAGCCCGCGTCGGCCGCCGGGGTGCAGGCGGCCCACTGGCGCCGGGTGCTGGCCGGCGCCCCGCCGGAGCCGGCGCTGCCCGCGGACCGGGGCCGCCCGGCCACCGCCGCGGAGGCCGCCGCCGGCGCCCTGGTGTACCGGCCGGTCCCCGACGCCCTGGCCGGGGCGGTGCGCGCGCTGGCCCGGGAGAGCGGGACGAGCGTGTTCATGGTGGTGCACGCGGCGGTGGCCGCGCTGCTCCACCGGCTCGGCGCCGGTACCGACCTGGTCCTCGGGACCCCCGTCGCCGGCCGCTCCGACGCCGCGCTGGACCCGCTGGTCGGCTTCTTCGTCAACACCCTCGCGCTGCGCACCGACCTGTCCGGCGATCCGGCGTTCACGGAGCTGCTGGAGCGGGTGCGGGCCGCCGACCTGACCGCGCTGGACCACGCCGACCTGCCCTTCGACGCGGTGGTGGAGGCCGTGGCCCCGGAGCGCTCGCCGGTGCGCCACCCGCTGTTCCAGACGATGGTGTCGCACAGCACGGTCACCCAGGACCTGCGGACCCTGTTCGGGCTGCCCGCCCGCGTGGACCGGATCGACCCCGGCGCCGCCAAGTTCGACCTCGACATCACCTTCTCCGACACGGCGCACGGCGCCGGCCTGGAGCTGGAGGTGTTCTACGCGACGGCGCTGTTCGACGCCCGGACCGCCGACGCCTTCACCGACCGGCTGCTGCGCGTCCTGGCCCAGGCCGTCGCGGACCCCTCGCGCCCGGTCTCCGCCTGGGAGCTGCTGGACGAGGAGGAGCGGGCCGCGCTGGAGCGCTGGAACGCCACGGACCGGCCGGTGGACCCGCAGCCGGTGACGGCCGTGTTCGCCGCTTCCGTCGGGGCCGCGCCGGGGGCGAGCGCCGTGGTGGCGGGCGAGGAGCGGCTGTCCTTCGCCGAACTCGACGAGCGGGCGGGCCGGTTGGCCGCGCTGCTCGCGGCGGCGGGCGCGGGACCCGACACGGTGGTGGCGCTGGCCGTGCCCCGCTGCGCGGACTCCGTGGTCGCGCTGCTCGCCGTACTGAAGGCGGGCGCGGCGTACCTGCCGCTCGACCTGGACCACCCCGCCGAGCGGATCGCCTTCATGCTGGAGGACTCCGCTCCGGTGTGCGCGGTGACCACGCGGGCCGCCGCCGGGCGCCTGCCGGGCGTACCGGCACTGGTGCTGGACGACGCGGACATCGTGGCGCGGTTGGCTTCGGTGGAGCCGCTGGCGCAGGTGCCGGTGCATCCGGAGCACGCGGCCTACGTCATCTACACCTCCGGCTCCACCGGTGTTCCCAAGGGCGTGGTCCTGCGGCACGCCGGGCTGACCCGGCTCTTCCGCGACCACGAACGGGAGCTGTACGGGCCCGTCGCGGAGCGGCTCGGGCGCCGGGTGCGGGCGCTGCACACGGCGTCGTTCTCCTTCGACTCCTCCTGGGAACAGCTGCTCTGGCTGATCGCCGGGCACGAGCTGCACGTGCTCGACGAATACGGCCGCCGGGACGCCGAGGCGGTCGTGGCGTACGTCCGCGAGCACCGGATCGACGCCCTGGACGTCACTCCCTCGTACGGGCGCCGGCTGGTGGACGCCGGCCTGTTGGCCGGCGACTGGCGGCCGCCGCTCTTCCTGCTGGGCGGGGAGGCGGTGCCCCCGGGCCTGTGGGCGGAGCTGCGCCGGGTGCCGGGCGTGGAGAGCGTCAACTACTACGGGCCGACGGAGTTCACGGTGGACGCGCTGGTCGCCCGCGTCGGCGACTGCCCGTCCCCGGTGGTGGGCCGTCCGCTGGACAACGCGCGGGCGTACGTCCTGGACGGCGGGCTGCGACCGGTGCCGCCGGGCGTTCCCGGGGAGCTGTACCTGGCCGGCGAGCAGAACGCGCGCGGCTACCTGGGCCGGTCCGCGCTGACCTCGCAGCGGTTCGTCGCCGACCCGCTGGGTGCTCCCGGTACCAGGATGTACCGGACGGGCGACCTGGCGCGCCGGCGGGCGGACGGCCTGCTGGAGTTCCTCGGCCGGACCGACGACCAGGTGAAGGTCCGCGGCTTCCGGGTGGAGCCCGGCGAGGTGGAGGCCGCGCTCGCGGCCCTGGACGGCGTGTCCGCGGCCGCGGTGCTGGTCCGCGAGGACCTGCCGGGGTCCCCGGGCACGCCCGAGCTGGTCGGTTACGCGGCCTCGGCGTCGGCCGGGCCGGAGGAGCTGCGCCGGCAGCTGGCGGCGCGGTTGCCCGAGCACCTGGTGCCCGCGGCCGTGGTGGTGCTGGCGGCCCTGCCGGTCAACGTCAACGGGAAGCTGGACCGGGCCGCGCTGCCGGCGCCGGGGCTCCGGGCGGCGGGTGACTCACGGGCGCCGCGCGGCGCTGCCGAGGAGCGGGTGGCTTCGGTGTTCGCGGAGCTGCTGGGGCTGGCCGCGGTCGGCGCCGAGGACGACTTCTTCCGGCTCGGCGGGCACTCGCTGCTGGCGACCCGGCTCGTCGCGCGACTGCGGTCGACCGGTACGTCCTGCTCGGTGCGGGACGTCTTCGAGGCGCGCACGGTCGCCGGGCTGGCCCGGCGACTGGCCGGGCGGTCCGCACCGGAGCGCCCCGAACCGGTGGCCGGCGTCCGGCCGGAGCGGCTGCCGATGGCGCTCGCGCAGGCCCGGCTGTGGTTCCTGGACCGGCTGGAGGGCCCCTCGGCCACCTACAACGTGCCGCTCGCCCTGGATCTGGACGGGCCCGTGGACGTGACGGCCCTGCGGGCGGCGGTCGCCGACGTGGTGGCCCGGCACGAGGCGCTGCGCACCGTGTTCGGCGAGGACGCGCGGGGTCCGTACCAGCGGGTGCTGGAGCCGGACGCGGTGCGGGTGCCGTTCTCGGTGGAGCCGGTGGAGCCGGGCCGGGCCGGGGAGGCCCTCGACGCGGCGGTCGGCTACGTCTTCGACTTGGAGCGAGAGCTTCCGGTCCGGCTGACCCTGCTGTCCGAGTCGGTGTCGCGGCACGCGCTGCTGGTGCTGTTCCACCACATCGCGTCGGACGAGTGGTCGACGGGACCGTTCCTGACCGATCTGGCGCTGGCCTACGCGGCCCGCTCGGCGGGCCGGGCGCCGGAGTTCGCCCCGCTGCCGCTCCAGTACGCCGACTACGCGCTGTGGCAGCGCGAGCTGCTCGGGGACGGCGCCGACCCGGCGTCGGTGGCCGCGCTCCAGACGGAGCACTGGCGCCGGACGCTCGCCGGGACCCCGACCGAGCCGGCGCTGCCCGTGGACCGGGCCCGTCCGGCCGTGCCGTCGCACGCCGGGCGGACGGTGACGGTGGGCCTGCCCGAGCACCTCGTGGCCGGGCTGGAGGCGTTGGCGGCCGGGGCGGGAACGACCCCGTTCGCCGTCGTGTCCGCCGCGGTGGCCGCGCTGCTGCACCGGCTGGGCGCGGGCGAGGACGTACCGCTGGGCTTCCCGGCGTCGGGGCGTTCGGCGCAGGTGCTGGAGCCGCTGGTCGGGTTCTTCGTGAACACCCTGGTGCTGCGGGCCGACCTGTCCGGGGACCCGGCCTTCACGGAGTTGCTGGCGCGGACCTCGCGGGCGGTGACCGGGGCGTTGGACCACGGCGACCTGCCCTTCGACGCGGTGGTCGAGGCGGTGGCCCCGGAGCGCTCGCTGTCGCGGCACCCGGTGTTCCAGACGATGGTGGCCTACGAGGGCGGGGCCGAGCCGGCGACCGACCTGTTCGGCCC
Organism: Streptomyces sp. NPDC098789; assembly: GCF_044759975.1. Taxonomy (NCBI): domain Bacteria; kingdom Bacillati; phylum Actinomycetota; class Actinomycetes; order Kitasatosporales; family Streptomycetaceae; genus Streptomyces; species Streptomyces sp. NPDC098789. The sequence goes on from NZ_JBIWAJ010000003.1 coordinate 369,312, forward strand.
GGCGGTCACGGCCGTCGAACGGCAGGTCGGCGCGGGCGCGGCCAAGTTCGACCTGGAGGTGCTCTTCCGGCGCAGGCCGGTCGGCATGACCTGCGGGATCCGCTACGCGGTGGACCTGTTCGACGAGTCCACGGTGATGGCGCTCGCGGGACGGCTGGTCCAGCTCCTCGACGCGGTGGCCGCGGACCCCTCCGTGCGGCTGTCGGCGATCCCCCTGATGCAGGAGGCCGAGCGCGAGCGGGTCCTGCACGGCTTCAACGACACCACCGTCGCCCTCGACGGCCCCACGACCCTCGCCGACCTGGTCGAAGCCGGAGCCCACGACGCCCACGGCCCCGCCCTGGTCTTCGAAGGCGCCGAAACCACCCGCCCCGCCTTCGAAGCGGCCGTCAACCGCCTCGCCCGCCTCCTCATCAACCACGGCATCGGCCCCGAAACCACCGTCGCCATCGCCCTCCCCCGCTCCCCCCGACTCCTCATCGCCCTGCACGCCGTCATCCGCGCCGGCGCCGCCTACCTCCCCCTCGACCTCACCCTCCCCACCGACCGACTCGCGTACATGACGCGGACCGCCGGGGCGGTGTGCGTGCTGACCGACGGGGTGTCCGCGGCAGCCGTCCCCGCGGCCGGGGCGATGAGCGTCCTCCTGCTGGACGACGGGCGGACCACGGCCGAGCTGGCCGAGCTGTCGGCCGGGCCGGTCGCGGACGCGGAGCGGACCACGCCCCTACTCCCCCGCCACCCCGCCTACCTCATCTTCACCAGCGGCTCCACCGGACGACCCAAGGGCGTCCTCATCGAACACGAAGCCATCGTCAACCGCCTCCAATGGATGCAACACACCTACACCCTCACCCCCGACGACCGCGTCCTGCACAAAACACCCACCGGCTTCGACGTCTCCGTCTGGGAACTCTTCTGGCCCCTCACCCAAGGCACCCCCCTCGTCATCGCCCGACCCGACGGCCACAAAGAACCCGACTACCTCGCCACCCTCATCCACCAACAAGCCATCACCATCTGCCACTTCGTCCCCTCCATGCTCAACGCCTACCTCACCGACCACCACATCGAAAACACCCCCACCCTCCGACTCGTCGTATGCAGCGGCGAAGCCCTCACCACCGACCTGGTGGACCGCTTCCACACGCACAACACGCAGGGCGCGGTGCTCGCCAACCTCTACGGGCCCACCGAAGCGGCCGTCGACGTCACCGCCATGACCACCGGCCCCGGCGCGCCGCATCCCACGGCACCCATCGGGACGCCGGTGTGGAACACCCGCACCTACGTCCTGGACCACCACCTGGGCCTCGTACCCCCCAACACCCCCGGCGAGCTCTACCTCGCCGGCACCCAACTCGCCCGCGGCTACCACACCCGCCCCCACCTCACCGCCGAACGCTTCACCGCCGACCCCCACGGACCCACCGGCACCCGCATGTACCGCACCGGAGACCTCGTCCGCCAAACACCCGACGGCACCCTCCACTACCTCGGACGCACCGACCACCAGATCAAACTCCGCGGCCTGCGCATCGAACCCGCAGAAATCGAAACCACCCTCACCACCCACCCCCACCTCACCCACACCACCGTCCAACTCCGCGAAGACACCCCGGGAGTACAGCACCTGGTGGCGTACGTGGTGCCGGCCGCCGGCGGGGCGGCGCCGGAGCCGGCGGAGCTGCGGGCCTGGGCGGCGGACCGGCTGCCCGAGTACATGGTCCCGAGCTTCTTCGTGACCCTGGCCGAGCTGCCGCTGTCGCCCAACGGAAAGCTCGACCGGGGCGCCCTGCCCGCGCCGGACGTGCCCGCGCCCGGCGCCGCGCGGGCCCCGCGCGATGCCCGCGAGGAGATCGCCGCCGGCGTCTTCGCCGACGTCCTGGGGCGGGGGGCGGTGGGCCCCGACGACGACTTCTTCGCGCTCGGCGGACACTCGCTGCTGGCGGCCCGACTGGCCGCCCGACTGGCACGGGCCCTGGGCGGCGACTGCGCCGTGCGCGACGTCTTCGAGCTGCGCAGCCCGGCCCGGCTCGCCGCCCACCTCGCCGGGGCGGGTGGCGGGGTGCCGCGCCCGGAGCTGGCCACGGCCCCCGCACGGCGCGCGCCACGGCCGCCGCTGTCGTACGCGCAGCACCGGCTGTGGCTGTGGGACGCGGTGCGCGGCGCAGGCACGGTCTACAACGTGCCGCTGGCGGTGCGGTTGCGCGGCCCGGTGGACCCCGTTGCGCTGCGGGCGGCGGTCGCGGACCTGACGGACCGGCACGAGGCGCTGCGCACGGTGATCGCCGAGCACGAGGGCGAGCCGTACCAGCGCGTGCTGCCGGCCGGTACGGCCGTGGCGCCGGTGGAGGTACGGGAGGTCACCGCCGACCGGGTGGCCGCGGCGGCCCTCGCGGCCGGCGGGCACGTCTTCGACCTCCAGCGGGAGGTTCCGCTGCGGGTCACCCTGCTGCGCACCGCGCCGGACGACGCCGTGCTGTTGGTGCTGCTTCACCACATCGCCACCGACGAGGCGTCGGCGGGCCCGCTGCTGGCCGATCTCGCGGGGGCCTACGCGGCCCGCTCCGCGGGCGGGGCGCCGCGGTTCGCGGAGCTGCCCGTGCAGTACGCCGACTACGCGCTGTGGCAGCGCGAACTGCTGGGCGACGTCACCGACCCGGCGTCGGTGGCGGCGGCGCAGGCCGCGTACTGGCGGCGGGCCCTGGCGGGGCTGCCGGCCGAGGTGGCCCTGCCGACGGACCGGCCGAGGCCGGCCGTGCCGACGTACCGGGGTGACGTGGTCGCCTTCGAGGTGCCGGCCGAGACGGTGGACGGACTCCTGCGGCTGGCCCGGGCGGCCGGCGCCACCCCCTTCATGGTGCTGCACGCGGCGGTGGCCGCCCTGTTGCACCGGTTGGGCGCGGGCGAGGACGTACCGCTCGGCAGCCCGGTGTCCGGGCGGTCCGGGGCGGAGCTCGACGCCCTGGTCGGGTTCTTCCTGAACACGCTGGTCCTGCGCGCGGACCTGTCCGGCGACCCCGGCTTCGGCGACCTCGTCGCCCGGGTCCGCGACGTCGCCCTGGCCGCCTTCGCCCACGCCGACCTCCCGCTGGAGGCCGTGGTCGAGGCGGTGGGCCCGGAGCGGTCGCGTGCGCGGAACCCGCTGTTCCAGACGATGGTGACGTACCACTCGGCGCCGCAGGAGCCCGCCGCGGAGCTCTTCGGCGTGCCCGCGCAGGAGTTCCCGGTGGAGACCGGCGGGGCCAAGGTGGACCTGGAGCTGGCCTTCGGCACGCTCCGGCCCGGCTCCGGCATCGCGGGCGGGATCCGCTTCGCCTCGGACCTCTTCGACGCGTCCACGGTGGTGACGCTGGCCGGGCGGCTGGTGCGGCTGCTGGGCGCGGTGGCGGCGGATCCTTCGGTGCGGCTGTCGGCGATCCCGGTCCTGGACGGGGCCGAACGCGAGCGGATCCTGCACGGCTTCAACGACACCACCGTCGCCCTCGACGGCCCCACGACCCTCGCCGACCTGGTCGAAGCCGGAGCCCACGACGCCCACGGCCCCGCCCTGGTCTTCGAAGGCGCCGAAACCACCCGCCCCGCCTTCGAAGCGGCCGTCAACCGCCTCGCACGCCTCCTCATCGGCCGGGGCATCGGCCCCGAAACCACCGTCGCCATCGCCCTCCCCCGCTCCCCCCGACTCCTCATCGCCCTGCACGCCGTCATCCGCGCCGGCGCCGCCTACCTCCCCCTCGACCTCACCCTCCCCACCGACCGACTCGCGTACCTCCTGGACACCGGAAGTCCGGTGCTCACCCTGACCGATGGGGTCGGCGCGCGGCTGCTGCCGCAGGGGCCGGACGGGCCGGACGTCGCGGCGGTGGTCCTGGACTCGGCCGCGGTGGCACAGGAGCTGGACGGACTCAGCGGGGACCCGGTGGTGGACGCGGAGCGGACCGCGCCCCTACTCCCCCGCCACCCCGCCTACCTCATCTTCACCAGCGGCTCCACCGGACGACCCAAGGGCGTCCTCATCGAACACGAAGCCATCGTCAACCGCATCCAATGGATGCAACACACCTACACCCTCACCCCCGACGACCGCGTCCTGCACAAAACACCCACCGGCTTCGACGTCTCCGTCTGGGAACTCTTCTGGCCCCTCACCCAAGGCACCCCCCTCGTCATCGCCCGACCCGACGGCCACAAAGAACCCGACTACCTCGCCACCCTCATCCACCAACAAGCCATCACCATCTGCCACTTCGTCCCCTCCATGCTCAACGCCTACCTCACCGACCACCACATCGAAAACACCCCCACCCTCCGACTCGTCGTATGCAGCGGCGAAGCCCTCACCACCGACCTGGTGGACCGCTTCCACGCGCACAACACGCAGGGCGCGGTGCTCGCCAACCTCTACGGGCCCACCGAAGCGGCCGTCGACGTCACCGCCATGACCACCGGCCCCGGCGCGCCGCATCCCACGGCACCCATCGGGACGCCGGTGTGGAACACCCGCACCTACGTCCTGGACCACCATCTGGGCCTCGTACCCCCCAACACCCCCGGCGAGCTCTACCTCGCCGGCACCCAACTCGCCCGCGGCTACCACACCCGCCCCCACCTCACCGCCGAACGCTTCACCGCCGACCCCCACGGACCCACCGGCACCCGCATGTACCGCACCGGAGACCTCGTCCGCCAAACACCCGACGGCACCCTCCACTACCTCGGACGCACCGACCACCAGATCAAACTCCGCGGCCTGCGCATCGAACCCGCAGAAATCGAAACCACCCTCACCACCCACCCCCACCTCACCCACACCACCGTCCAACTCCGCGAAGACACCCCGGGGATCCGTCGTCTGGTCGCCTACGTGGTGCCCGCCGAGGGCCGCACCGTGGACGCCGCGGAGCTGCGGGCCCTGGCTGCCGCCCGGCTGCCCGAGTACATGGTCCCGGCGGTGTTCGTGACGCTGGAGGAACTGCCGCTGTCGCCCAACGGGAAGCTCGACCGCGCCGCCCTGCCCGCGCCCCCGCCGCCGCCCGCGGCCCTCGCGGCGACCTCGGTCCCGGACGCGGATGCGCCGGCCGCGAGCCCGGCGGAATCGCCCGTGGACGTGCTGCGGGCGCTGATCGCTGAGGTGTTGGGGCTGCCCGCGGTCGGCCCGGACGACGACTTCTTCGAGCTGGGGGGCGACAGCATCGTCTCCATCCGCCTGGTGGGCCTGGCCCGCAAGGCCGGGCTGACCATCTCGGCCCGGCAGGTGTTCCAGCAGCCCACCCCGGCCGCGCTGGCCTCGGTCGCCACCCGACGGGACACGGCCCCGGCCCGGACGGTGAGGACCACGGACGGCGGGCCCGGCCCGCTGCCGCTGCCGCCGGTGGCCCAGTGGCTGGCGCGGCGCGGGGGATCGTTCGCCTCGTTCGCACAGGCCCGGCTGGTACGGCTGCCGACCGGCGCCGACCGCGAGGTGCTCCGGGCCGCGCTCCAGGCCGTACTGGACCACCACGACGGGCTGCGCCAGACGTTGACGGTGTCCCGGCCCGGGGTGTGGAGCGCCGAGGTCCGGCCGGTCGGCGCGGTGCGCGCCGCGACGGTGCTGGAGACGGTCGACGCGACCGGGCTCGACGAAGCGCGGCTGCGGGAGCTGCTGGCGGCGGAATCGGGCCGGGTGTCGGGGATGCTCGATCCCGAGTCCGGGGCGGTCCTGCGGGCGGTCCACTTCGATCGCGGTCCGCACGCCACGGGCCGACTGCTGTTGGCCGCACACCACTTGGTCGTGGACGAGGTGTCCTGGCAGATCCTGCTGCCGGACCTGCGGGCCGCGTACGAGTCGGTGGAGGCGGGCCGGGCCCCGGCCCTGGAGCCGGTGGCGACCTCACTGCGGACCTGGACGACCCATCTGTTGGCCGAAGCGCAACACCCGCGACGGACCACCGAGTTGGAGCACTGGCTGGCCGCGTCCCGAGCGGCCCGACCACTGCTGGCGGACCGCGCGCTGGACCCGCGTACCGACACGGTCTCGACGGCCGACTCGCTCACGGTGACGGCGTCGGCCGAGCGCACCGCTCCGCTGCTGCGCGAGGTGCCGGCGGCCTTCCACGGCACCGTCGGCGACGCCCTGTTGACCGCGCTGGCACTGGCCGTCGGAGATCTGGCGGCCCGGCGCGGGCTGCCCGGCGGTGACGGCTTCACGGTGGACCTGGAGGGCCACGGCCGGGAGCAGGAACTGCTGCCGGGCGCGGACCTGACCCGGACGGTGGGCTGGCTCACGGCCATCCACCCGCTCCGGGTGACGGCCCGCTCGTACGACCCGGCGGGCGTGCTCGCCGGGCGGGACGACCCGGGCGCCGCGTTGAAGGAGGTCAAGGAGCTGCTGCGGCAGGTCCCGGACGGCGGGATCGGCGCGGGCCTGTTGCGGTACGCGAACCCGGCGACGGCCCGGTTGTTCGACCGGGAGGCGGCGGCGCCCGAGGTGCTGTGGAACTACCTCGGGCGGCAGACCGGTACGGCGGGCTCCGACTGGGGCCCCGCGGCCGAGGGCGACGCCCTCGCGGCCCGGCCGGACCCGCTGCTCCCGCTCTCGCACCCGGTGGAGATCACCACCGGGATCGGTGACGGCCCCGACGGGCCGGAGCTGACCGCGACGTTCACCTGGGCCGGCGACGCCGTGGCCCGGGACGCCGTGGAGGAACTGGCGGACGGGTTCCTGTCCGCCGTCGACGCGCTGGCCGCCTGGGCGGCGCACGGCACCACCGGGGGGCACACCCCCTCGGACCTCGACCTGGTCGACCTCGACCAGGACCAGATCACGATGCTCGAAGACATGTGGAGGGCCCAGCAGTGACCCAGGCTCGAATAGCGGACGTGCTCCCGCTGTCCCCCTTGCAGCAGGGCATGCTGTTCCACTCGCTGTACGACGGGGCCGCCCCGGACGTGTACACGGTGCAGGTGTCCGTCTCGCTGACCGGTCCGGTGGACGCGGAGCGGCTGGAGCGGGCGGGCGCCGCCCTGCTGGAGCGCCACCCCAACCTGCGGTCCGGATTCTGGCACGAGGGGGTGCCGCAACCGGTGCAGTTCGTACCGGCCGGGGTGTCCTTCGCGCTGGACCGGGTGGACCTGGCCGACGACCCGTCCGCCTCGGCGGTGCGTCGGGTGGAACACGCCGAGCTGAACCGCCGGTTCGAGCTGCACCGGCCGCCGCTGTTGCGGTTGTTGCTGGCCCGGCGCGGGCCGAAGGACCACCTGTTGGTGGTGACGGTGCACCACATCCTGGTGGACGGCTGGTCGATGCCGCTGCTCGTCGGGGACCTGCTGGCGCTGTACGAGGCCGACGGCGGGCCGGGCGGTCCGGCCGGGCTGGCCGAAGTGCGGCCGTACCGCGACTACTTGCGCTGGTTGAAGACCCAGGACGCGCCGGCCGCCGAGCGCGCCTGGCGCGGCGCGCTGACCGCACTGGACGGGCCGACGCTGGTCGCCGCGGCGGACGCGGGGCGCACGGCGGTGCGGCCCGGCGTGCACCGGCTGGAGCTGACCGCCGACGCGACCGCCCGGCTGACGGCGGCCGCGCGCCGGCTGGGCACCACGCCGAGCACCCTGGTGCAGGTGGGCTGGGGGCTGCTGCTGGGCTCGCTGACCGGGCGGGACGACGTGGTGTTCGGGCTGACGGTGTCGGGGCGGCCGGAGGAGCTGCCCGGGGTCGAGTCGATGGTGGGGCTGTTCATCACCACGGTGCCCGTGCGGCTCGCGGCCCGCCCGTGGGAGGGCGTGGGCGCGCTCGTACGGCGTTTCCGGGACGAGCAGAACGCCCTGCTGGCCCACCACCACCTGGGGTTGCGGCTGATCCAGAAGCAGGCGGGCGGCGGCGAGCTGTTCGACACGCTGGTCGTCGTGGAGAACTACCCGGTGGACCCGTCGGCCCGGCCGGCGCTGTCCGACGGGGTGCGGGTGGCCGGGGTGGAGGCCCGCGACGGCACGCACTACCCGCTGACGTTGGCGGTGAACCTGGACGAGCGGGCCGAGCTGGCCGTCGAGTACCGGCCGGACCTGTTCGACGCGCGGACCGCGGCCCTGCTCGCGCGGCGGCTGGCCACGGTGCTGGAGCAGCTGGCCGGGGACCCGGAGCTGCCGGTGGGCGCGCTCTGCCTGCTCACGGCGGACGAGCCCGCGGCGGTGCGGGCCGGGCTGCGCGGACCGCAGTGCCCGGCGGAGCCCGGGACGCTGGCGGACCGGTTCGCGGAGCGGGCCGCCGCGACGCCGCGGGCGTGCGCGGTCGTCGCGGGGGCCGAGCGGCTGACCTTCGGCGAGCTGGACGCCCGCGTGGACGCGCTGGCGGCGCTGCTCGCGGTGCGCGGGGTCGGGCCCGAGGACGTGGTGGCGCTGGCGGTGCCCCGGTCGGTCGACGCCGTCGCGGCCCTCCTGGCGGTGCTGCGGGTGGGGGCCGCGTACCTGCCGCTCGACCTGGACCACCCGGCGGAGCGCCTCGCGGTGATGCTGGAACACGCCCGTCCGGTGTGCGTGCTGACCACCACGGCGGGGCTGGCGCTGCTGCCGGCCGCCGAGGGCTCCGGCGCGGAGCGGGTGCTGCTCGACGCGGCGGAGACCGCGGACACCGCGGACCCGGCGGGCACGGACCGGGCCGGGGCCCGGCCGGTGGTGGGCCCGGCGCGGCCCGGCCACCCGGCCTACGTGATCTACACGTCGGGGTCGACGGGCGTGCCGAAGGGGGTCGTGGTGACCCACGGCGGCCTGTCGGCGCTGTACGCCCACCACGCGCGGGAGGTGTTCGGGCCGGCGGCGGCCGCGGCCGGCGGGCGCCGGCTGCGGGCGCTGCACACGGCCTCCTTCTCCTTCGACACCTCGTGGGAGCAGTTGTTCTGGCTGGTGCTCGGGCACGAGCTGCACGTCCTGGACGAGTCGGAGCGCCGCGACGCCGAGTTCACGGTGCGCTACGTGCGCGAGCAGCGGATCGACGCGCTGGACGTGACCCCGACGCACGCGCAGGCGCTGGTGGAGTGCGGCCTGCTGGACCGGGACGCGCACCGGCCGGGGCTGCTGCTGCTCGGCGGCGAGGGCGTCCCGGACGCCCTGTGGCGGCAGGTGCGGGACGCGCCGGGCGTGATGTCGGTGAACCTGTACGGGCCCACCGAGTACACGGTGGACGCGCTGGCGGCCGACCTGTCCGCGTCGCCGACGCCGATCGTGGGGCGCCCGATCGGGAACACGGCGGCGTACGTGCTGGACGGCGCGCTGCGCCCGGTGCCCGAGGGGACGCCGGGCGAGCTGTACCTGGCGGGGGCCGGCGAGGCGCGCGGATACCTGCGCCGTCCCGCGACGACGGCGGAGCGCTTCGTCGCCGACCCGTTCGCCGCCGACGACGGCGGCCGGATGTACCGCACCGGCGACCTGGTGCGGCTGCGTCCGGACGGGGAGTTGGAGTTCCTCGGGCGCGCCGATGACCAGGTCAAGATCCGCGGGCACCGCGTGGAGCCCGCGGAGGCGGAGGCGGCGCTGGCCGCGCTGGAGGGAGTGGCGTCGGCGGCCGTGGTGGTCCGCGAGGACGCCCCGGGCGTACGGCGGCTGGTGGGCTACGTGACCGGCGGTGTCGATCCGGACCTGGCCCGCGAACTGCTGGCGGAGCGGCTGCCGGAGTACCTGGTGCCCTCCGCCGTCGTGGCGCTGGCGGCCCTTCCGGTGACCGTGAACGGGAAGCTGGACCGGGCGGCGCTGCCGGCGCCGGTGCTCACCGGCCGGGCCGCGTCGCGCCCGCCGCACGGGCCCCGCGAGGAGGCCCTGTGCACGGTCTTCACCGAGGTGCTCGGGGTGGAGCGGGTCGGCGCGGACGACGACTTCTTCGCGCTCGGCGGGGACAGCATCGTCTCGATCCGGCTGGTGGCACGGGCCCGCAAGGAGGGGCTGCTGCTCTCCCCGCGCGACGTGTTCGAGCTGCGGACCCCGGCCCGGCTGGCGGTCCGCGCGGGCGCGGCCGGTTCCGGGGCCGGGGCGGAGTCCGGCGCCGGATTCCTGGCGGGCACGGGCCCGCTGGTGGAGCTCACGGACGCCGAACGGGCCGTGCTGGACTCCGAGTTCCCGTCCGTCGAGGAGGTGCTGCCGCTGGCTCCGCTGCAGGAGGGCCTGTACTTCCACGCCCAGTACGACGACCGGGCACTGGACGTGTACCTGATGCAGAACTTCGTGGAGCTGCTGCACGAGGTGGACGCGTCCGCCCTGCGGGAGGCCTTCGAGGCGCTGCTGGACCGCCACCCGCACCTGCGTGCCGGATTCTGGCACGAGGGGCTCGCGCACCCGGTGCAGGTGGTGCCGGCCGCGTGGGAACTGCCGTGGCGGGAGCTGGACTGGTCGCACCTGGACCGGGCCGGGCAGGAAGCGGCGCTGCGGGAGTTCTCGCTGGCGGACGCGGCGACCCGGTTCGACCTGGCGGCCCCGCCGTTGGTGCGGGTGGCGCTGGTGCGGATGGCCGCGGACCGGTCGGTGCTGTGCGTGACCCAGCACCACGTCCTGACCGACGGCTGGTCGGAGTCGCTGTTCTTCGAGGAGCTGTTCGCGCTGTACGGGGCGGCCCGCGGGTCCGGCACCGGCCCGCGGCCCCCGGCTCCCTACCGGGACTACCTGCGCTGGCTGGCCGCGGTCGACTCCGACGAGGCGCTGCGCGCCTGGAGGGGCCATCTGGCAGGCCTGGACGGCGGCACGCTGGTGGCGGAGGCCGACCCGGCCCGTCCCCCGGTGACGGCCGAGGTGGTCGACCTGTCGTTGGACGAGGCGGCCAGCGACCGGCTGCGAGCGTTCGCGCGGGGCGCCGGGATCACCCTCAACACGGTGTTGTCGACGGCCTGGACGATGGCGTTGGCCTCGATGACCGGCCGGGACGACGTGGTGTTCGGGGCCACGGTCTCGGGGCGTCCGGCGGGGTTGCCGGGCGTGGACCGGATGATCGGCATGTTCATGAACACGCTGCCGTTCCGGGTCACGCTGCGCGCCGCGGAGCCGGTGCGCGACCTCCTGGTGCGGGTGCAGGCCGAACACGCCGATCTGCTGCCCCACCACTACACGGGGTTGGGGCCCATCCAGCGGGCCTCCGGCATCGGGCAGCTCTTCGACACCCTGTACGTGTTCCGCAACACGCCGCTCGACGACTCCGCCCGCGAGGCGGCCGTCTCCGAGCACCAGATCGGCTGGACGCACAGCGTCGACGGAACCCACTACCCGCTGACCCTCGCGGTCACCCCGGGCCGGGCCCTGGAACTGACCCTCGCCTACCGGCCGGACCTGTACGACGCCGCGACGGCCCGTGCCCTCGCGGACCGGCTCGCCCTCCTGGTGCGCGGGATCGTCGCGGACCCTTCGACCCCGGCGGGCCGCCTGCACACCCTCTCGGAGCCCGAGCGGCTCGGCCTGTTGGAGCTGGGCGACGACACCGGGCACCGCTTCCCCGACGTGTCGGTGGCCGACCTGTTCGCCGAACAGGCCGCCCGGACCCCCGGGGAGACGGCGCTGGTCTTCGAGGACGAGCGGCTGAGCTACGCCGAACTCGACGCCCGGGCCGACCGGTTGGCGCGGGCGCTGCGGGCCCGCGGCGCCGGGCCGGAGCGGGTGGTGGCCCTGGGGCTGCCCCGCTCGGCGGACTTCGTCGTCGCGCTGTTCGCCGTGCTCAAGACGGGGGCCGCGTACCTGCCGCTGGACATGGACCACCCGGTGGACCGGCTGGCGGCGATGGTCGAGGACGCCGGGCCGCTGTGCCTGGTGACCTCGGGCGCGGTGGCCGGGCGGGTCCCGGAGGTGGCCGGGGTGCCACTGCTGGCACTGGACGCGGCCTCCGTCGTCGCCGAGTTGGCGGCGCTACCCGCCACCCCGCTCGCCGAGGAGGAGCTGACCGGGCGGCGCGACGGCCGCCACCCGGCGTACGTGATCTACACCTCGGGGTCCACCGGCCGCCCCAAGGGCGTGGTGGTGCCGTACTCGGGGCTGACGAACATGCTCGCCAACCACCGGGAGCGGATCTTCGAGCCGGCCGTGAAGCTGGCCGGTGGGCGCCGCATGCGGGTGGCGCACACCGTGTCCTTCGCCTTCGACATGTCGTGGGAGGAGTTCTTCTGGCTGGTCGACGGGCACGAGGTGCACGTCATCGGCGAGGAACTGCGGCTGGACCCTGCGGCGCTGACCGCGCACTACGACCGCGTCGGCATCGACGTCGTCAACGTCACCCCGTCCTACGGTCAGCAGCTCGTGGACGCCGGGCTGCTGGACACCGGACGCCACCGGCCCGCGCTGTTCCTGCTCGGCGGCGAGGCCGTCCCGGACTCCCTGTGGACGCTCCTGGCGGACACCGAGGGCACCATGGCCTACAACCTGTACGGGCCGACCGAGTACACCATCAACGCCCTGGGCGCCGACGTCGCGGACAGCGCCCGGTCCTGCGTGGGCCGGCCCATCCACAACACCCGCGCCTACGTGGCGGACGGCGCCCTCAGACCGGTGCCGCAGGGCGTGCCGGGCGAGCTGTACCTGGCCGGCGCGGGCCTGGCCCGCGGCTACCTGGGCCGGCCCGCGCTGACGGCGGAGCGGTTCGTCGCCGATCCGTTCGGCGCGCCCGGCACGCTGATGTACCGCACGGGCGACCTGGTGCGGTGGCGGGCCGACGGCGGCCTGGACTACCTGGGGCGCGCCGACGACCAGGTCAAGATCCGGGGCTTCCGCATCGAGCTGGGCGAGATCGAGTCGGTGGTGACCGGGCTGGACGAGGTGGCCGCCGCGGCGGTGGTCGTGCACACCGGCGCGACGGGCGTCGAGCGCCTGGTCGCCTACACGGTGCCCGCCACCGGTACGGCCGCCGGCGGCGACCGGGCCGCGCTGCGGGCCCGGCTGGCGCGGGCGCTGCCCGAGCACATGGTCCCGGCGGCCTTCGTCGAGCTGGCCGCGCTGCCGTTGACGGTCAACGGCAAGACGGACCGGGCGGCCCTGCCCGAGCCCGACTTCGGCGACGGCGGCGGCCGGGCGCCCGGTGACGCCCGCGAGGAGCTGCTGGCGGGTCTGTTCGCCGAACTGCTGGGCCTGGAGCGGGTCGGCGTGGAGGACAACTTCTTCGCGCTGGGCGGGCATTCGCTGCTCGCGATGCGCCTGGTCGGCCGGATCCATGCGGAGCTGGGCATACGCGTCCAGGTGGGGGCGGTGATGGCCGCGCCGACCGTCGCCGACCTCGCGGCCCGGATCGCCGGGGACTCGCGCGACGACGCGCTGCGGGTGCTGCTGCCGCTACGCGAACGGGGCACGGGGGCGCCGCTGTTCTGCTTCCACCCGGCGTCGGGCTTCGCCTGGCAGTACGCGGGCCTGCTGCGCCACCTGGACGCGGACCGGCCGGTGTACGGGCTCCAGTCGCCCGGTCTGGCCGGAGAGCTGCCGGACGTCGCGGACGTGGCCGCGCTCGCCGAGCTGTACCTCGCGCGGATCCGCACGGTGCAGCCGCAGGGCCCGTACCACTTCCTGGGCTATTCCTTCGGCGGGACCGTCGCCCACACCCTGGCCGCCGCACTCCAGGAACGCGGCGAGGAGGTGGCCTTCCTGGGTCTGCTGGACGCCTGTCCGCCGGAGGTCGAGGACTGGTCCTACGCGGACGCCCCCGACTGGCGGGAGCGGTTGGAGCGGGAGGAGTCCGGGTTCCTGCTGTCGGTGGCCGGCCTGGACGCGGGCGGGGACGGCGCGCCCGTGGACCGGGAGGAGCGGATCGCCGCGGTGCGCGACAGCCGCGGGCTGCTCGCCGGCTTCGACGAACGCCTCCTCGACGCGATCGTCTCCGTGAACGTGCACTGCGTACGCCTGCTGTCGCGCAGCCGGAGCCGGCGCTACCGCGGCGACGTGCTGTTCTTCACCGCCGCCCGGACCACGCCCGAGGACCAGGCACCGGCCCTGGTGTGGCCGCCCTACGTGGACGGACGCCTGGACGAGCACGTCCTGGACCTCGGTCACGACGAGCTGATGTCCCCGGCCGCCCTGGCGGTGACCGGGCCGCTCGTGGCCCGGGCGTTGTCCGACGCGGCGGCGCGGACGGGCGCAAGCGCCCGGCGCGCTCCGGCGGCCGGCTGATCGGCCCGCCCCGGGTCCCCGCCCCGGGTCCCCGCGCCGGGGGCCCGGGGCCGGAGCCCCGTACTCACCCGCACACCTGATGTCGAAGTGACTTGGAGGACCAGATGCCTGAAGCCGCAGCCCACGGGCAGCCGCGGCTCGCGGGCCGGATCGCGTTCGTGACCGGCGCCGGCAGCGGCATCGGCGCGGCCGTCGCCCGCGCCCTGTACGCCCGGGGGGCCTCGGTGGCCGCCACCGACCTGCGCGGCGCGGCCGTCGCCGACCTCGCCGCGTCGCTGACCGGCCGCACCGGGAGGACCGACCGCTTCCTGCCGCTGGCCCTGGACGTGGCCGACCCGGACGCGGTGCGCGCCGCCGCGGCCGAGGCCACCACCGCCCTCGGGCCCGTGGACGTCCTGGTGAACGTGGCCGGTGTGCTGCACACCGGACCGGTGGCCACGACCGAAGACGGCGCCTGGGCACGGCTGTTCGCGGTGAACGCCGCCGGGGTGTTCCACACCGCCCGGGAGCTCGCGCCGTCGATGGCCGGGCGCGGGCGCGGCAGCATCGTCACCGTCGCCTCCGACGCGGCGGGCGTACCGCGCGTCGGCATGGCCGCCTACGCCGCTTCGAAGGCGGCCGCCGTGATGTTCACCAAGTGCCTGGGACTGGAGTACGCGCGCAGCGGGGTCCGCTGCAACGTGGTCGCCCCCGGGGCCACCGACACCGCGATGCAACGCTCGCTGTGGGAGGGCGACGAGGTGCCGCTCCAGCTGTTGGAGGGGGATCCGGCGCGCTACCGGCACGCGATCCCGCTGGGCCGGATCGCCGACCCGGCCGATGTCGCCGAAGCCGTCTGCTTCCTGGTCTCGGACGAGGCCCGGCACATCACGATGCAGCAGCTGTACGTGGACGGTGGTGCGTCCCTGCGCTGATCGGCCCCTCCCGCCCGAAACACCCCCGCCCGAAACACCCCCACCCGACCCGAACACCCCCCGTCCCGCCCCCGTCCAGAGGAGTCACCGTGCCGACGGTCCATCCGGTCGCCGCGCCCCACGCGTCCCCCCTGTCCCCGCTGTCCCCCGACCCGGCGGTCCCCGCCGCCTCCGTCGCCCCTGCCGCGCCCGGCGGAGCCGTCCCGCACCCCGCCGTCGGCGCCGCCACCGCGCTGCTCGACGCCTACCGGCCGGGGGACCGCTTCCTGTCCACACCCACCCGTACCCTGCTCGCCGAAGGCGTCCTCCTCGACGTCCCGCACGGCGCGGGCCCGTTGCCCGCACGGGTCGACTCCGTGCTCGCCGCGGCCCGGCAGGACGGGGCGCGGCGCCTGGTGATCGGTGCGATCCCCTTCGATGCGGACCGCCCCGCCGCGCTCGTCGTGCCGCGGACCGTGCGCAGCGGGCCGCCGCTCGTCAGCGACCCCTTGGTGGGGCTCCCACCGGGCGAACCCGACGGCGGGGGCTGGACGGTGACCGAGGAGCCCTCCGCCGAGGCGTACGGGAGAGCCGTCGCCGCGGCGGTGGCCCGGATGGGCGCCGGGGAGCTGGAGAAGGTCGTCCTCGCGCGGACCCTGGAGCTGGCCGGGGCCGGCCGGGAGCCCGAGCTGGCCGCGCTGCTGGGCCGGCTCGCGCGGCACGACCCCTCCGGCTACGCCTTCGCGCTGCCGACGGGCCCCGGCCGCACCCTGCTGGGGGCCAGCCCGGAGCTGCTGGTCTCCCGCCGCGGCGGTGCGTTGGTCGCCAATCCGCTCGCCGGATCGGTGCCGCGCAGCGCGGATCTGGCCGAGGACGTGCGCCGGGCGGCGGGTCTGCTGGAGTCGGCCAAGGACCTGTACGAGCACGCGGTGGTCGTGGACGGGGTCCGCGCGGCGATGGCTCCGTACTGTTCCGGGTTGGACGTGCCGGAGCGGCCGACGCTGGTGCGCACCGCCGCGATGTGGCACCTGTCGACCACGGTGACCGGCCGGCTCGTCGACCCACGGACCACGGCACTGGACGTGGCCTGCGCCCTGCATCCGACGCCCGCCGTGTGCGGCACGCCGGCCGCCGAGGCGCGCCGCGCCATCGCCGCGCTGGAACCCTTCGACCGGGGGTTCTTCACCGGAGTCGTCGGTTGGCAGGACGCCGACGGCGACGGGGAGTGGGTGGTCACCCTGCGCTGCGCGGAGGCCTTCGAGGACCGGCTGCGGCTCTACGCGGGCGCCGGGGTGGTGGCCGCCTCGGACGCGGCGGCGGAGACCGCGGAGACGGCCGCGAAGTTCCGTACGTTCCTGCGCGCCGTGGGGGCTTCGCTGTGAGCGCCGTCGACGCACCCACGTGGCCGCGGGAGTTCGCCGAGCGGTACCGGGCCGCCGGGCACTGGCGCGGTGAGACCCTCGGCGGGATGCTGCGCGAGCGGGCCGCCGCCCATCCGGACCGGGTGGCCCTGGTCGACCCCGGGGACGGCCCGGACGGGGCCCGCCGGGTCTGGACGTACGGCGAGCTGGACGCCCGGGCCGACCGGATGGCCGCCGGGTTCGCCGCCCGCGGGATCGCCCCCGGGGACAAGGTCGTGGTCCAGCTCCCCAACACCGCCGAGTTCTTCGAGGTGGTCTTCGCCCTCTTCCGGATCGGGGCGCTGCCGGTGTTCGCGCTGCCCGCGCACCGGCAGGCGGAGATCGGCTACTTCTGCTCCTTCACCGGCGCCGTCGCCTACGTCGGGCCCGGCCTGCTGGCCGGCTTCGACCACCGGGAGCTGGCGGCCGCGGTACGCGCCGGGGCACCCGGGCTGCGGCACGTGTTCGTCGCGGACCCGGACCCGGGACCGTTCACCGCGCTCGCGGACGTGCCCGTGGATCCGGGGGCCGTGGATCCGGGGGCCGACGGACCGGCGGCGGGGTGCGGAACCGGTCCGTCCCCCGGGGACGTCGCGTTCCTTCAGCTGTCCGGGGGCAGTACGGGCGTGCCCAAGCTGATTCCGCGCACCCACGACGACTACGTTTACTCGGTGCGGGCATCCAATCCGATCTGCGGGGTGGGCGAGGACTCCGTGTACCTGGTGGCGCTGCCCGCCGCCCACAACTTCCCGCTGTCCTCCCCCGGCTCGCTCGGCGCCCTGTACGCGGGCGGCCGGGTGGTGCTGTGCCCGCGGCCGGCGCCGGAGACGGCCTTCGCGCTGATCGAGCGGGAAGGGGTGACGATCACCGGGCTGGTCCCGCCGCTGGCCCTGCTGTGGACCGAGGCGGCCGCGTCGACGGAGCACGATCTGAGCAGTCTGGACGTCCTGCTGGTCGGCGGCGCCAAGTTCTCCGCGGAGGCCGCGCGCCGGGTCGGTCCGGCGCTCGGCTGCCGCCTCCAGCAGGTGTTCGGCATGGCGGAGGGCCTGGTCAACTACACCCGCCTCGACGATCCCGAGGAGTGGGTGAACGGCACCCAGGGCCGCCCGATCTCCCCCGACGACGAGATCCGCATCGTCGACGACGAGGACCGTGAGGTGGCCCCGGGCGCCACGGGCCACCTGCTCACGCGGGGTCCGTACACGATCCGCGGCTACTGGCGGGCCCCTGAGCACGACGCCCGGTCGTTCACCGCGGACGGCTTCTACCGCACGGGGGACGTCGTGCGGGCACTGCCGAGCGGGCACCTGGTGGTGGAGGGTCGGGCCAAGGACCAGATCAACCGCGGCGGCGAGAAGATCGCCGCCGAGGAGGTGGAGAACCACCTCCTGGCCCACCCGGCCGTCCACGACGCGAACGTGGTCGCCGAGCCGGACGCCTACCTCGGTGAGCGGACCTGTGCGTACGTGGTCCTGCGCGAGGGCGCGGGCCCGCTGCGGCCGGCCGCCGTGAAGTCCTTCCTGCGCGGCCGGGGGCTGGCGGGCTACAAGATCCCGGACCGGGTCGAGTTCGTCACCGCCTTCCCCACCACGGGCGTCGGCAAGGTCTCCAAGAAGGACCTGCGCGCGACGGCCGCCGACGCCCCGGCCTCGTCCGTCCCCCTCCCCACACCCACGCCCTTCCCCACACCCGGGCGCACCGCCCCCAGCGAAACGGACCGCACCGCATGAGCCTGCCCCGCATCGAGCCCTACCCGCTGCCGACCGCGGACTCCCTGCCGCCGGGCCGGGTCGACTGGCTGCCCGATCCGGCCCGGTCGGTGCTGCTCGTCCACGACCTCCAGAACCACTTCCTGTCCGCGTACGGCGACGGTTCCCCGACCGTCGCGGCGCTGCTGGGGTCGGTCGCCCGGCTGCGCGCCGAGGCGGACCGGGCCGGGGTGCCCGTGCTGTGGAGCGCGCAGCGCGGCGGCCAGAGCCCCGCCGAGCGCGGCCTGCAGCAGGACTTCTGGGGGCCGGGGCTGCCCGCCGACCCGGTGGCGGAGGCCATCGCCGACGCGGTGGCACCGCGGTCCGCGGACAGCGTGTTCACCAAGTGGAAGTACAGCGCCTTCGTCCGCACCGACCTGGCGGAACGCATGGCGGCGCTCGGCCGCGACCAGTTGGTCGTCGTCGGCGTCTACGCCCACATCGGCGTGCTGCTGACCGCCGCCGACGCGTGGATGCGGGACATACAGGCGTTCGTCGTCGCCGACGCGGTCGCCGACTTCTCCGCCCGCGAGCACCGGATGGCCCTGGAGTACGCGGCCGGCCGGTGCGCCCGTGTCACCACCGTCGACGAGGTCGCCGCCGCCTGGTGAGCGCGGCCCCGCCCGACGGCTCCTTCCCGTCCCCCTACGAGGAGATCCCCATGACCGATCGCATCTCGTCCCTCCAGCCCTACGCCCTGGGCCTGTTCCGGATCGTCACCGGCCTGCTGTTCGCCTGCCACGGCGCCGCCTCCCTCTTCGGCGTGCTGGGCGGCGGACACGGCGGCGCCACCGTGCCCATCGGCGCGTGGCCGGGGTGGTACGCGGCGCTGATCCAGCTGGTGTGCGGCACCCTGGTGTGCCTGGGCGCCGGCACCCGCAGCGCGGCGTTCGTCGCTTCGGGTTCGATGGCGTACGCGTACTTCTCGGTGCACCAGGGCACGGCCCTGTGGCCCCTCCAGAACAACGGCGAATCGGCGGCGATGTTCAGCTGGGCGTTCCTGCTGATGGTGTTCACCGGTCCGGGCGCCCTGGCCGTGGACCGGATCATGAGCCCCGCGCGCCGGCGCCGGACCGCGGCCGCCTGACCCGGACCCGGACGACCGACCCGGACCCGGACCCGGCACGCCTGACCCGGACCCGGTACGCGGCGGGGCCCGGTCCCTCCCTCGACGGGAGGGGCCGGGCCCCGCTCGGTGCGTGCGGGCACGCGCCTCAGGTGATCTGCGGCGCCTCGCGGCGGACGTAGGAGCCCGGGGTCCGACCGAAGTGGCGGCGGAAGGCGAGTATGAAGCCGTTGGTGCTGGCGAAGCCGACCTGCGCGGCGACGGCGCCGACCGACTGGCCCTGGTCCAGTAGGTACAGGGCGTGGTTCAGGCGGAGCCGGGTGCGCCATTCGGTGAAGGCCATGCCGGTCTCCGCGCGGAACGCCCGACGCAGGCTGGTGGAGCTGGTGTACAGCGCGGCGGCCCATTCGGTGGCCGTGCGCGCGTCGCCGGGCGTACGGGCCAGGCCGCCGGCCACGGTGCGGGCTGCGGGCGTGACCGGCTGCGGGAGCGGCAGGCTGTCGGGGTGGGCCGCGGACAGTGCGGCGAAGACCTGCGGGTCGTCCTCCTCGGCGGCGCTGCTGCGCATCCGCCCCAGCAGCAGGGCGCGTTGGGCTTCCGTGACGTTGATCGGCGTGGGGCCCTCGTAGGGCGGGTCGAAGAGGGCGGCGCCGAACGTCTCGGAGACGACGATCGATTCGGGATCGAAGCGCGCGCCGTGCACGACGCCGGCCGGCAACCACAGGGCGACCGAAGGGGTCAGTTCGTACTCCTGGCCGAGCGCGGACACGGTGATCCGGCCGAGCGGCACGTACAGGAACTGGTGGAAGTCGTGGACGTGCGGCGGATGTCCCCCCACGGCCGTGAAGCCGTCGTCACCCGCCAACGCCGGTTCGGGCGCGGTGCGTTCCGTCCGTCGGCCCGCGCCCGCGAGCGTGTGGAGCCGGGGCGCGGTCGTCCGCCCCGAGGTGTTGGCCGTGCGCAAGGTCATGGTGGTCATGCGATCCCTCCCGTTCGTGGCAGCGCCGAAATCTGACCCCTCAGTGCGATCGACCTGACTCCCCCATTGGACGATCTCGACTTTGGTAAGGCTAACCTAAGTTCTACCCAGTGAGACCAGGCGAGGAGCCCCCCGACCCCCATGAATCCATCCGTCCTGCCGGCGGAAGCACCACCTCCGGCCGTCCTCGCACGCACCCGTGCGACGCGCGGCGCGCCGGCCGTGCTGCTCGCCTGCCTGATCCTGACGGTGGTCGTGATCGCCGGCATCGGCATCGGCGCCCGCGACATCCCGCCGTCGTCCGTCGTACGGATCCTCTTCGATCCGTGGGGTTCCGGCTACGACCACGACGTGCTGTGGACCGAGCGCATCCCGCGCACCCTGCTCGGGCTGATCGTGGGCGCCTCGCTCGGCGCCTCGGGGCTGCTGATGCAGGCGCTGACGGTCAATCCGCTGTCCGACCCGGGCATCCTGGGGGTGGAACAGGGCGCATCCCTCTGCGTCGTGCTCGGCATCCTGTTCCTCGACGTGAAGGACGCGGGCGGTTTCTTCTGGCTCGCGCTCACCGGGTCCGTCCTCACCTCCGGGGCCGTCTATCTGATCGGCACCCGCACCCGGGCCGGCAGCAGCACGCTCGGCCTGGTCCTGGCGGGGGTGGCGGTGGCGGCCCTGCTCTCCTCCGTGGTCACCCTGCTGGTCGTGCGCGACGAGGTCGTCTACTCCTCGCTGCGCTTCTGGTCGGTGGGACAGCTCGCCGGGCGCGCCGGGGTCCTGGACGAGATAGCCCCCTTCGCCCTCGTCGGGCTGCTGCTCGCCCTGCCCCTCGGCCGCACCCTGAACGTGTTGGCGCTGGGCGAGGACACCGCGCGCGGGCTCGGCGTCCGGGTGGAACGGGCCCAACTGGCGGGCGCCGCGGTCGCGGTGCTGCTGTGCGCCGCGGCCACGGCCGCCGTCGGGCCGGTGGCCTTCGTCGGGCTCGTCGCCGCGCACGTCGCGCGGATGCTCGTCGGATCCGACCACCGCTGGTCGGTCCCGCTGTCGATGGCCTGCGGGGCGATCCTGCTGATCGTCGCCGACACGGCGGGCCGCGTGGCGCTCGACCACGGCGAGGTCCAGGTCTCCGTGATGACCGGCATCGTCGGTACCCCCTTCTTCGTGTGGCTGGCCCGCCGCCGCGACCTGGTCCGGATGTGAGCGACGTGCCCGAGAACCCCCCGACCCCGACCCAGACCCCGACCCGGGCCGGCCCGCCGCCCGCCGCCACGTCGGCGCTCCCCACGGCGGCCACGGCCACGGCCGCGCTGCTGGCCGCGGCCCGCAAGGCCGCCGCCCGGCGGCTCGCCACCGCCTGGGCGGTGCTCGCCCTGCTGGTGGTGGGCCTGCTGGTGGCGTCCGTACTGCTCGGCGGGCTGCGCTCCATCGCGTCCGCGGACGTGCTGCCCGCCGCCTTCGGTCTGCGGACGGGCATCGCCGACTACGTGATCCACCGCATCCGGCTGCCCAGGGCCCTGACGGCCCTGCTCGCCGGCGCCCTGTTCGGCCTGGCCGGAGCGCTCTACCAGCGGCTGGTCCGCAACCCCCTGGCCACCCCGGACGTGGTCGGCATCTCGGCGGGCGCCGGCGCCGGCGCCGTGACCGTGCTGCTGCTGGCGCCCACGGTCCCCTTCGGGGTCGAAGCGGCGGCGCTGGCCGGCGCGTTCGTGATGGTCGGCGCCGTGATCGCGCTGAGCCGGCAGGGCGGCACGGTGGACACCTACCGCCTCGTCGTGATCGGCATCGGCCTGGCCGCCGTGTGCACCGCCTACACCAACTACCTGTTCACCATGGCCGGCGAGCAGGGCCTCGGGCAGGTCGTGCGCTGGCTCGTCGGCGGCGTCAGCGGCGCCACCTGGGACGGCGTGAGCACCCTCGCCGCGGCCCTGGCCGTCTGCGGACTGTGCGCCGTACCCGTGCACCGGGCCCTCGCGTCGATGTCCCTCGGCGACGAGCTCGCCGCCGGTCTCGGCACCCGGGTCGGGGCGACCCGTACGGCGGCCCTGCTGCTCGGGGCCGCGGCCGCGGCGCTCGCCACCAGCGTCACCGGCCCGATCGGCTTCGTCTCGCTGGTCAGCGGCCCCGTCGCGGCCCGGCTCGTCGGCACCGAGCGGGCCCTCGTCCTGGCCCCCGCGGTCGGCTCGGCGATCGTGCTCGGCGCCGACGTCCTGGCCCAGTACGGGCCGCTGATCTCCCCGGTGCCCACCGGCGCCGTCACGGCGCTGATCGGCGCCCCCTACTTCGTCGTCCTGATCCTGCGCCGTGGCCAAGGAGCCTCCTCGTGAACCATCCCGTCCAGGACCGTCCGGTACCCGGCGGTCCGCCCGCCGACGGTCCGGAGCCCGCCGACGGGCTCCGACCGGCCCTCGCCGCACGCGCGGTGACCGCCGGCTACGCGGGACGGACCGTCGTCGACGGCCTGTCGCTGGAGATCGAGCCGGGCCGGATCACGGCGCTGGTCGGCCCGAACGCCTGCGGCAAGTCGACACTGCTCAAGTCGCTGGCCCGACTGCTCCCGGTGTCGGCCGGCTCGGTGCTGCTCGACGGGCACGACATCCACGCCCTGCCCACCCGCGAGGTGGCCCGCCGGCTCGGCATCCTGCCGCAGACCCCCCTCGCACCCGAGGGCATCACCGTGGGGGACCTGGTCCGCCGCGGACGCCACCCCCACCAGCGGTTCGGAGCGCGCGCCCACCCTGCCGAAGACCTCGTCGTCGCCGGGGCGCTGGAGGCCACCGGCACCGCCGAGTTGATCGGTCGTCCGGTGGACCAGCTCTCGGGCGGCCAGCGACAGCGCGTGTGGATCGCCCTGGCACTCGCCCAGGAAACCCCCACGCTGCTGCTGGACGAGCCCACGACCTACCTCGACATCGCGCACCAGATCGAGGTGATGGACCTGCTCGCCGACCTGAACGAGCGCACCGGACGCACCATCGTCCTCGTCTCCCACGACCTCAACCAGGCCGCCCTGTACGCCTCGACCATCGTCGCCATGCGCGACGGCCGGATCGTGCGGCAGGGCAGCCCGCACGAGGTCCTCACCGAGCGCACCGTCGCCGACGTGTTCGGCCTGGACTGCCTCGTCGTCCCCCATCCCCGATCCGACCGGCCGCAGATCTTCCCGCTCGGCCGTCGGCACCGCAACCCCGCATAGGAGAGACCCCCTTGTCCACGTACGCCAGAACGCGCTCCACCACCGCCCGCCGCCTCGGCCGCACCGCCGCGGCCACGGCCGCCGCGCTGTCGCTGACCCTGCTCGCCGCCTGCGGCGAAGGCTCCGACGGCCAGGGCGCGGACAAGGCCGGGGCCGCCGGAGCGGGCGCCTCCTTCAAGGCCGTCACCCAGAAGAACGCCTGGGGCACGGCCGAGGTCAAGAAGAAGCCGATGAAGGTCGCCACCGTCTCGGACGGCGACACCTCGATCGCGCTCGCGCTCGGCATCGTCCCCGTCATCACCCCGGACGTCGAGGACGGCTCCCCCGTCCCCCAGTTCAAGCAGCGCGCCGTCGACGCCCTGCGCGCCGGCAAGCTCAAGACCTACGACGACACCGACGGCACCGCCTACGAGGCGATCGCCGCCGAGGCACCCGACGTCATCCTCGGCATGAACACCTGGGAGATGGACAAGGACTACGCGAAGCTCGCGCCGATCGCCCCCGTCGTCACCTACACGGACAAGGCCCAGGCCAACACGCTCACCTGGCAGGAGCGGCTGCGCCGGGCCGCCCAGGCGCTGGGCCTGGAGGCCAAGGCCGAGGAGGTCATCGCGGCCAACGACAAGGCCGTCGCGGACGCCGCCGCCGCGCACCCCGAGTTCAAGGGCAAGCGGTACACGTACGCGGTCGTCCACCCCGAGCAGATCAGCTTCATGTCCTACGCGGCGCAGGACCCGGGCGTGTTCGAGAAGCTGGGCTTCGTCAAGACCGACAGGGCGAAGAACTACGCGCCCGACAAGAACGGCGTGAGCATGGAGAACCTCGACCAGCTCGACGCGGACGTCCTCCTGCTCACGTACCCCTTCGGCGACCGCGGTGTGATCAGTCCGGCGGAGCTGGAGGGCAACAAGCTCTTCCAGTCGCTGAACGCGGTCAAGGGCAAGCACTTCGCGGTCGTGCCCTCCGCCAACAACCTGGCCTCCGCCATCGCCTACCCGGATGCCCTGAACGCGGCCTGGGCGACCGAGCAGCTCACTCCGCTGCTGGCGAAGGCCGTCGCCGGCCAGTAGCGGCCGCGACAGTCGGTGGCGGGCCCGGCGCCTCGCGCGCCCGGCCGGCCGCCGACCGCCGACCGCCCCGACCGCCCCGACAATTCGTCCCTTCCGTTCCGCGGGCCGCCCCGGCACCGCGCGCGTCCCGCAGTACGAGGAGCCCCGCATGGCCACCCGCAATCCCCGTTCCGTCGTCACCTTCCCGATCGTGCTGCGCGAGCTCACGGTGCTGCGCGTCGCCGACGTGACACCGGGCATGCGGCGGATCACCCTCGGCGGGCCGCAGCTCGGCGCCTTCCGCAAGGACGGCCTGGAACTGCCCGCGCTGAGCAGCGAGGGCTTCGACGACCACGTGAAGTTCTTCTTCGCCGAGGAGGGCGCGGCCGCGCCGGTGCTGCCCGGGCAGAACGTCTCCAGCCTGGACTGGCCCGCCGATGCCCGGCCGCTGACGAAGGACTACACACCGGTCCGCCACGATCCCGAACGCGGCGAGATCGACTTCGACTTCGTCAACCACGAAGGCGGCGTCGCCTCCTCGTGGGCGCTGTCCGCCCGACCGGGCGACGTGACGTGGATCGCCGGGCCGAAGATGTCGCACCGCCACCCCGAGGGGGCCGACTGGCTGCTCGTCATCGGCGACGAGACCGCCCTGCCCGCCATCGGCCGGTGGCTGGCGGAGATGCCGGCCGGGACCCGGGCCCGGGTGTTCGTCGAGGTGGGCGAGGAGAGCCACCGCCAGGAGCTGGCGACCCGTGCGGACGCGGAGATCACCTGGCTGGTGCGCGACGGCGCCCCGGCGGGCACCACCGACCTGTTGGAGCGGGCGGTGCGGGACATGGAGTGGCTGCCGGGCAACGTCTTCGCCTGGGTGGCGGGCGAGGCGCTGACTCTGAAGGGCATCCGCCGGCACCTGGCCGTGGACCGCCGGGTGCCGCGCGAGCACACCCACGTCACCGGCTACTGGCGGCGTACGGAGCCGGCCCTGCCCGCGGCCGCCGCGCCGGCCTCCGTGGCAGCGGCCGTGGAAGGGGCCGACCCGCACGATCGGCTGCACGAGCTCACCGACCTGGCCCCCGGCCTGGCGATCCGCGCGGCGGTGACGATCGGCCTGGTCGACCTGGTCTGGCAAGGGGTGCGGGTAGCACGGGAGTTGGCCTCGCGGACGGGCAGTGACCTGCGGACGCTGACCGCGCTGCTGGCCTACCTCACGGAGCTGGAGGTGCTGGCCGAGGGGCCGGACGGCTACCGGTTGACCCCGGTCGGCGAGGAACTCGTCGAGGACGACCACTCCTTGGAGGAGTACGACCTGCGCGGCGCACAGGCCGCCCTGGACCTGTCGCTGTCCGGGCTGCACGAGACGCTGCGCACCGGCCGGGCCGGGTACCGCACCCCGTCCGGCGCACCCTTGGCGGTGGCGCTCGCCGCCGACGAGCGACTGGGCGGGGCGGCGCGTGAGGCCGTGGAGGACGAGGCGGCGTGGATCGCACCCGGGGTCCGGACGGGCTGGGACTGGGCGGCCGCCGGTTCGGTGACCGCGACCGGCAGCGGCGCGGGCGCGGTGGCGAACGCGCTGGTGAAGGCGTTCCCCGAGCTGCGGGTACGGATCGCCGCACTGCCGTCGGTGCTGCGCACCGTCGCGGACCGGGTCCTGGAGACGGACGTCCTGCCGCGCGTGGAGCTGGTCCCCTGCGGCGGGGCGGTCCCGGACGGAGACCGCACCGTGCTGCTCTGCCGCCTGCTGGAACAACTGCCCGACGACGACGCGGTGCTGGCCCTGCGCGAGAACGCGGCGGCGCTCGCGCAGGGCGGCACCCTGCTGCTGGTGGAGCAGGTGGAGGGGCCGGAGGGGATCGAGGCCGACACCGAGGCCGCGCTGCACCACCTGCGCCTCAAGGCGGCCTTCGGCTCGGGCGTGCGCGGCGAGGCCGACTACGCGGAACTCGCCGCCCGCGCGGGCCTCACCGTACGCACCTGCCGCGACATCGGCTGGGACCACCGCCTGTGGAGCCTCACCCCGGCCTCGTGACGCGTCGCAGGTTCGCCGCTCCCGCCGCACACTTCCCGCGCGCGGAGCGGCCGTACCAGAGCTCGGCGTCCCGCGCCCGTCCCTGCTCCTCGTACAGGACGCCCAGGTTGTTCATGGCGAAGAAGCCCCGCTCGTCGTGGAGGGCTTCGAAGATCCCGATCGACTCTTTCAACGCGGCCTCCGCCTCCGCGGGGCGTCCGGTCCCGTCGAGGGCCGCGGCGAGGTGCACCAACGCCTGCGCCTCACCCTCCGGTTCGGCGATCCCCCGGAAGCGGCGCAGGGCCCTCTCGCAGGCGATCAGCGCCCGTTCGTGCTGGCCCTGACCGACCAGGCAAACGCCCAGGTCGTTCGCGGCCACGGCGGCGAAGTGATCCTCTCCCCGCGCGTCGAAGAGCGTCTCCGCCTCCTCGTAGTGCGCCTCGGCCGGTGCCGGCTGGCCCCGCATCTGTCGCAACATGCCGAGGCTGAGCAGCGTACGGGCCCGGTAGGCGGTGAAATCGGGCTGCGCGCCGGGTCCGGCGGGGACGGCCGTCGGTTCCGGGAGGCCGTCGGCTCCTCCCGTCGTGAACAGCGCGAGTGCCTCCGCGTGGAGCGAAGGGCCGTCGAGGGCCGCGCGGGCCTTCTGCAGCGTCGCGGCGAACCTGCTCGCCGCGGTGCCCGCGAGCTCCCCTTCGTCCGCGGGAAGGAGCGTCGCCACCTGGTGGGTGGCCCGAACCGACTCCCTGAGCCGTCCCGTGCTGCTCAGCTGTTCCGCCAACGCCAGCCACGCGACGGCTCCCCGCCGGGCGTTCCCGGCCTCCGCGTGCGCCCGGACCGCCTCGTGGAACGTCTGCACGGCGTCCTCGGGCCGACGCATCTCGCCGTAGGCGAGGCCGATCCGGGTCAGCATCCGCCCGCGGCCGTCGGGGGCTTCGGCCTCGGCGAACAGGGTCTCGGCCCGCCGGTAGGCCTCCATCGCCCGGCGGTACTTCTTCGCGGCGTCGAAGCACAGGCCCATCTCACCGAACGCCTCCGCGGCCAGCACTCGTTCGCCGGAGCGGAGGAAGACTTCAGCCGCGCTCCTCATCGCTTCGGCCGCGGCCTTGTGCTCGCCGGCCCGCCTGAGCGACCTCCCGAGGTGCGCGGTCGCGATCGCGGCGCTGTGGAGGTCTCCCGCCTCCTCGAACACCGTGATGGCACGTCGACAGCTGCCGACCTCGTCCCCGCTCGCCCCGGGCACGTCGTCCTGTTCCTCCTGGCCGATGGAGGTGGCGGCCAGGTTGATCAGTGCCGCCGCCTCCATCCTCACGTTCCCCTCGTCGCGGAACACCGCCACCGCCCGGTGGAGCATCTCCCGGCCCTCTGCCGCACGCCCCATCCGCGCCAGACATGTCGCTCGGTTGACGTCGACCGCGGCCACGGAACTGATCTCGTGGCGGTGGCCGAAGAGGGCGGCCGCCACCGAGAACTGCTCGTACGCCTCGTCCAGCCGCCTCTCCTCGATCATGATCAGGCCGCTGGCGTTGGCGGCGTTGGCCTCACCCACCTCGTTGCCCGCCGCCCTGTTCAGTTCGGCCGCGAGCCGCAGCACCGGCAGCGCCTCGTCATGGCGGCGCGCAGCGGTGTACGCCTGCCCCAGGTTGAGCGTCGCAGGGGGCAGGCCCCGGCCATCGGGGAGCCCCTTCGCCGCGAGCAGTCCGGCCCGCGCGGTCAGGATCCATTCGTCGAAGTGACGGCGCAGCTCGAAGAACCCCGACAGCCTCAGTGCCACGGGTAGGACGAACTCCCACACTTCGTCTCGCGTGGCCACGAGGGTGAGGGCCACCGTGTTGGACAGCTCGGCCTCCAGCCATGCGATGGCCCGGGCGCGGTCGGGGAAGAGCCCTTCTCCCTGTTCATCTCTGGCGATGCGGGCGTCGGCTTCCCGGACGTGGTCGGCGTAGAAGGCGATCAACCGACCGCCCGCCAGTGCGCGCCCGTCCGCCGCCCCGCTCTCCCTGCTCCGCTCGTACGCGTAGATCCGCAGCAGATCGTGCATCCTCCATCTCCCGTACGCCGCGCCTTGTTCGATCAGGTGCGCCCGGTGCAGCGCCTCCAGGGTCCGGCGGGCCACCGGCACGCGTACGTCGAGCAGTGCCGCGGCGGTCTCCGTCGCGATGTCGGGGCCGGGGTTGATCGAGAGCAGCCGGAAAAGGAGGGCTTGTTGGTCCTGGAGACGCCGGTAGGAGAGGTCGAAGGCCGCCCGGACCGCCGCTTCCTCCCGCTCCAGCTCGTCCAACAGCCCCTCGTGCGCTTCCGCGAGGTCGCCCGCCATCGTCTCCAGGGGACGGTCCGGCTGATCGGCGAGGAGCGCCGTGACGATCTGCAGGGCGAGCGGCAGCGCACCGCACGAACGGACGATGTCCGCCGCGGACTCCGGGTCCTGCGCGACCCGGGTGTCGGATGCGCCGTTCGCGGCCCGCAGACCGTCCTCGATCAGTGCGACGCCCTCCTCCGGTCGGAGTTCCGTCAGCCGGTGGATGCGCGCGCCGGGGACGGCCAGGGCCTGCCGGGAGGTGATCAGCACGGCGGTCGCACCGTCGGACGGTCGCAGGAGGCGTACGTCCTCGGCGGCGTCCGCGTTGTCCAGGACCACCAGCAGTCGACGACCGGCGTCGGCGTAGGCGTGCAACATCGTCGCGTAGAGGCGCGCGCGTTCCTGCACGTCGGCGGGCACCTGCTCGGCCGGTACGCCGAGAGCGCGCAGGAAACCTGCCAGCGCCTGCTCGGGCGTCATCCGGCGGTCGGGGTCGTAGCCGAAGAGGTCCACGAAGAGCACCCCGCCGGGGAACCAGCCTTCGCGGCGCAGGGCGTCCTGGGCGGCCTGAAGGGCGAGTTCGGTCTTGCCGACGCCCGGCATGCCGGTGATCACGTGGACGGGACGGTCACCCGCCAGCCCGGGGTCCAACGCCGCGGCGAGGGATTCGAGCTGCTCGCCGCGTCCGCTGAACAGCCGGGCGGGGGCCGGGATTCCGTCCAGGGCGGGGACGGTTCGCTCCGGCACCCGCAGGACGAAGTCCCGTCCGACGTTGCCGACCGCGATCAGGTCTCCGGAGACCACGTTGCCCGAAGTGACCTGGTGGATCCCGGGAAGGGCCGCGGCGGTCGGCCCGGTCGGGAAGGCGGGTGCGGCCCGCTCAGGAAGCGGATCCGCACCCTCCTCCTCAGGGCCTGCGGCCGATGGAGATGTCACGGCCGGCCGAACCGATGATGAACGCGTCGCCCTTGATCTTGTTCCGGGAGACGGTCTG
This sequence comes from Streptomyces sp. NPDC098789, assembly GCF_044759975.1. NCBI lineage: Bacteria > Bacillati > Actinomycetota > Actinomycetes > Kitasatosporales > Streptomycetaceae > Streptomyces > Streptomyces sp. NPDC098789. The sequence goes on from NZ_JBIWAJ010000003.1 coordinate 399,023, forward strand.
GGTCACGTGTGCGGCCCGCTCCTGCGGCAGTTCGGTCCGGACCTGCGCGATCAGCGCCTCCACCTCGCCGCGGGCTTCCGGGTACTCGTCCAGGAAGTCCTGCAGCCGGGTCTCCCACTGGCCGGCGACCCGGGCGAGCACGGCCGCCTCGTCGGGCCCGTCCGAAGCTCCCGCCTCGGCGGCCCGCACGACCTCGGCAGCGGTCCCGTCGAGGCGTTCCCGCGCGCGCCCCTCGCGGTCCGCGTCTCCCCGCCCCAGGATCCGGGCCAGCGCGTCCCTGGTGCTCTGCCACGCCTGTCCGGCCATGGCCTGCGTGAAGGTCGTGCCCCCTACGAGGGCCAGCGCGGCCACCCAATCCAGCATGTCGCCCTCCTCCGGCGCCCTCGCGGGACGCCCTCCGTGCTCGGAGCCTAGAGGACGGCGCGGGCCCGGCGGGACGGGTTCGGCTACTTCGCTTCGTCGTGGGCCAGGCGGCTCGGCCACCAGCTGCGGGGGCCGATGTCGAGCACGAGGGCGGGGACGAGGAGGGAGCGGACGACCAGGGTGTCGAGGAGGACCCCGAAGGCGACGATGAAGGCGATCTGCACGAGGAAGGCCAGGGGGATGACCATCAGGGCGGCGAAGGTGGCGGCGAGGACGACGCCCGCCGAGGTGATGACACCGCCGGTGGTGGTCAGGCCGCGCAGGACGCCCTGGCGGACACCGTGGGTGAGGGTCTCCTCGCGGACGCGGGACATCAGGAAGATGTTGTAGTCGACGCCGAGGGCGACGAGGAACACGAATCCGTAGAGCGGGACGGAGGCGTCCGTACCGCTGAAGCCGAGCACGTGCTGGAAGACGAGCGCGGACACGCCGAGGGTGGCCAGGAAGTTCAGGGCCACCGTGGCCACCAGCAGGACGGGGACCAGGACGGAGCGCAGGAGCAGGATCAGGATCAGCAGGATGACGGCGAGCACGACGGGGACGATGAGGGTGCGGTCGCGGGCCGCGGTCCGCTCGGTGTCGTACTGCTGGGCGGTGTAGCCGCCGACGAGCGCGTCGGCGCCGGGGACGGCGTGCAGGCGGGTGCGCAGCGCGGCGACCGTCCGCTTCGCGTCGTCGCTGTCCGCGGGCGCGGCCAGGGTGGCGTCGATGCGGATCCGGCCGTCGACCACCGTGGGTTCCGCTCCGGGGCGCCCGGAGGCGGTGACGGGGGCGGCGGACGCGACGCCCTCGGTCGCCCGGGCGACCGCTTGCACCCGCGCGGCCGCGGCGGCGTCGGCGATGATCACCGCGGGCTGGCCGGAGCCGCCGGGGAAGTGTCGAGCGAGGGACTCCTGGGCGGAGACGGACGGGGCCTCCTTGACGAAGGTCTCGTTCAGCGGCACTCCGTGCGAGGACAGGGTCGGCGCGAAGGCGGCGAGGACCAGCAGGAGCAGGGTCGTGGACACCCAGATGCGGCGCGGCGCCCGGTCGATGACGGCCGCGACGCGGCGCCAGATGCGGTGGCCCTCCTCCGTGGCGTCGGCCGCCCGGGGCGTGGCGGGCCAGAAGGCGGTGCGCCCCAGGAGGGCCAGGACCGCGGGCAGGAACGTCAGGGTGGCCAGGACGGAGCAGACGATGCCGACGGCACCGACGGGGCCCAGGGCCCTGTTGTTGGTCAGGTCGCTGGCCAGCAGCGCGAGCAGGGCGAGGGCCACGGTCGCGGCGCTGGCGGTGATGGCGCCGGCGGAGCGGCGTACGGCGGCGAGGGCCGCGGCCGTACGGTCGCCGCGGGCGGCGAGCTCCTCCCTGAACCGGGCGGCCAGCAGCAGCGCGTAGTCGGTCGCGGCGCCGATGACCAGGATGGATAGGATGCCCTGGACCTGCCCGTCGACCCGCACGACGCCCCGGTCCGCCAGGGCGTAGACGATCGCGCAGGCCAGCCCGAGGGCGAAGACGGCGCTGCTGATGATCACGAGGGGCAGCAGGAGGCTGCGGTAGACCAGCAGCAGGATCAACAGGACCGCGCCGAGCGCCACGCCCAGCAGGATCCCGTCGATGCCGGCGAAGGCGTCCTTGAGGTCCGCCTGGGTGGCCGCCGGCCCCGCGATCTGCACGGTGAGCCCCGGCACCGCCGCGGCCGCCGTACGGATCCGGTCCAAGGCAGCCGGCAGCGCGTCGCCGAGGTCGGTGGCCAGGGGCACGACGGCCTGGAGGGCCCGGCCGTCCTCGGAGCGCAGGGCCGGTGACGGCGCCGCGGTGATGCCCTCCCGGCCGGCCAGGGCGGCGACGGCCCGGGTCGCCTCCTGCTGCTGGACGTCGCTGACCGGGCCCGGCGCGGACGGCTGCCAGACGACGATCGCGGGCACCGACCCCGAGCGCTCGAAGGCCTTGCGGGCCTCGATGACCTTGGTGGACTCGGCGTTCCGCGGCAGGAAGGCGGCCTGGTCGTTGGTGGCGACCTCGCCGAGCTTGCCGGCGTACGGACCCAGCGTCCCGCCGATGCCCAACCAGATCACCAGCAGCACCACGGGCACCAGCCAGCGGGCCCAGCGCGGTGTGCGCGTCATCGTGTTCTCTCCCCTTGTTGAACAGTCACTCAACGATAAAGTATCTCAATTGTTGAGAGATCATATGCTGGTGCCATGCGTAGCGCCGACAGCACCCCACCCGTACTTCCGCCCGACGACCCGATCGGGTTGCAGTCCTTCGCCGTGTTGCTGCGCACGATGAACGCGGAGCTCAACCGACTCGCCCAGGAGTTCGCCCGTAGGCAGGGCCTGCACCTGACCGACGTGCAGGCGCTCGTCGCCGTACTCGACGCGGAGTACGACGAGGACGGCGGCCCCATGACCCCCGGCCGCCTCGCCCAGCGGATGGACCTGACCACGGGAGCGGTGACGGCCTGCCTCGACCGGCTGGAGAAGGCGGGCCACCTCCGCCGGGTCCGGGCGGCCGACGACCGGCGCGTGGTCCACCTCCACTACGCCGAATCGGGCCGGGACGCCGCGCGCGCGTATTTCCGCCCGCTGGCCCGGGCCACCGACGCCGCCCGGAGCCCCTTCAGCAGCGAGGAACTGCACGTCGTGGTGCGGTTCATGGCGGAGCTGAACGGCCAGCTCACCCGACTGGGACGCTGACCGCCGGCCGCCGGTGGCGCGAGGGGGCCGGCCCCTCGACGCCCCAGCGCGCTCGGGGTTGCTTCTAAACATGTGGGGACGGTGAGTATCGGACATAAGTGCATCCATGGGGCTCCAGGAACCCGCGACCCCCGGGTACACCCCCACACACCCCCCACACGCCGCCGCAAATCCTCCACCAGCAGGCTTCTCGACCTGCAATTCATGAGGTCGTTGCCCTCACTTGGCCGCTGATTCTCTTGATCCGCTCCCGTGATGGCACAAGAACGACCGAAAGTGTCCTGTTTGTTTTGACTCCTGATCGCCCTGCGGTCATGGTCTGGCATATGTCCCCCTCGCCCCAGGCCGCTTCCGGCGGTCTGTTCCGTATGCGCGATTTCCGCTTCCTGTTAGCCGGAGCCGCGGCCGGGCAGGTCGGTGCCCAGGTCACGCTGGTCGCCCTGCCCTTGGTGGCCGTGCTCGAACTCAAGGCACCCGCCTTACAAGTGGGACTGCTCACCGCGGCCGAGACCGCCGCGTTCCTCCTGATCGGGCTGCCCGCGGGGGCCTGGGTCGACCGGATGCGCAAGCTCTCCTTGATGATCCGCGCCGATGTCGTGCGCGCCCTGGCCATGGCCAGCGTGCCGCTCGCCGCGGTGGCGGACGCCTTGACCATGGCCCAGCTGTACGTCGTCGCCCTGGTCGTGGGCGTCGCCACCGTCTTCTTCGACGTGGCCCACCAGAGCTACCTGCCCGAGCTGCTGCCGCGGGAGCACCTGGTGGCGGGCAACGGGGCCCTGGAGACGGTGCGTTCCTCGGCACAGGTGGCCGGGCCCGGGCTCGGCGGCGGGCTCGTCCAGCTCGTCGGGGCGCACCTGGCCATCGTGGCCGACGCCATCGGCTACGCCGTCTCCGCCCTGTTCCTTCTGGCCATCCGGCGCCCCGAGAGCAAGCCCGAACCGGTCCCCGGCGCATCGCTGCGCAAGGAGGTGGGCGAAGGACTGCGCTTCGTTCTCGGCCACCCCTTGCTGCGCATCATCGCGGTGGCGACCGGCCTCGGGAACTTCTTCACGGCCATGCTGATGGCGACTCAGACCGTCTTCCTGGTACGGGTGCTCGATCTGGCGCCCGCCGCGATCGGCGGGATGCTCTCGGCCTCGGCCGTCGGCGGACTCGCCGGCGCCCTGTGCGCGGGCCGCCTCGCCCGCCGCTTCGGCCAGGCCCGCATCATCTGGCTGTCCTGCCTGGTCACCGGGCCGTTCGCGCTGCTCTGGCCGCTGTCCGGCAAGGGCGCGGCCGCCGCGCTCTTCGCGGTCGCCTCCGGTGCGGTCTTCTTCGGCGCCGTGGTCTACAACGTCGCACAGGTGAGTTTCCGTCAAACGTTGTGTCCCCCGCGCCTGTTGGGCCGGATGAACGCCACGCTGCGCTTCCTCATGTGGGGCACGCTGCCGCTCGGTGCGCTCGTGGGCGGCGCCGTCGCCGAGGCGTCCGGGGCCCGCGCCGCGCTGTGGATCTGCGCCGTCGGCTTCCTCCTCGTGCCCGTTCCGCTGCTGCTCTCCCCGCTGCGGCGGATGCGCGAACTCCCCGAGGTCGCCCACCCCGATGACGACGAGCGGCAGGACGCGGCGCCCGGCCACGACGCGACCACCCCCGTCCGCTGACCCGCTTCTTCCCGAGAGAGGATCACGTGCTCCCCAGCATCACGGCCCAGTATCTGGCCCGTTACCAGCGCCTCGGCGCGGGTGACCCGGCGGCAGCGTTCCTGCCCGCCACCGGGGCCCAGCGACGCTTCCTGCTCTTCCGCTCCCTGGATCCCGCCGGCCGCGCGGACATCGTGCCGATGTTCTTCGCCTTCCCGCGCGGCACCGTCGATCCGGCGCGGCTGCGCGCCGCCGCCGACCACCTGGCCGCCCGCCACCCCGTCCTGCGCTCCCGGCCGTGCGTCGTGCGCGCGACGCCCGTACTGCGGCCGGAGCCGGCCGGCGTACCGCTGGACCACGTGGACGTCGCGCCCGGCGAGAGCGCCGAGGACGCGCTGCGGCGGACACTGGCGGGCTGGGACCCGCAGGGCCCACCGCTACGACTGTTCCTCGCCCACACCGCCGACCGCGCCGCTGGCCGCGCCACTGACCACGAGGGCGCGGCCGAGGAGGTCCTCGCCGTCGTCCTGGACCACACCGCCTGCGACGGTCAGTCCCTCGCCCGCATCGTCGAGGAGCTCTCCGACGCCTACCGCGACCGTCGCGGCGCCGCCGACGTACCGCCCGCCGAGGCCGCCGACGCGCTGGCGCGGTACAAGGACGCCGTCCTGCGCCAGCTCGACGCCGAGGACCGCGCCGCCTCCCCCCGCGCCCTGGCGTACTGGGGCGAACGGCTGCGCACGGCGCACGAGCGGGCCCCGCTGCCCGGCACCCGCCCCGTGTCCGCCGGGCTCCCCAGCGGCTCCGCCGAGCGCAGGCTCGCCTCCCCGGCCGGCGGGATGCCCTTCCCGGCCCTGCTCGACGCCTGCCGGGCCGCGGCCACCGCGCTGTACGGCACGGGGCCGGTCCCGCCCCTCGGCTACCCGTGGGGCGGCCGCCCGGCCGGCGCGGCCGAGGTCATCGGCTGCTTCCTCAACACCGTGGTCTTCCCGGCCGACACCCGCGGCGGCGCCTCGCCGGAGGTCACCGCCACCGACTGGTGGGACGACCTGGACCGGGCCGACACCCCCTTCGACGAGGTGGTGCGCGCGGCCCGCGCCGCCGGCTCCGCCTGGTCCGGCCGGCTGGACGGCCTGCTCACCGTGGACGACGCCCGCAACCGGACCCCGCTCCGGCTCGGCAGCGCCACCGGCCGCGAGGTGCACATCGGCGGCCGGCAGGTCCGCGCCCCGTTCGCGGTGTCCGCCACCCAGGGACCCGAACTCCACCTCCGCATGGTGTGGGACCGCACGGTCCTCGCCGACGGCGCCGCCGAGGAGGCCTTCGCGGCCCTGTGCGACGCGCTGCCCGCCGCAGCCCTCGCCCGTTAGTCAGGGGCGCCCCCCCCCCCCCGGGCGGCCCCCGCCGCGGCCGGGCGCCCGCCGGGGGGGGGCGGGGCCCGG
>NZ_JBIWAJ010000003.1:405194-634109 GCF_044759975.1 Streptomyces sp. NPDC098789
TGGGTGGGGGTGGCGGGGGGTGCCTTGGGGGTTTTGTGGGGGCCCCCCCCCCCCCCGAACTCCGACATCCGACCGCGCCGCGCGACCCGCGGAGCGGTCGGCGCCCCGCCGCGCTGGCGCGCCACCGTGCGCCCGCGCCCATCCGACCCGACAACCCAAGGGATCGCCATGCTCCCCCTCTCCTCCTCGCAGGAGATCGTCTGGCTGCACGAAGAAGTGCAGCCGGGCAGCCGCGCCTACAACTTCACCGCCTCCCTGGACCTGTGGGGCACCCTAGACGTCGACGCGCTGCGCAGCGGCCTCGCCGCCACCCTCGCCCGCCACCCCGGCCTGCGGCTCGAACTCGTGGCCGTGGCCGGTGCGATGCCGGGTCAGCGGGTGGTCGACGACTGCGCGACGCGGCTGCGCACCGTGGACCTCTCCGGCGAGGCCGACCCGGCGGCCGCGTTCGCGCGGCTGCTGCGCACCGAGGCGGAGACCCCCCTCGACACCTTCGAGGCCCCGCTGCTGCGCTGGACCCTCGTCAAGCTCGCCGAGGACCAGCACCGGCTCATCCACGTGGAACACCACCTGATCCACGACGGGCACTCCTTCGCGATCCTGCTGCGCGACGTGTTCAGCGTCTACCGCGCCCAGGTGCTGGGCGAGGAGATCGAGTTGGGCACCCCCAGCTCGTACGCCGACCACGTGCGCGCCCGCGCCGGGGACGTACGCGCCGACGCCCTGGAGGCGAGCCTGGCGTACTGGTCCGAGACGCTGCGCGACGCCTCGTACGACATGCCGCTGCCCGGTCTCGCCCGGCCCGGTGCCCGGCGCCGCCACCACGGCGGCCAGCTGCGCCAGTCGATCGGCGCGGACCTCGCCGAGCGGCTGCGGGCCCACACCCGGGAGCGCGGGCTGACCCCCTTCGCCACCCTGCTCGGGCTCTTCGCGGAACTGCTGCGGCGCCACAGCGGTCGCAGCCAGATGGTGGTGGGCACCGCCGTGGGCAACCGGCCGCGCGGCTTCGAGGACGCCGTCGGCATGTTCGTCAACACCATCCCGCTGCGCCTGTCCCTGGACGCGTCCGCCCCGGCCGAGGACGCCATGGACGAGGTGACCGACACCCTCATCCGCGCCCTGCCCCACCAGGAGGTGCCCGTCCAGGAGTTGACCCGGGCGCTCGGCCTGCACACCTCCGGCGCGGACAACCCGCTCTTCGACGTCATGTTCAGCGCGCACGACGCACCGCTGCCCGAACTGGACGTGCCGGGCCTGGAGATCAGCCTGTTCGAGGGGTTCAACACCGGCACCACCCGCTTCGACCTCGACGTGGTGCTGCTCCCCGACGACCGTCGCGGGGTGAGCCTGCGGCACGGTGCGGCCGGCATGACCCTCGTCTGGGACTACGACGTCGACCTCTTCGGCGAGGCCGTGGCGGAGCTCCTGGCCGAGCGCTTCCTCGACCTGTTGCGCGCCTACCTCGACGCGCCGGCCACCGAGCTCGGCTCGCTCGCCCCGTCGACCGCGTCCCTGGAGGCGCTCCCCGCCGTCGCCGCCGCGCCGGACCGCGACCCGCTCGACCCGGCCGCCGGCCAGGACCCGTCGTTGCCCGCCTTCTTGATCGGGGCCCGCCGTCTCACCTACGGCGACCTGGACGCGCGGGTCTCCTCGCTCGCCGAGCGGATGCTGGCCGCGGGAGTGCGCGCGGGAGCGCCGGTCGCCGCGGTGCTGCCGCGCGGCGTGGACTCGGTGGTCACGCTCCTCGCCTGTCTGCGGACCGGCGCGGTGTACTGCCCGCTGTCCCCGTCCGACCCGGCCGCACGCCTGGAGCTGCTGCTCGGCCGGCTGTCCCCCGCCCTCGTCCTCACCTCCGAGGCGAGCCCGGTCCGCGTTCCGCAGGACCTGCCGAGCGCCGCCGTCGGCGCCGAGGTCCTGCCCACCGCCCGCGCCTGCGACCTCGTGCCGAAGGCCGCTTACATCATCCACACCTCCGGCTCGACCGGCATACCCAAGGCGGTGGCCGTCGGGCGCGACGCCCTGGTCAACCACCTGACCGGCGCCGCCGAACGGTTCGACCTCGGGCACGGCGACCGGGTGCTCCTCTTCGCCCAGCCGTCCTTCGACGTCGCCCTCGAAGAGGTGCTGCCCTCGCTGTACGCGGGCGCCTGCCTGGTGGTGCCCGAGCAGGACGTGCCGACCGGCGGCGAGCTGGCGCAGCTGTTGGCCGCCGCGCGCGTCACCGTGGCCAACCTGCCCACCAGCTACTTCCTCGCCACCCGCGAGGAGTTCCTCCCCGTCCTGACGAAGCGCCGCTGGGCTCCGCGGCTGATCGTGCTCGGCGGCGAGCGCATCCCCTCCGACGTGATGCGCGACTTCTTCGCCGCCACCGAAGCGGCCGCCCCGTTCTCCGTGCTCAACGTCTACGGCGTGACCGAGGCCGCGATCAGCTCCACGGTGCACGAGATCACCCGCGACGGCCTGATCGAGGGCGCCGAGATCCCGCTCGGCGGCGAACTGCCCGGCGAACGGGTCCACGTCCTGGACGAGGGACTGCGCCCGCTGCCCACCGGAGCGGTCGGCGAACTCGCCATCGCCGGCGCCGGATTGGCCGAGGGCTACGTCGGCAACCCGCAGGTCACCGACGCCCGCTTCGTCACCGTCCCGGCCCTCGGCGGCGAGCGCGTCTACCTCACCGGTGACCTCGGCTACCGCGGCGAGGACGGGCTGCTGCGCTTCCTGGGCCGCCGCGACAACCAGATCAAGCTGCGCGGCTACCGCATCGAGCTCGAAGAGGTCGAGGCCGCCGCGTCCGCCGCGCTCGGCGGTCGGTCCTGCGCCGTCGTCCTCGACAAGGGCGCCGACGGCGGCCCCCGCCTGGTCGCCTTCCGCGAGCGCGCCGACGAGAGCGGGGCGTGGGACGAGCAGGCGCTGCACTCCGAGCTGAGCACCCGCCTCCCCGGCGCCCTGGTGCCCGCCCGCTGGGTGCTCCTCGACGCCATGCCGACGCTGGCCGGAGGCAAGCCCGACCGTACCGCCCTGGCCCGCATGGTCGCCGAACTGGCCCCGGCCGCACCGGTCGAGGAGGCCGCGCTGCTGTCCGATCCCACGCTGTCGGACGACCCGACCGTCGTCCTGCTCGCGCGGGGCTGGCGCGCGACGCTCGGGCACGACCGCTTCGAGGAGGGCTCGCACTTCTTCAACATCGGCGGGCACTCCCTGCTCGCCGCGCAGCTGGCGGCCTGGCTGGAGCCGCACCTGGGCGAGCGTCCCTCGCTGCGCCTGCTCTTCCAGCACCCGGTCCTCAGCGACCAGGCCCGCGCCCTCGCGCGGTCCGCCGCCCCCGCCCTCACGGCGCCGAAGGAGTCACGATGACCGCCGCACCGATCACCCGACCGGACGTCGACCCCACGGGCGCCGCGCCGAGCATCGCGCACGCCGCGCCGAGCATCGCGCACGGCGCCCCGGCCGCCGCACCCGGCGCGCCCGGAGTCCTGGCGCGTTACGAGGAGTGGGTGCGCAGCGCCCCCGAGTCCCCCGCCGTGCTCGACGGTGAGCACCGCTTGACCTATGCCCAGCTCGACGCGGCCGCCGACGCGCTCGCCGCGACGCTGGCCGACCGGGTCCGCCCGGGCGACCTCGTCGGGGTCTGCCTGGACCGCTCGGCGGCCCTGGTGGTGACGGCGGTCGCGCTGGCCCGGATCGGCGCGGTGTACCTGCCGCTCGGCCCGCGGCCCGGGGAACGCCGCATCAACGCGGTCACCGAGGACCTCGGGGTCGTCTGCCTGATCGGCGACCCGGCGGTGCTGCCGAAGCGTCAGGAGGACGTCGAGCTGATGGAGTTGCCGCTCTCCGGAGCGGGGGCGAACGCCGCCGCCTCGGTCGTGGCCGCCTTCGCGCCGGTCGCGCCCGGCGCCCGTACCGCTGCGCCCGGGACCCTGTACGCCGTGCTCACCTCCGGCTCCACCGGTCGCCCCAAGGCCGTCGCGGTAGCCGACCCGGCCCTGGCCGCGCTCCTCGACTGGTACCGGGCGGAGACCGGGCTCGCCCCGGGCGACCGCCAGTCCCTGCTCATCGGCGTCGCCTTCGACCCGCACCTGATGGAGCTGTGGGGCGGCCTCACCTCGGGCGCCGCGCTCGTACCCGCTCCCGACGAGGTCCGCTGGGACCCGGCCGCCCTCACCGACTGGTGGCGGGAGGCCGGGGTCACGGTCACCGTCGCGGCGACCCCCATGATCGAGCCGCTCCTGGACCGGCCGTGGCCGCAGGACCTGTCGGTCCGTCACCTCGTGGTCGGCGGCGACCGGATGCGCCGGCGCCCCGGCCCGGACGTGACCGCCACCGTCCACAACGCCTACGGCCCCGCCGAGGCGACCGTGGTCACCACCACCCACGCGATGCGCGCGGACGACCCGGACGTCCACAGCGACGCCGCACCGCCCATCGGCACCCCGATCGCGGGCGTGAGCGTCGCCGTCACCGACGCGGACGGCGCCGTCCTCGCGCGCGGCGAGGACGGCGAGCTGCGCGTCGGCGGCTCGTGCCTCGCCCTCGGCTACCTCGACCCGGAACTGACCGCGCGCCGCTTCACCGCCCCGCCCGCCGCACTGGCCGAGCTGGACCGGATGTACCGCACCGGCGACCGCGTGCGCATGGCGGCCGACGGCAGCATCGAGTTCCTCGGCCGGCTGGACGACCAGGTCAAGATCAGCGGCGTACGGATCGAACCCGCCGAGGTCGAGGCCGCCTTCGAGCAGGACCCGGCCGTCCGCAGCGCCGTGGTCACGGCGCCGCGCGACGCCGACGGGCGGACCCGCCTCGTGGCGCACGTCCTGCCCGCCGCCGGGGCCGCGCCCTCCCCCGACGAGCTCCTCGCCGCCGTACGGGCCTGGCTGCCCGAGCAGGCGGTGCCCTCGGCGGTACGGGTCGTGGACGCCTTCCCGCTGGACGCCAACGGCAAGGTGGACCGGGCCGTCCTGCGCGAGCAGGCCGAGGAGGCGCGGGCGCACGCCGCCACCGGGGCCGCCCTGCCCGAGGACGCGAGCGCCGACGAACTGCTCGTGCTCACCACGGTCCGCGACCTGATCGGCCGCCCCGACATCACCCTGGACGACAACTTCAGCGACGCCGGAGGCACCTCCATCCTCGTGGCCCGGCTCCTCGAAGTACTGGAGCGGGAGACCCGGGTGCACCTGCGCGCACCCGAGTTGTTGCGCCAGAGCGACCTGCGCGCGATCGCCGCCGTGATCGACCGGCGGCGCACCACCGCCCAGACCCCGGGGTCCTGACGTGACGACCTCGCGGCCCCTCCCCGACCGACCGGAAGAAGACGAAGTGAGCGTGACACGGACCGGCCTGCCCGCCCTGGTGGCACGGCACGCGGCGAACACCCCGAACGCCCTCGCGGTCGCGGACGGCGACACCACCCTGACCTATGCGCAGCTCGCCTCCGCGGCCCGCCGGCTCGCCACCCACCTCCGCGACCGCGGCGTACGGCCCGGCGACTCCGTGGCGCTCCTCATGCCGCGCTCGGCCCGGACCGTCGTCGCCCAGCTCGCCCTGTGGTGGGCCGGCGCCTCCTGCGTCCCCCTCGACCCGGCGCACCCCCCGCTCCGTACCGCGGCCATGCTCGAAGACTCCGGCGCCACCTTGACCGTCGGCGACGGCAAGCTGCTGGAGGCGGCCGGACCGGCCGGCGCGGTCCTCGCCCTGCCCGACGACGAGTTCCTCACCGGCCCGGAGTGGGGCGGCGAGGGCCCCGGTGGGGACGACACCGCCTTCGTCATGTTCACCTCCGGATCCACCGGCCGCCCCAAGGGCGTCGCGATCCGACACGGCGCCATCGCCGAGCTCGTCACCGACCCGGACTACGTGAGCGTCACCCCGCGCGACCGGGTGCTGCTGCACTCCCCGGCCACCTTCGACGGCTCCACCTTCGAGGTGTGGTCGGCGCTCGCCAACGGCGCCGCCGTCGTGGTGTGCACGACCGCCCGGCCCTCTTTCGAGGACCTGGCCAAGGAGATGGAGCGGCACGGCGTCACCGTCGCCTTCCTCACCACGGCCCTGTTCCACCAGCTCGCCGTCCGCCGCTCCCGCGTCTTCTCGCTGCTGCGCACGGTGGTCGTCGGCGGCGAGGCGATGGCCGCGCAGCACGCCCGGGCCGTGCTGCGCGCCTTCCCCTGGATCGAGCTCGTCAACGGCTACGGCCCGACCGAGACGACCACCTTCGCCACCGCCCACCGCGTCAGCGACGCCGACTGCGACGGGCCCGTGCCCATCGGACGCCCCCTGGCCGGCGCCACGGCCCACGTCCTCGACGAGGCGCACCTGCCGGTCGCCGAGGGGACCCGCGGCGAACTGTGGATCGGCGGCAGCCGGTTGGCCCTCGGGTACACCCGGCGGCCCGAGCTGACCGCCGAACGCTTCGTGGAGCACCCGCGGTTCGGCCGTCTCTACCGCACCGGCGACCTGGCCTCCGCCGGTCCGGACGGCGTCCTCGCCTTCCACGGCCGCGCCGACGACCAGGTCAAGGTGCGCGGCTTCCGGATCGAACCGGGCGAGGTCGAGCACGTGCTGCGCGAGCAGTGGGACGTGGACGACGCGGCGGTGACCGTGCGCCGCCCCACCGCCGACGACGCGCGCCTGGTCGCCTTCGTGGTGGCCGCCCCCGGGCCCGTGCCGCGGGCCGAGGCGCTGCTCGCCCGGCTCACCGCGTTCCTGCCCGCGCACATGGTTCCGGACGAGCTGACCGTCGTCGAGCGGCTGCCGCTCACCACCTCGGGCAAGGTCGACCGGCACGCCCTGGCGGATCTCGCGCCGGCCGCCGAGGACGGCGGCGCGGCCGAGCCCCTGACCCCGCTCCAGCAGGCCGTCGCCGACGTGTGGGGCCGCCACCTCGAACACGAGGTCACGCGCCCCGACGCCGACTTCATCGGGCTGGGCGGCCATTCGCTGCTCGCCCTCGTCGTCGCCGAGGACCTGCGCGAGGAGCTCGGTGTCGAGCTGTCGCTCGCCGACTTCTTCGCCGCCCCCACGGTGGCCGGACACGCCGCCCTGGTCGAGGGCGCCCTGCTCGCCGCCCACACCGATCTGCACCCCGAAGCGCCCGAGGACACCGATGGCCACTGACACCAACGCCGCCCTGCAGGAAGAGCTGTTGCGCAGGGCCCGCGCCCGCGCCGCCGACCGCGCCGCGGTCCCGCCGCCGCGGTCCGACCGTCCGACCGGGCCCGCCCCGCTGACCCGCGCCCAGCGCCGCATGTGGCTGATGGACCGGCTCGGGCAGGGCGGCGCCCAGTACAGCGTGCCGTTCGCGACCCGACTCCACGGGCCGCTCGACCTGGACGCCCTGGGCGCCGCGCTCACCGCACTGGTGGGCCGGCACGAGATCCTGCGCACCCGGTACGGCCGCAAGGGCGAGGAGCCCCACCAGGTGGCACTGCCCGCGCCCGCCGCCGTCGCGGTGGACGTGGTCGAGTGCCCGGACGACGGCGACGCCGTGCTGACCGAGGAGGCCCGCCGCCCGTTCGACCTGGCCGCCAGCACGGTGCCGCGCGCGCTCGTCCTGCGGCACGGCCCCGAGGACCACACCGTTCTGGTGACGTTCCATCACATCGCCATCGACGGCGCCTCGTTGCAGACCGTGGCGGAGGAGCTGGGCGTGCTGTACGGCGCCGCGACGGACGGCTCCGCCCCCGCGCTGCCCGCGCCGCCGCAGTACGCGGACTTCGCCCGCCGCGAGCACTCCGCCGCGGCCGGTGCGTCGGACGGCCTCGCCCACTGGACCCGCCGGCTGACCGGAGCCACCCCGCCGGCGCTCCCCCGGCCCGTCACGGCGCCGGCCGACGCGGGCGAACGCCCGGCGGCCACCGGAGCGACCGCGATCGACGCGCAGGTCCTCACGGCCCTGCGCGAGCTCGGCCGGGAGCGCCGGGCCACGGTCTTCACCGTCGGCCTGGCCGCCGCGTTCGCCGCGCTGCACCGCCTCACCGGCGAGCTGGACCTCGTCATCGGCTGCGCCGCCACCCACCGCGAGGGCCAGGCGATGCGCGGCCTGGTGGGCCTGTGCGTCAACACCCTGCCGATCCGCGTCGACCTGTCCGGGGACCCCGAGTTCGCCACCCTCGTCGAGCGCGTGCGCGATGCGCTCCTGGAGGCCCAACAGCACCGCGACGTGCCCTTCGACCTGGTGCTGGAGCAGCTCGGGGCGGCGGCCCGCGGCGCGGACGGGTCCTCCCTGGTCCGGGTCAGCTGGGACCTCGTCGGCGAACAGACGGCGCTGCGGCTGCCGGGGCTGCGGGCGCGCGCCGTCGACGTCGGCGTCGCCGAGGCGAAGTTCGACCTGACCTTCGGCCTGCTCGACGCGCAGGCTCCGCGGAGCCTGGTCCAGTACGGCCGGGCCGCCCTCGACGAGGAGGCCGGCGCGGAGCTCGACACGTCCTTCGCCGCGCTGCTGACCGCGGTGGCCGCGGACCCCGCGCTGCGGCTCTCGGCGCTGCCCGGTCGGCCCGCCCGGACCCGGGCGACCGGTCACCCGGCGCAGGCCCGCCTCGCGGCCCACCCCGACGTGGCCGACGCGTACGTGGCGGCCCCGGCGGGCGGTCCCGTGCTCGCCTATGCCGTACTGAACCGCACCGGCGGGCCTTCGCCCGTACAGCTGCGCGCCCACCTGCGCGGCGTCCTCGCACCCGAACTGGTGCCGGTCGCCGTCATGTTGCTCGACGAGATGCCGCGAACGACCGAGGGGGCGGTGGACACCACCCGGCTGCCCAAGGCCCCGGTCCCGGCGGCCCCGAAGAGCCCCCGCCTCGAAGCGGTGACCGAGGCGTTCGCCGGCCTGCTCGGTCGGCGGCCCGCTCCGGACGACGACTTCTTCGCGCTCGGCGGGCACTCCCTGGCCGCGGTCCAACTCGCCGAGCGCCTGCGGTCCGCGCTCACCCTGCCGCTGGTCGGCCTGGACATCATGCAGACCCGCACGCCGCGGGCCGTCGCGGCCCTGCTCGACGGGCGCGCGGCCGACCGGGCCACGGCCGTCGCGACGGCCTCCACCACCGCGCGACCGCGCCGGGTGCGCGAGGGCACGGTCCTGGTGACCGGTGGCACGGGCGGCGTCGGGGCGTTCGTACTGCGCGAACTGGCGGCGCGGGGACGGCCGGTGCTGGCCCTGGCCCGCCCCGAGTCCGCGCACCTCGTCAGCGGCGACGGCGTCGAGGTGGTCGAGGGCGACCTCGGCGACCTGGACGGCCTGCGCGCCGCCGTCGCGCGGGCGGACGCCGTGATCCACGCGGCGTGCACCTTCACCCGTCCCGATGTGGACGTGGCCGCCATGGAGGCCATGGTCGACGCCTGGAACGGCGGCCCGTTCGTCTTCGTCAGCAGCGTGGACGCCTACGGGCAGCCCGCCAAGGCCCTCGTCGCGGAGGAATCGCCGTCGCGGGAGGAGCTGAGCGCGTACGGCCGGGCCAAGATCGCGTGCGAGCGGATCCTGCTGGCCGCGGCGGGCACCGGGGGACGCGGCGGCGCCAGCGCCGTCCGCTCGCCCATCGTCTGGGGAGCCCACGACCGGCTCCGGGACCAACTCCGTTGGGGTGCGACCGGGTTGCTGTACCAGGCAGCCTTGGCGGGCGGCCCCGTGACGCTGCCCGCTCCCGGTACCGGCGGCCACGCCTGGTACGGGGCGCCCTGGGTGCACGCCGCGGCCCTGGCGCGCGCGGTCACCTCCTGCCTGGACGCACCGGTGCACGGCGTGGCCAACGCGGTGAGCGGGCACGTGGCCTGGTCCGACCTGACGGCGGAGCTCATCGCGCTGCTCGGCAGCGACAGCGCCGTGGCCTTCACCGACGAGGTGCACCGCGACCTCGACCACCGCTGGCACTACCGCGCGGACCGCCTCGCGCCGGCGCTGCGTCCGGAGCCGGGCGAGGAGCTGCACGCGGTGCTCGCGTCGATGATCGGCGACTTGCAGCGGTAACCGCCGCGGCGGCCAAGACCGTTGTGGACCGCTCCTGCACCGGCGCGCGCGCACGCTCCCGATCGGGAGCGTGCGCGCGCGCCGGCCGTTATGAGCCGGCATCCGCCGCATCAGCGCGCTGTACGACGGCGCGGAGATCGGGCACACGGAGACGCCCGGGCCCGGCATGAGGATCCAGGAGCGAGGTCCGCAGCTGGACGATGGTGCCCCGCCATGCGCCGGACGCGTCGGTCCCGCCCCAGAGCTCCATGAGTTCGCATGGGTCGGTGACCACGCGGTCGAGGGCTTGGACAGCCAGTTCACGCAGGTCACCGGAGAGCGGAGGGATTCGCCGTGGCCAGTGTGCCCGGCATCCTGATCGCCCACCCCTCCTTCGGGCCGCTGCTCCTGGCGCGCGCCGTGCAGGGGGGGTTCGGCGCTCTGGTGACCTCGGCCGCACTGGCCCTGGTGATCAGCGGATTCCCCGAACCGGGCGAGCGGACCGCGGCCCTGGGGATCTACGCGACGACCAGCGTCGCCGGGCCGGTTCTCGGGCTGCTCATGGCCACGGGGGCGGCCTGGCCGACCCCGCTCATCACCACGCTCCTCGCTCTGGCGGCCCTGGCCGCAAGGCGCGTCCTGCCGAGCGATCGCCCGGACCGCACCGGCGGCCGCTTCGACCCGCCGTGCGTCCTGCTCGGTACCTTCGCGATCGCCGGCCTGGTCCACGGCCCCCTCCGGGCGTGGACGGGCCGCAGCGAGACGTTGTCACAGCTCTGGGGCGACCCGCTGGTCGTGGCCCCGCTCGCGGGGGCGTCGTCCTGTTCCTCGCGTGCCTGATCGCCGGCCCGATGGCGGCGGCCACCGGACCGGCCCCACCACGGGACTTCACCGTCTGATCGCACGGACTCCCGCGAATTGCGGATGCTGCGAGCCGATTCGTCTTGTTATGGTCGGAGCATGGGTTCGCACTACGACTTCCGCTGATTCAGGGCGCCACGCCCGCGCCGACCGCACTCCGATGAGCTGCGGCGGCCCGGCGTTTCCCGCCGCCCCCCCTGTTCGCACCCACCCGGGGAAATGAATCATGCACGCACGCGCCCAACTGGCGATGAAAGACGTCTCCAAGAGCTTCGGTGACCGCTCCGTCCTGGACCAGGTCACCCTCACCGTCCGCCCCGGTGAACGGGCGGGGGTGATCGGAGAGAACGGATCGGGCAAGTCCACCTTCCTGCGCCTGCTCGCCGGGCTCGAACGCCCCGACACCGGCGAGCTCACCGTCGCCTTTCCCGGCGGCACCGGCCACCTGGCCCAGAGCCTCGACCTGGACCCCGCCCTCACCGTCCGGCACGCCATCGACGACGCGCTCGCCGACCTGCGCGCACTGGAACGGCGCATGCGCGCGGCCGAGCAGGACCTGACCGACGCCGCGGCGCTGGCGGCGTACGGGGAGCTGAGCACCGCCTTCGAGGAACGCGGCGGCTACGAGGCCGACGCGCGCGTCGAGGCCGCCATGTACGGGCTGGGCCTCGCGCACATCGGCGTCGACCGGGTCCTGGGCACCCTCTCGGGCGGGGAGCGCTCCCGCCTGGCGCTGGCCTGTGTCCTGGCCGCGCAGCCGGAGCTGCTGCTGCTGGACGAGCCGACCAACCACCTCGACCGCGAGGCCGTGGACTGGTTGGCCGGGCAGCTGCGGGCCCACCGCGGCACCCTGGTCGCCGTCACCCACGACCGCGGCTTCCTGGAGCGGGTCACCACCACGATCCTTGAGGTCGACCGCGACACCCGCTCGATCACCCGGTACGGCGACGGCTGGTCCGGCTACCGCACCGCCAGAGCCGCCGCCCGGGCGCGCTGGGAGCAGCGCCACCAGGAATGGTCGACCGAACTGGCCCGGGCCGAAGGGCTGGTCGCCTCCGCCGGCCGGCGCATGGCCGTGAGCGGAAAGGACCCGCGGGAGGGCTTCGGCAAGCACCGCCGTTCCCACGAGGCCAAGCTCGGCGGCCAGGTACGCGCGGCCCGCCAGCAGTTGTGGAGCCTTCGGCAGTCGCCCGTACCCGCCCCGCCGCAGCCGCTGCGCTTCACCGCGGCCCTGACGACCGCGGGCCCCGGGGCCGAACCCGCCCTCCTGGCCGGTGTCACCGTCGGGGACCGGCTCCACATCGAGGAGCTGACGGTCGCCCCGGGCGGGCGGGTACTGGTGACCGGCCCCAACGGGGCGGGCAAGAGCACCCTGTTGCGCGTACTGGCCGGCGCCCTGGAGCCCGACACCGGGACGGTGCGGCTCCCGGACCGCATCGGCTACCTCCCGCAGGAACTGCCCACCGCGCCCGGCCGGCGCCCCCTGCTCGACGCCTTCGGGGCCGGCCGACCCGGCACGGCCGAGGAGTACGCCGAGGAGCTGCTGGCCCTCGGTCTCTTCCGCGAGGACGATCTCGCCGTGCCCGTGGACGCACTCTCCGCGGGGCAGCAACGGCGCCTGGCACTGGCCCGGTTGGTGACGCGGCCGGTGGACCTCCTGGTCCTGGACGAGCCCACCAACCACGTGGCGCCGTCCCTGGTCGAGGAGCTGGAACAGGCCCTGGCCCAGTACCCGGGAACCGTCGTCGCGGTCTCGCACGACCCCGGCTTCAGCGCCGGATTCGGCGGGGAGGAACTCCAGCTCCGGGCGGGCCGCGTCCAGTAGGGCGTTCAGGTCGTTCAGGTCGTTCGTTCGCCGCTCCGATGCGGGCGACGGGGAAGACGGCGAAGGGCGGCGCCCCGGTCCGCGAGGGACCGGGACGACGCCCCGCGCGCCGTCGACGTCAGAAGCCCTGGGCCAGGCGGTGGTACGCCTGGTTCCAGCGGATCTCCTTCGTGAACTGGCGGATCGTGGTGTCCGCGTCGATGACCAGCAGCTCGGTGCCGAGGATGTCGGCGAGGTCACCCAGCTCCTCCGTCCCGATCGCGCTGGACAGCACGGTGTGGTGGGGCGCGCCCGCGGTCAGCCACGCCTCGGTCGACGTGCGCAGGTTCGGGCGCGGCTGCCAGACCGCGCGGGCGACGGGGAGGTTCGGCAGCGGTTCGAGGGGCTCGACCACGTCGATCTCATTGGCCACGAGGCGGAACCGGTCGCCCATGTCGGCCAGTCCGACCACCACGGCGGGCCCGGTACGGGCGTCGAAGACGAGCCGGACCGGGTCCTCGCGGCCGCCGATGCCCAAGGGGTGGATCTCGCAGGACGGTACGTGCGAGGCGATGGTCGGGCAGACCTCCAGCATGTGCGCGCCGAGGATCAGCTCCCGTCCCGGCTCCAGGTGGTAGGTGTAGTCCTCCATGAAGGACGTGCCGCCCGGCAGGCCGGTGGCCATCACCTTGAGCGTGCGCAGCAGGACGGACGTCTTCCAGTCGCCCTCGCCGCCGAATCCGTAGCCGTCGGCCATCAGCCGCTGCACGGCCAGGCCGGGTAGCTGGCGAAGGCCTCCGAGGTCCTCGAAGTTGGTGGTGAAGGCGTGGAAGCCGCCCTCCGTCAGGAAGCCCCGCAGGCCGAGCTCGATCCGCGCGGCATAGCGCAGCGAGTCGTGCAGGTCCCCGTCCGCGCGGAGTTCGGGCGCGAGGCGGTAGGTGTCCTCGTACTCCTTCACCAGTGCGCTCACATCGGTTTCGGCGGCCGCGTCGACGGCCGCGACCAGGTCGTTGACGCCGTAGGTGTTGACCGAGACGCCGAACCGGAGTTGGGCTTCGACCTTGTCGCCCTCGGTCACGGCGACGTCGCGCATGTTGTCGCCGAATCGCGCCAACTTCAGGCTCCGCAGCTCGGATCGGCCGCTCGCGGCCCGGGCCCAGGCGGCGATCCGGGCCGCGACCGAGGGGTCGCCGACGTGCCCGGCGACGGTCTTGCGGGCGACGCCGAGCCGGGACTGGATGTAGCCGAACTCTCGGTCGCCGTGGGCCGCTTGGTTCAGGTTCATGAAGTCCATGTCGATCGACGCCCAGGGCAGCGCAGCATCGGCCTGGGTGTGCAGGTGGAGCAGCGGCTTGCGCAGCGCGTCCAGGCCCTCGATCCACATCTTCGCCGGGGAGAAGGTGTGCATCCAGGCGATGAGGCCGACGCAGGTGTCGTCCGCGTTGGCGTCCAGGCAGATCCGCCGGATCGCGCCGGCGTCGGTGAGGACGGGTTTCCAGACGATGTCGACCGGGATGCCGCAGTCGCCGAGCGCGTCGGCGATCCGGCGGGACTGCTCCGCGACCTGACGCAGGGTGTCGTCGCCGTACAGCCCTTGGCTGCCGGTCAGGAACCAGATTTCGCGGCCCTGGATTGCCTTCTGTGCCTTCATCGGGGCGTGGGTCTCCTTAGCGGGCAGCGCACTGCTGGCCGTACACGTTCTGGTAGCGGTGGTTGAGGCGGTCGATGTCGTCCTGCGCTATCGGCAGGGGTTCACCGAGCTGGCGGGAGATGTGGACGGTGCGGGCGACGTCCTCGCACATCACGGCGGCCTTGACGGCGGCCCTGGCGTCCTTGCCGATGGTGAAGACGCCGTGGCTCTTCATCAGGACGGCCGGTGAGCGGTGGCCCCGTAGGGTCTCGACGATGCCCCGGCCGATGGAGTCGTCGCCGATCAGCGCGAAGGGGCCGACGGGGATCTCGGCGCCGAACTCGTCGGCCATGGCGGTCAGTACGCAGGGCACCGCCTCGCCGCGGGCGGCCCAGGCGCTCGCGTACGTCGAGTGGGTGTGGACCACCGCGCCCACCTCGGGCATGTGGCGGTAGACGTAGGCGTGCGCGGCGGTGTCCGAGGACGGGGAATGCTCGCCCTCGACGACCTGGCCGTCCAGATCGCAGAGGATCATGTTCCAAGGCGTCAGCTCGTCGTACGCGACGCCGCTCGGCTTGATCACCAGCAGGTCCTCGCCGGGGACGCGGGCGGAGACGTTGCCGGCCGTCCAGACGACGAGGTCGTAGCGGACCAGCTCCTGGTGCAGGTCGCTGACCTGGCGGCGCAGCAGATCGATCGGGGAACTCATGGTCGGACCTCGCTCTTCTGGACGGCCGGGGTGGCCTCGGGGTCGGTTCGCGGGGCGGTGAGCGCCTCGTTGCGCAGGGCACGGAGGCGGTGGAGGAGCTTGTCGGGGCCCGTACCGAAGTGGTCGTGCAGGGCGCGGTACTCGGCGTAGAGGCGGTCGTACGCGTCCGCGCGCCCGGTGTCCGGTTGGTGGACCCCGCGCCGCACCCGACCCATGGCGGCGGCCGCGGTGCGCACGTCCGGGTGCGCGCCGGCGGCGACGGCGGCGTGGATGGCGGAGCCGAGGGCCGGGCCCTGGGCGGACTCGGCGAGGGAGACGGGGCGGCGCAGCACGTCGGCGTAGATCTGCATGAGCAGCGGGTTCTGCTTCAGCCCGCCGGTCACGATGAACTCGGTGACGGGCACGCCGCCCCGCTCCAGGGCGTCGATGATGGTGCGGGTGCCGAAGGCGGTGGCCTCCAACAGGGCGCGGTAGATCTCCTCGGGGCGGGTGGCGAGGGTGAGGCCGACGATGACGCCGGAGAGGTGGTGGTCCACCAAGGTGGAGCGGTTGCCGTTCATCCAGTCGAGGGCGACCAGGCCGTGGCCGCCGACGGGCTGGTCGGCGATCTTGCGGGACAGCAGTTGGTGCAGGTCCTCGCCGGTGGCTTCGGCCTCCGCGCGGTAGTGGGTCGGCACTCCTTGGCGTAGCCACCAGGCGAAGATGTCGCCGACCGCACTCTGCCCGGCCTCGTAGCCGTAGGCGCCCTCCACGATGCCGCCGTCGACGACTCCGCAGATTCCGGGGACGTCGGCGAGGGCGGGGCCGTTGACGACGTGGCAGGTGGAGGTGCCCATGATGGCGAGGAGCTGCCCGTTCTCGACGGCCTGGGCAGCCGGGGCCGCGACGTGGGCGTCGACGTTGCCGGTGGCGACGGCGATGCCCTCGGGCAGCCCGGTCCAGGCGGCCGCCTCGGCGGTGAGGGAGCCGGCCCGCGAGCCCAGCGGCGACAGCGGATGCTCCAGCCGGGTGCGCGCGAAGTCGGCGAAGTCGGGGTGCAGGGCGGCGAGGTAGTCCTCGGTGGGGTACTGACCGTCCTGGTGGATGCCCTTGTACCCCGCCGTGCAGGTGTTGCGGGTCTCCACGCCCGCGAGCTGCCAGACGATCCAGTCCGCGGCCTCGATCCAGCGCTCGGTGGCGGCGTAGGTGTCCGGGTCCTCCTCCAGCACCTGGAGCGCCTTGGCGTACTGCCACTCGGCGGAGATCCTGCCGCCGTAGCGGGAGATCCACTTCTCGGCGCGCAGGTGGGCGAGGCGGTTGATCCGGTCGGCCTGGCTCTGAGCGGCGTGATGCTTCCACAGCTTGGGCCAGGCGTGCGGGCGCACGCCCAGTTCGGTCTCGGCGAGCGGGGTGCCGTCGGCCCGCACGGGCAGCACGGTGCACGCGGTGAAGTCGGTGGCGATAGCGATGACGGTGGCCGGGTCCACGCCGCTCGCGGCCACTGCGGCGGGGACGGCGGTGCGCAGCACCTCTCGCCAGTCCTCGGGGTGCTGAAGGGCCCAGTCGGGCGGCAGGAGCCGTCCGGTGGTGGGGAGTTCACGCTCGATGACACCGTGCGGGTACACGTGGACGGCCGAGCCGACCTCCTCGCCGTCGCGGACGCGGACCACCACGGCGCGGCCGGAGAGCGTGCCGAAGTCGACACCCACGACATGGCTCTCCATGGTCTGGGTGGGAGGGTTCACGGACACTTCACATCCTTCGTACGGAGCCCCGAGGGGCACAGGGGCGCCGGCCGGGGTACCGCCGTGATTGTTAGCGTTAACAATTGGCCTGTCAAGGGGTGCGCCCGTCGGCGATCAGGCCTCGCGGCGACCGGAGATCAGCCGCTGGAGCAGGATGAAGACGAACAGCAGGCCGCCGACCACGATCCTGGTCCACCACGAGCTGAGCGTGCCCTGGAAGCTGATGACGGTCTGGATCAGGCCCAGCACGAGCACCCCCAGCGCGGTACCGAGCAGGTACCCCGAGCCTCCGGTCAGGAGCGTCCCGCCGATCACCACGGCGGCGATCGCGTCCAGCTCCAGGCCCACCGCGTGCAGCCCGTAGCCGGAGAGCATGTAGAAGGTCAGCAGCACTCCCCCCAGCGCCGAGCAGAAGCCGCTGACGGCGTAGACGGCGATCTTGGTCCGCCCGACCGGGAGCCCCATCAGCCGGGCCGACTGCTCACTGCCGCCGAGCGCGTACACGTTCCGCCCCAGCCGCGTGTGGTGCAGGACCACGAAGGCGATCGCCAGTACGCCCACCGCGATCAGCGCGCTGGGCGAGACGAACAGCTCACCGGGCAGCGGGATCCTGGTCTGGGCGAAGGCCGTGTAGGTCGGATCGGTGAGGGAGATCGAGTCGATGCTGATCGTGTAACAGAGACCACGGGCCAGGAACATGCCCGCGAGCGTCACGATGAAGGGCTGGATCTCGAAGGAGTGGATCACCCACCCCATGACGAGTCCGCCCCCCGTCCCCACCACCAGGACCAGGGGGATGACCAGCAGCGGCGGCCAGCCGTGCTGTTCCACCAGCCAGGCGGAGATCATCGTCGACAGCGCCACCATCGCGCCGACCGACAGGTCGATCCCTCCCGTCAGCACCACGAAGGTCATCCCGATGGCGACCACCAACAGGAAGGCGTTGTCGATGAGCAGATTGAGCAGCACCTGCCCGGAGAAGAAGCCGTCGTACCGGACGGATCCCGCGCCGAACATCGATACCAGCAGGGCCGATGTGACCAGCAGCGGGATGTACCCGCGGCCACGGGCCGCCACGCTCGCGCTCATGCCCCCACCTCCGTGTTCTCCGCCGCCGACGGGCGCGGCCTCGTGTCGCGCCCGGTCCCGGCCCGCCGGCGTGCGGCCTTGGCCCGGAAGGCGGGTGACTGGACCAGGCAGACCGCGATCACCACGACGGCCTTGAAGACCAGGGTGGTCTCCGGCGGGATGCCTATCGTGTAGACGGTGGTGGACAGGGTCTGGATGATGAGCGCCCCGATCACCGTCCCGCCGAGCGAGAACCGCCCGCCGGTCAGCGCGGTGCCGCCGACCACCACGGCGAGGATGGCGTCCAGCTCGATCCAGAGCCCGGCGTTGTTGCCGTCCGCGCTGGAGACGTTCGAGCTGATCATGAGGCCCGCGACCGCGGCGCACAGCGCGCTGAAGACGTACACCAGGCAGATCAGGCCCATCGCCCGGATGCCGACCAGCCGGCTGGCGACCGGGTTGCCGCCGACCGACTCCAGCAGGAGTCCCAGCGCCGTGCGCCGGGTCAGCAGCGAGGTCAGCACCACGACCGCGGCCGCGAGCAGGATCGCGAACGGCATGGTGAGCCAGTATCCGCCGCCGATCAGCTTGTAGGGCTCACTGGTGACGGTGATGATCTGCCCGTCCGTCACCAGCTCGGCGACTCCGCGTCCGGCCACCATCAGGATGAGGGTGGCGATGATCGGCTGGACGCCGACCCCGGCCACCAGCACGCCGTTGACCGCTCCCAGGACGAGGGCCACCGCCAGGGCGATGGCGACGGCGCCGAACACGGTGGCCGGGCTCGCCGGATCGGCGGCCCCGCTGATGTGCAGGCAGGCCAGCGCGCCCGCGATGGCGACGGTGGAGCCGACCGAGAGGTCGATTCCCCTGGTCGCGATGACGAGCGTCATGCCCAGCGCCACCAGGATCAGCGGAGCGCCGAAGTGGAGGATGTCGATCAGGCTCCCGTACAGGTGCCCGTCCTTGATCCGGAGCGCGAAGAAGTCCGGGGTGAACGCCACGTCGGCCAGCAGCAGGGCCACGAGCACGGCGGCGGGCCAGAAGAGCCGGTGCTTGGTCATGACCGGGCTCCGCTCGCGATCGTCGCCATGACGCGCTCGGGAGTGAGCGATCCGTCGTTCGGCAGCTCGGCGACCAGTCGGCGGTCCCGCAGCACGCCCACCCGGTGACTGAGCCGCAGCACTTCCTCCAGCTCGGCCGAGATGAACAGCACCGACATGCCGTCCAGGGCCAACGAGGCCACCAACTTCTGGATTTCGGCCTTGGCGCCGATGTCGATGCCCCGGGTCGGCTCGTCGAGGATCAACAGCTTGGGGTCGGTGATCAGCCAGCGGGCCAGCAGCACCTTCTGCTGATTGCCGCCGCTGAGATGGCGCACCAGCGCCTCGGGGTCGTCCGGGCGGATGTCCAGTGACCGGATCCAGCGCACCGCGATCTCGTCCTGCTCGGAGCGGGAGAGCGGACGCGTCCAGCCGCGGGCCGCCTGCAGGGCGAGGACGATGTTCTCACGCACCGTCAACTCCGCGACCAGACCCTCGTTCTTGCGATCCTCCGAACAGAAGGCGATCCCGTGCGCGATGGCGGCGCGCGGCGTGCGCAGCGCGACGTCGGCGCCCTCGATCCGCACCGAACCCCGGGTACTGCGGTCGGCGCCGAACAGCAGCCGGGCCACCTCGGTACGGCCGGAGCCCAACAACCCTGCCAGGCGGATGACTTCACCCGGCCGGATACTGAGGTCGTACGGCTCGATCGCGCCGGCGCGCCCCAGGCCCTCGGCGCGCAGGAACGGTGTGGTTCCGGCTTCGGCGGCGGGCTCGCGCCGGGTGGTGTCCGACAGCTCCTCCAGGCCCACCAGTTCGCCGCCGATCATGCGGGCGACCAGTTCGACCTGGCTCACCTCGCCGATCGCGTACTCGCCTTCCAGTCTGCCGCCCCGCAGGATGGTCATCCGGTCGCAGATCTCGTAGATCTGGTCCAGGAAGTGCGAGACGAAGAGGATCGCCACGCCCTGGTCGCGCAACCGGCGCATCACCGCGAACAGTTGCCGCACCTCGTCTCGGCCTTGGCGTGGCCGGGGGCGGTCGCGGTGAAGACGGCGGAACCGCTGCCGGTGGTCCCGGCGGTGACCCTCACCTTCTGGGCGGCGCTCCAGTTCCCCCGGGTGAAGGTCAGCTCGGCGGGCGTCGCCGTGAGGTCGGTGTTGCCCGAGGTGCGGGCCACGCTCACCTTGACGTCGGCGGCCGGCCGGGCGGAGAGCAACAGATCGAAGGTGCCCGACTCCCCCCGGCGCACGGGCAGTTGCGCGGGGGTGGCGACGAGGGCGGGGCCGGCGGCGACGGTGATGCCGACGGGGGGCGACTCGGCGGAGGCGCCGAGGCCGTCGTACGCCTTGGCGTAGAGGGAGTGGGAACCGGCCGCGAGGCCGGTGGCGGCGAAGGTGAAGGGCGCCGTGGTGTCCGTACCCAGGAGCGTGGTACCGCTGTAGAACTCGACCTTGCCGACGGTGGCTCCGTCCGCCGCCGCCGCGGTGGCGGCGAGCGGTACCGGGTCGCCCCCGGTGTAGACGGCGCCGGCGGTGGGGCTGGTCAGGACGGCGACCGGAGGCTGATGGGCGCCGGTGCACGAGGTGCCGTTGACCGCGAACGCGGTGGGGGCGGCGTTGGTCCCGCTGTAGGTGAACTGGGCGCCCGCGGTGACGGCCGCGCCCGCGGCGACCGTCCTGCTCCAGTCCGGGGCCGCGACGCGGACCGTTCTGCCGGACTGGCTCCAGATGCCGTTCCAGCCGTTGGTGAGCCGCTGGTCGCCGGACTGGTCGTAGGTGAGGGTCCAGCCGTCGAGTGGGGTGGCGGACCGGTTGGTGAGGGTGAGCTCGGCGGTGAAGCCCGAACCCCAGTCGTTGGTCTTGTAGTCGACGCCGCACTGGACCCCGGCGGCCGCGGCGGTGGTGGCGCCGACGGCCGTGAGGCCGAGAGGGAGGGACAGCGAGAGGGCCGCGGCCGACGCGGTCAGCATTCCGCGTCGGACGCATGGTCCGGGAGGGGGGTGTACGGACATGCGGATGGTTCTCCTCGCGGCTCGGGGAGACGGAAGGGGAAGAACGAGTGCGCGCAACCTCCGAACGAGTGGGAGCGCTCCCACTGTGCAGACGGGATGCAGCGCCGTCAAGGGACGTGAAGAGTCGAAAGGGTTCCGCGGGAAATTTACTCAACCCCCCTTTTACTTGGTGACAGTTGACGCTACGGTCTGGGCCCAGCGAGTGGGAGCGCTTCCACACTCGGTACGCCGTCACGGCGCGACCTTGCTCCGACAGGTGCGGGGCTCTCGCATACGACGGCCCCGCACCTGTCGGAGCCGCTCGGCGGAACGGCGCCGACCTTGCGCGACAGCGCTACCTGCCGGGCGGCGGCCAGAAGGCCACCGGCACGCGGGACCTGGTGGACGCCCCGCACGCCACCGGCGTCCGCGATCTCCCGCTGATCCCCGGCCTCGCCCACGAAGACCCGCGCCAGTGGCTCGACTCCCCACCCGCCGACGGTCATCCGGCCACGGCCCGACCGTCCACACCTGCGACACGCCCCTCGATCGAGGCGGGCTGTCGCGGCTCCGCTCATCGGCTCGACCCCCCGGCCCGGGTCACCCCTGGTCGCGGGGCGGTACGGCGAGAACACCCGGCACCACCCCTCCGGAACAGCCCTGATCGCACCCCACCCGCATTCGGCACCGGGCCGCGCGACCGCCCGCGCACCCAGAACTGAAAGGCACCCCACGACATGAGCCGCACGATCCCCCGCACCGCCCTGCTGGCGGCCCTCAGCCTCGTCACGGCCGCCGGCGCCACCGCCACCGTGTTCACCGCCAACGCCGGCGCCGCCAGCGCCGGTTGCAAGGTCGAGTACCAGATCACGAACCAGTGGAACACCGGCTTCGGCGCCAACGTGATCATCACCAACACCGGCGACCCGGTCGCCTCCTGGAACGTGCAGTGGTCCTACGCGAACGGGCAGCAGGTCACCCAGGGCTGGAACGCCGCCATCACCCAGTCCGGGGCCGCCGTGACCGCCAAGAGCCTGTCCTACAACGGGGCGCTGGCCACGGGCGGTTCGACGTCCTTCGGCTTCAACGGTTCGCACACCGGCACGAACGCCGTCCCCGCGACCTTCACGCTCAACGGCGTCACCTGCAACGGCGCCACCGACCCGACCACACCTCCCACGACTCCGCCCACCACACCCCCCACCACACCTCCGACCACACCGCCTCCGACCGGCGGCAAGGCCGACAACCCGTACGCCGGCGCCAAGGTGTACGTGAACCCCGAGTGGTCCGCCAAGGCCGCCGCCGAACCGGGCGGCACCAAGGTGTCGAACCAGCCCACCGGCGTCTGGTTGGACCGCACCGCGGCCATCGCGGGCGTGAACGGCGGCATGGGCCTGCGCGCACACCTCGACGCAGCGCTCGCGCAGAAGGGCAGCGGCGAGCTCGTCGTCCAGCTGGTGATCTACAATCTGCCCGGACGGGAC
The DNA here is from genome assembly GCF_044759975.1 of Streptomyces sp. NPDC098789. Taxonomy (NCBI): domain Bacteria; kingdom Bacillati; phylum Actinomycetota; class Actinomycetes; order Kitasatosporales; family Streptomycetaceae; genus Streptomyces; species Streptomyces sp. NPDC098789. The sequence continues at coordinate 427,442 of NZ_JBIWAJ010000003.1, forward strand.
TGCTCCGCGCTCTCCTCCAACGGCGAACTGGGCCCCACCGACATCGACAAGTACAAGACCCAGTACATCGACCCGATCGCCGCCATCCTCGCCGACCCCAAGTACGCGGGGCTGCGGATCGTCAACACGGTCGAGCTCGACTCCCTGCCGAACCTGGTCACCAACGTCTCCGGGCGCCCGACGGCCACGCCCAACTGCGACGTGATGAAGGCCAACGGCAATTACGTCAAGGGCGTCGGCTACGCGCTGAACAAGCTGGGATCGCTCGCCAACGTCTACAACTACCTGGACGCCGGCCACCACGGCTGGCTCGGCTGGGACGACAACTTCGGCGCCTCGGCCGAGATCCTCAAGCAGGCGGCCACCGCCGAGGGCTCCACGGTCGCCGACGTGCAGGGCTTCATCGTGAACACGGCCAACTTCAGCGCCCTGAAGGAGGACCACTTCACGATCGACGACTCAGTGGGCGGCACCTCCGTGCGCCAGTCGAAGTGGGTCGACTGGAACCGGTACACCGACGAGCTGTCGTACGCCCAGGCCATGCGCACCAAACTGGCCTCCATCGGCTTCGACTCGAAGATCGGCATGCTGATCGACACCTCCCGCAACGGCTGGGGCGGCGCGGCCCGCCCGACCGCGGCCGGACCGCTGACGAGCGTGGACACCTACGTCAACGGGGGCCGCTACGACCGGCGCATCCACCTCGGCAACTGGTGCAACCAGTCGGGCGCCGGGCTCGGCGAACGACCGCAGGCCGCTCCGGCGGCGGGCATCGACGCCTACGTGTGGATGAAGCCGCCGGGCGAGTCGGACGGCGCGAGCAAGGAGATCCCGAACAACGAGGGCAAGGGCTTCGACCGGATGTGCGACCCGACGTACACGGGCAACGTGCGCAACGGCAACAGCATGTCGGGCGCCCTCCCGGACTCGCCGCTCGCGGGCCAGTGGTTCTCGGCGCAGTTCCAGGAGCTCATGAAGAACGCCTACCCGGCGCTGTGACCCACCGCGGGTGAGCAGCCCGGAGCGGTGCGGAAACCGGTTTCCGCACCGCTCCGGGCTTCGGGACGCCCCTCCGGACCGCTCGTCCGGTGGGCGGCCGCCCTCCTGGGGAGCCCGCGTACCGGACCGCTCAGGAGGAAGCCCGCACGACCAGTTCCGTGGGGAGCACCCGGGACGGCCCCTCGCCCCTCCCCCGTCCCGGGGCGCCCTGGTCCCGGGACCCTTCCGTGATCTTGTCGAGCAACAGCCGGGTCATCGTGCGTCCCATCTCCTCGATCGGCTGGCGCACGCTCGTCAGCGGCGGATCCATCAGCCGGGCCACCATCGAATCGTCCACGCCGACCAGGGCGACGTCCTCGGGGACCTCCCGCCCGGCCTCGCGCAGCACCCCGCGCGCGCCGGCCGCCATCACGTCGGAGGCGGCGAAGACCGCGTCCAGGCCGGGGCTGCGCTCCAGGAGCTCGCGCATCGCCCGCCGGCCGCCCTCCTCGGTGAAGTCCCCGACCGCCACGAGGGACTCGTCGGGTGCGATCCCGGCCTCGGCGAGCCCCGCGCGGTAGCCGCCGAGGCGCGCGCGGGCCACGTACATGTCGAGGGGGCCGCTGATGGTCGCGATCCGACTGCGGCCCCGGCCCACGAGGTGGGCGACGGCCGCGCGTCCCGCACCGATGTTGTCGGAGTCCACGTAGTCGACCGGCTCGGCCTCGGAACGCCGTCCGTTCATGACCACCGGCAGCCCGAGCTTCGCGATCCGGTCGGGCAGCGGGTCGTCACCGTGGACGGACGCCAACAGCACGCCGTCGACGCGCTGGGCGGCCGAGTAGTGTTCGAACCGCTGGCGCTCGGCCTCGGTCCGGACCAGGGTGAGCAGCAGTTGCTTGTCGGATTCGGCCAGTTCGGCGCTGACCCCGCGGATCAGGTCGAGGAAGTACGGCTCCGCGAAGAGCCTGGCCTCGGTCTCCGGAATCACCAGGGCGACCGCGTCCGTCCGGCTGCCGGCCAGCGCCCTGGCCGCCTGGTTGGGTACGTACCCCAGCTCGGCGATGGCGCGGGCGACGGCCTGCCTGGCCTGCTCGCTCACCCGGGGCGAGCCGTTGATGACCCGGGAGACCGTGCCCCGGCCGACGCCGGCCAGGGCCGCGACCTCTTCCAGGGTGGGCCTGTCGTTCTGCCGTCCGCTCACGATTTCCGAACTCCCCTCGTGTGTCGTCGCCCCCCGCGCGGGGCCCCGGCCCGGCCGGCTGAGCAGGTGAAACGGGTACACCGGGCACGATGATGGACCCCGCCCGTCGCTGCGGCACACGCTACGCCGACACAGCATATGGGAGCGCTCCCACACTAACCTCGATTCCCTCGCCGCGCCACGATCACGTCCACGACACGACGGGCCGTTCCGGGATGCGGGGCCGCACGCGTGCCAGCAACTCCGCGGTAATGAATCCGCGTTCACCTCTTGACACCCGCCCCTGCGAGGCAGCAACCTTCCGGCACGACGTGGGAGCGCTCCCATTCGAGGGGGCGACAACGGCCTTCACATCGGTCCGGGCGGGCACCTCGCCGAGCCGCGAACAACCCCGCCGGACCCCCCGGCGCACAACGAGCACCACCTGGGACGAGGAGAGTTCAATGCGCACTTCCAGCAGCAGACGCGGACGCCGCACCACGATCAAGGCGATCTCCGTAGCCGTCGCCGTCGCGGCCGGTGCGGCCCTGCTCACCGGTTGCGGCGACGACGGCGCCGGAGACGGGGGCACGGCGGACAAGGCGGGCAAGGAGCAGATCACGCTGCGGATCGGGACCTTCGGCTCCTTCGGCTACGACAACACCACCGGGGCCAAGCTCTACGCCGAGTACGAGAAGGCACACCCGAACATCAAGATCGAGGAATCGAACGTCGCGGACGGTCAGAAGTACTGGGACACGCTCAAGCTGCGCCTCTCCCGCAACAGCGGCCTCGCGGACATCCAGGCTCTGGAGGTCGGCTACATCGCGGAGGCGACCGGGTCGGCGATGGCCGACAAGTGGACCGACCTGCGCAGCACGGGCGGCGCCGACCTCGGCGCGTTCCTGGACTGGAAGGTCAAGCAGGCCACGACGGCTGACGGCAAGGTCATCGGGCTCGGCACGGACATCGGCCCCATGGCCATCTGCTACAACAAGGACCTCTTCGCCAAGGCCGGGCTGCCGACCGAGCGCACCGAGGTCGCCGAGCTCTGGGCCGGCGACTGGGCGAAGTTCATCCAGACCGGCGAGACCTACAAGAAGAACGCCCCGGCCGGAACCGCGTTCCACGACTCCGCGAGCGGCCTGTTCAACGCCGTGGTCGCCAGCGAACCCGTGCAGTACGCCAACACCAAGGGCGAGCTCGACTACGCGAACAGCCCGGGCGTGAAGAAGGCGTGGGACACCGCCGTGACGGCCGCCCAGGGCGGTCTGACGGCGAAGTTGCGCCAGTTCGACGAGAAGGGCACCTGGAACGCGGCCTTCAAGAACGCGAAGTTCGCCACCGTCGCCTGCCCGAGCTGGATGACGGGCATCATCAAGGAGCAGGCGGGCCCCGAGAACCAGGGGAAGTGGGACATCGCCGCACCGCCCGTCGCCGGGAACTGGGGCGGTTCCTTCCTCGCCGTGCCGAAGTCCGGCAAGCACGCCAAGGAGGCGGCCGAGTTGGCGGCCTGGCTGACCGCGCCGGCGCAGCACGCCAAGGTCTTCGGCGTGAACGGCAACATTCCCTCCTCCAAGGACACCCTCGGCTCGCCGGCGGTCCAGGACGCCAAGCTGCCGTACTTCGGTGACACCCCGGTCGGCAAGATCTACTCGCAGGCCGCGGCCGGCATCACGCCCGCCCCGATCAGCCGCTGGGACGGCCAGGTGAAGACCTTCCTCACCGACAACGGCATCCTCGACATCGAGCAGCGCGGCACCGACCCGGCGAAGGCCTGGGACAACGTCAAGAAGCTGGTCGACGACAAGATCGACAAGTAGCGGGGCCCTCGACGGCCCGTCGCCACCCGCCGCCTCCCCTCGGGTGGCCACGGGTCGCCGCCTTCGCACCACCGCGGGTGGCCACGGGCCGTCGCTTTCGCACCACCGCACCACCGCACTCATCGACCTGGAAGGACGCCCTCGTGGCCACCTCCGTACGGGCGACCAGCGGCGGCTCGCCGCCGCCCGCCGCACAGCCCCCGGGCCCCAGCGCCGGCTCCCGCGAGCAGCGGCCCTCCGGCGCGAGCGGACTGCGCAGTGCGCTCTACCGCTTCGATCTGAAGGCGGTGCCCTACGTCTTCGTCGCCCCCTTCTTCCTCGCCTTCGCCGCCTTCGGGCTCTTCCCCCTGATCTACACGGGCTGGCTCTCGCTCCACCGGGTCGAGCTCGGCGGCACCGCCCAGTGGAGGGGCCTGGACAACTACCGGGCGCTGGCCACGAGCGAGTTCTTCTGGAACGCCCTCGCCAACACCTTCACCATCGGTGTGATCTCCACCGTTCCCCAACTCCTCGTGGCCCTGGGTCTGGCCCACCTGCTCAACTACCGGCTCCGCGGACGGGGCTTCTTCCGCGTCGCGGTCCTCGCCCCCTACGCCACCTCGATCGCGGCGGCGACGCTCGTCTTCGCCCAGCTGTTCAACACCGACTACGGCCTGATCAACACGGTGCTGGGCTGGGTCGGCTTCGACCCGGTCGCCTGGGAGTCCTCCAAGTGGCCGGCCCAGATCGCCATTTCGGCCATCGTGACGTGGCGTTGGACGGGCTACAACGCGCTCATCTACCTGGCGGCGATGCAGGCCGTACCGCAGGACCTCTACGAGGCCGCGGCGCTGGACGGGGCGTCCCGCTGGCGTCAGTTCGTCAGCGTGACCATCCCGTCCATCCGGCCGACGATCGTGTTCACCGTGATCGTGTCCACCATCGGCGCCACCCAGCTCTTCGGCGAACCGATGCTCTTCGGCGGCAGCATCGGCATCAGCGGAGGCAGCGGGAACCAGTTCCAGACGCTGAGCCTGCTCATGTACGAGAAGGGGTGGGTCACCGGCGCACTGGGCCAGGCATCCGCCATCGCCTGGGTCATGCTGCTGCTCCTCCTGCTCATCGGCGGCGTCCAGGCGCTGGTTTCCCGCTCGCACCACAAGCGCAGGAAGGCGGGGAGCTGAACTCATGGCCCACGCATCCGACACGACCATCACCAAGGCACCGCGCACGCGGCGCGTGCGCCGGGGGGCGGGGCGTCAGCACCACGCGGGACCGCTGACGTACGTCCTGCTGGGCCTGGCCGCGCTGGTCTCGCTCTTCCCGCTGTACTGGAACCTGGTCGCCGCCTCCCACTCCGGCGAGCGCGTGGTCGAAGCCCCGGCGCCGCTCCTGCCCGGCCCCCGGCTCTTCGACAACCTCGCCTTCGCCTGGAACCAGGTCGACATGGGCGGGGCCCTGATCAACACGACGGTCGTGGCCGGGCTCGTGGCCCTGTCCACCGTCCTGTTCTCCACCCTGGCCGGCTTCGCCTTCGCCAAACTGCCCTTCCGCGGCCGCAGCGCCCTGCTGACGCTGGTGGTGGCGACCATGACGATCCCGCCCCAGCTCAGCGTGATCCCGCTCTACCAGATCATCACCGACCTCGGCTGGGTCGACCAGCTCCAGTCGGTCGTCCTGCCCTCGCTCGTCGCCGCCTTCGGCGTCTTCTTCATGCGCCAGTACCTCATCGAGGCCCTGCCCGTCGAGCTGGTGGAGGCGGCCCGGATGGACGGCGCGCACAGCCTGCGCATCATCTGGCACGTGGTCTTCCCGGTGGCCCGGCCCGCGATGGCCGTCCTGGGCATGCTCGTCTTCGTCCAGTCCTGGAACGACTTCTTCTGGCCCTTCATCGCCCTGACCCCCGACGGCAACCCGACCCTCCAGGTCGCGCTGGCCGGCCTCGGCGCCGGTAACCACACCGTCGACCAGGCCGTCGTACTGACCGGCGCGCTCATCTCCACCGTGCCGCTGCTCCTGGTCTTCGCCCTGCTCGGCAAGCACATCGTGGGCGGCATCACGGCCGGCGCCGTCAAGAACTGACCTGCCCGCACCACACCCTCACCCGCACTCGCGTTGGGAGCGCCCTCCTATGACCGCGTCCGAAACCCGGCCCCTCACCGCCGCCCGCACCTTCCCGCCCGGCTTCCTCTGGGGCACGGCCACCGCCGCCTACCAGATCGAGGGCGCCGCCCGCGAGGACGGCCGTACCCCGTCCATCTGGGACACCTTCTCCCACACCCCGGGCAGGGTCTTCGAGGGCCACACCGGTGACGTGGCCGTCGACCACTACCACCGCTTCCGCGACGACGTCCGGATGATGTCCGAACTCGGCCTGGGCTCCTACCGGTTCTCCGTCTCCTGGTCCCGGGTCCAACCGACCGGCCGGGGCCCCGCCGACCAGCGGGGCCTGGACTTCTACCGCCGGCTCGTCGACGAGCTGCTCGCCGCCGGCATCACACCCGCCCTCACCCTCTACCACTGGGACCTGCCCCAGGAACTGGAGGACGCCGGCGGCTGGCCGGCACGCGCGACCGCCGAACGGTTCGCCGCCTACGCGGGGCACGTCGCGGACGCCCTCGGCGACCGGGTGAAGCACTGGATCACCCTCAACGAGCCCTGGTGCAGCGCCTTCCTCGGCTACGGCTCCGGCGTCCACGCCCCCGGGCGCACCGACCCGGTCGCCGCACTGCGCGCGGCCCACCACCTCAACCTCGGCCACGGCCTCGCGGCGCGGGCCCTGCGGGCCGCCCTCCCCGGGGACGCCCAGCTCGCGGTCTCCCTCAACCTCCACGAGATCCGCCCCCTGACCCCCTCCACCGAGGACCGGGACGCGGCCCGCCGCATCGACGCCGTCGGCAACCGGATCTGGCTCGGCCCCATGCTGGAGGGCGCCTACCCGGACGACCTCCTCGCCGACACCGCCCACCTGACCGACTGGGCCTTCGTCCAGGCCGGCGACACCGCCACGATCCACCAGCCCCTGGACCTGCTCGCCGTCAACTACTACACCCCGACGGTCGTTTCGCACGTCGCGCCGGGCCACCGCGGGCCACAGGACGACGGCCACGGGAACAGCGAACACTCGCCCTGGCCGGGTGCGGACGAGGTGGCCTTCCACCGGGCGCCGGGCGAGCGTACGGCGATGGGCTGGCCGGTCGACGCGAGCGCGCTGTACGACCTGCTGACCCGGACCGCCACCCGCTACCCCGGCCTGCCCCTCGTCGTCAGCGAGAACGGGGCGGCGTACGAGGACGAGGTCGGCCCCGACGGCACGGTCCACGACCCCGAGCGCGCCGCCTACGTCCACGCCCACCTCGACGCCGTACATCGCGCGCTGTCCGCCGGGGCGGACGTACGCGGCTACTTCCTCTGGTCGCTGCTCGACAACTTCGAGTGGGCCTACGGCTATGCGAAGCGGTTCGGCGCCGTCCACGTCGATTACGACACCCTTGAGCGCACCCCCAAATCGAGCGCGCACTGGTACGCGACCGTGGCGCGGACCGGCGAACTGCGCGCCCCTGGCGACGCATAGGGCCTGCGGGCACCCGGGGCGCGCCGTCGGCGCCCTCTCGGCACCGGCACCCCGACGACCTCTTGACGTGACCGCTTCAACCCGGGCTTCATGTGAGGAGTGGGAGCGCTCCCAATCCTCCGCCCCCACCTCCCGCCCGCTCCCCCCACACACAAGGAAGGCCTCCCGACCGTGCCTCCTTCCCTCTCCGCCCGCGGCGCGCCGCGCCGCGCGGCCGCCGCTCTCGCCGGACTCGCCCTGGCGGCGAGCGCCCTGACCGCCACCGCGTTCACGACGCCGTCCGCTCTCGCTGCGGACACGACCGCCGCGACCGCCCTCGCGGCGCCCGCCGCCACGACCGTCCGGGTCAATCAGCTCGGCTATCTGCCCGACGGCCCCAAGCGGGCCACCGTGGTCAGCTCCGCCACCTCGCCGTCGACCTGGCAGTTGCGCGACACCTCCGGGGCAGTGGTCGCCTCGGGCAGCACCTCGGTGCGGGGCGCGGACCAGGCCTCCGGCGAGTCGACGCACCTGGTGGACTTCGGCGCGTACACCGGTACCGGCACCGGATTCACCCTGGTCGTGGGCGGCCGGGCCAGCCACCCGTTCGACATCTCGGCGTCGCTGTACGACGGACTGCGCGCCGACAGCATGTCGTTCTTCTATCAGCAGCGCAGCGGCATAGCGATCGACCCCGCCCTCGCGGGCAGCGCCTACGCCCGCCCGGCCGGGCACCTCGGCGTGGCACCCAACAAGGGCGACACCAGCGTCCCCTGCCAGGCGGGGGTGTGCGACTACCGGCTGGACGTCCGCGGCGGCTGGTACGACGCCGGAGACCAGGGCAAGTACGTGGTCAACGGCGGCATAGCCGTCTGGGAAGTCGTCAATTCCTTCGAGCGGGCCACCCGCTCGGGCGGAGAGGCGGCGCTCGGCGACGCGACGCTGCGCGTACCGGAGCGCGGGAACGGGACGCCGGACGTTCTGGACGAGGCCCGCTGGGAGCTGGAGTTCCTGCTGCGGATGCAGGTCCCGACGGGCCGGCCGATGGCCGGGATGGCTTTCCACAAGATGCACGACGCCCAGTGGACCGGACTGCCGACCCGCCCCGAACTCGACGACGCACAGCGCGAGTTGCATCCCCCGTCGACGGCAGCGACGCTCAATCTGGCAGCCGTGGCCGCGCAGTGCGCCCGGGTGTACGCGCCGTACGACAACACCTTCGCCGCGCGCTGCCTGGACACGGCCCGTCGCGCCTGGGCCGTCGCGAAGGCCAACCCGAACGTGCTCGCCCCGGCGACCGACAACACCGGCGGCGGGGCGTACGAGGACGCCGACGTCACCGACGAGTTCTACTGGGCGGCGGCCGAACTGCTGGCCACCACGGGTGAGTCGCAGTACCGCGACGCCGTCACCGCCTCTCCGCTGCACGCCAGGCCGGCCGACGGGTTCTGGTGGGGGGGCACCGCGACGCTCGGCCGGATCACCCTCGCCACCGTCCCGGGCGTGGCCCTGCCCGCCGACGACCTGGCCAGGGTGCGCGGTCTGCTGACCGCGGCCGCCGACACCCACCTGTCCACCATGTCCGGCCAGGGCTACGCGGTGCCGATCTCCCCCACCGCCTACGCGTGGGGCTCCAACAGCTCCGTCACCAACGCCGCTATGGTGCTGGCCGTCGCGTACGAACTGACCGGCCAACAGCGTTATCGAGCGGGCGCGTTGGAATCGATGGACTACCTGCTCGGGCGCAACGCGCTCGACCTGTCCTACGTCACCGGCTATGGCGAGCGTGCCTCCGAGAACCAGCACCACCGCTTCTGGGCGCACCAGAACGACGCCTCGCTGCCGCACCCGCCGGCCGGTTCCTTCGCCGGCGGACCGAACGCCGGACTGGAGGACCCGGTGGCCAAGGAAAAGCTCGCGGGCTGCGCGCCGGCGGCGTGCTACGTGGACGACATCGGCTCGTACTCCACCAACGAGGTGGCGATCAACTGGAACGCCTCGCTGGCGTGGCTGGCCGCCTTCGCCGCGGAGCGGCGCGGCGCTCCGGCGGTGCCCGCGGTGCAGGTGACACCGGCGGCGGTGGCCGTCACGGAGGGCGGCACGGCCACGGTGGGGGTCCGGCTCTCGATCGCGCCGGCGCAGAACGTCACCGTGACGGTTGCCCGGAGCTCCGGTGACCAGGACCTGGCCGTGACGGCGGGGACGACCCTGGTGTTCACTCCGGCCGACTGGGCTACCGCGCAGCGGGTTTCGGTGTCCGCCGCCCAGGACGCCGACGCGGTACCGGGCAGCGCGATGTTCACGGTCGGCGGGTCGGGGGTGCGCGCGGCGACCTTCCAGGCGACCGAGGTGGACGACGACACGGCGCCGGCGGCTTCCTGCGCGGTGACGTACCGGATCGACAACTCCTGGGCCGACGGGTTCACGGCGACGGTGACCGTGCAGAACACCGGGACGTCGGCGATCCCCGCCTGGACCCTCGGGTTCGCCTTCGCCGGCGATCAACGGATCGGCACCGCGTGGAACGCCACGGTGACCCAGGCGGGCAGCGCAGTGACCGCCCGGGACGCGGGCTGGAACGGCTCACTGGCCCCCGGCGCCGGCGCGAGCTTCGGGTTCCAGGCGACGTACTCGGGTCCGAACGCGGTACCGACGCGGTTCACCTTGAACGGAGCCGCCTGCTCCTGAGCCGGCGGGCGGGAAGCCGGTGGGGCCGAGGCGGGTCAGTGGTCGTGGCGGTCAGGGGGGTGGTGGGTGGTGACGTCCACGGGGGGTTCGGGTTCGGGTTCGGGGGAGGTGAGTTCCGGCTCCAGGCCGTCGGCCGGCGCGGTGGGCGGTAGGCCGCTCTCGGTCCGCCAGGCCTGGAAGGCGAGCGCGGTGGCGGTGACCACGACCAGTCCCAGCAGCACGCCCCCGACCACGTCGCTCACCCAGCACGCCCAGCGCGACCCGGGTGTATCCCACGCCGACCACGGAGGTCACCGCCAGGACCCACGCCAGGGGACGCCGGGCCCGGGGCACCATCGGGAGCAGGACCAGCAGCAGGACGGCGCAGGACGTGGTCGCCGTCATGGCGTGGCCGGAGGGGAAGGAGTAGCCGGGCGCGTGTGAGACGGGATCGGGCAACCGCGGCCGGGCCCGCTCCACCGCGTTCTTGACCAGCAGGCCGATCTGGCTGCCGGACAGGGCGGTGACGGCCGCCCACGCGGCCAGCCGCCGGGCGCGCCGGACCAGCAGCCACACCACCAGCGCGGCCACCAGCAGCCGCATCGTCACCGGGTCCCACAGGACACCCGTGAGGAATTCCAGCACGCGCACCCACGCCGGGTGGGCGAGGGCGCTCTCGTGCAGCCGCTGCGCCGCTCCCCGGTCGAGCCGGTGGAGCGGGGGCCACCCGGACTCCACGAGTACGAGCGCCAGCGCGAAGGGCACGGCCGTCACCGCGGCGGCGGCCGAGGCCAGGAGCAGCCGCGTCCCGTAGGTCGCGTCGGGACCGCAATGGCGGGCGAGGAAGGCCCGCAGGGGCAGGACGAGCCGGGCGAGCCGCCCGGGCCGCCGGGTGGTGCGCTGTGCCATGGTGGCGGCGCCTCCGTTCGGGTCGGAAGGGGCGGGGGCGGTACGGGCCCGTCGAGCGGGAGCGGGGCCGGGCCGGGCCGGTCAGACGCCCGGGTCCGGCGCGATCGGATCCTCGACCCCGGCGCGCACCGCCTCCAGTTGGGCCGCGAACGACAGCCCGAGGAAGAGGGCCATCGAGGTGAGGTAGGACCACAGGAGCAGGGACATGACCGCGCTGAGCGGCCCGTACACGCTGTTGAAGGAGCCGCTCGCGCCGACGTACAGGCTCAGCCCCCACGTGGCGGTGAGCCAGAGCACCAGGTGGACCACCGCGCCGAAGGCCAACCAGGTGTAGCCGGGTTGGGCGCGGCGCGGGGAGAGCCGGAAGATCGCGCTCGTCGCCAGGACCGCCAGCAGGATCCCGACGGGCCAGCGCAGTATCTCCCAGGCGCGGGTGGTGTCCGGGCCGAGCCGGTAGACCTCGGCCACCGCCCGCGTGAGGTCGTGGCCGAGGACGGTGAGGATGAAGCTGAGCCCGAGCGGGAAGCCGGCCAGGGCGGCCATGAGCAGACCGCGCGTGTACTTGCGCAGGAACGGCCGGTCCCGCTCGTTGCCGTAGATGCGGTTCGCCCCGCGCTCGACCTGGCAGAGCCCGGTGGTGACGTTGACCAGGGCGAACAGCAGACCGAGCCAGAGGGCCGCCTGGCCGCCCCCCGAGCGCCGGCTCCCGCCCAGCGCGTCCTCGACGAGGTCCTGGCTGGGCCCGCTCGTGGTCTGCCGGATCGTCAGCTCGACGACTCGGCCCACCTCCTCGGTGTGCAGGACGCCGGACAGGCCGACGGCCGCGATGGCCAGCGGGACGAGGGTCAGGACGGTCTGCAGTGCGAGCGCGCGGGAGTGGCTGAAGCCGTCGGCGTAGCGGAAGCGCAGGAAGGAGTCGCGCGCGAGGCTCCAGCCGCCGTAGCGGCGCAGGGCGGCCCAGGCCTCGTCGGCGGACAGCTCCTCGCCCTCCACGTCGCGTCGCTGCGGAACCCGTGTCGCGGTGCCCATCGTCTCCCTGCCTGCCTCTCTACCGTCGTCTGTCCACATCGCATGGAACGAGCCCTCCCGGTAAGGGCGTTCAGTGGTGCGGGGTCGGTGCCGCGGCCGGAAGCGCCGCGGCGGGCGGTGCCTCGGCTCCGGTGCCGGGCAGCGCCCGCGGCAGCCGTACGCGCAGGGCGCCGCGGTCGATCTCGACGGTGAGGCGGACTCCGGGGGCGACGGCGTCCCCGTCCATCTCCCGGGGTTGCGGGGCGGTGCAACGGATCTCGACCCGGGTGGCGCTGAAGTACTCCAGCGCTCCCCCGGCGACGTCCCCCGCCCCCGCTCCGGGCCGGCGCGAGGCGGGTGCGCGCAGGGTCCGCCGGGTGAGGTGCGCGGCGGCGGCCAGCCAGCCCGCGGGCCCGCCGGGTGCGAACAGGACCACGTCGAGGCGGCCGTCGTCCGCCCGGGCCTCCGGCAGCAGCGGCAGGCCTCCCTGGAGCATGCCGACGTTGCCGATCACCACCATCCGGGCCCGGCGCCGCAGGGGGCGCCCGCCGTCGAGCCGGATCGTCAGCCGGATGCCGGGGTCGCCGAGGTGGCGCAGGGCGGACACGACGTACGCGGCCCAGCCCAGCCGGGACTTCAGGCGCGGCGACGCGTCCTGGACCATGGCCGCGTCGAAGCCGACGCCGGCCATCACCACGAACCGGGCCGGCTCGATGCCGTCGCCCCGCATCCGGCCCACGTCGATGCCGTGGCACCCGCCCGACAGGGCCTCCTCCAGGGCGGTCACCGGATCCGGTGCGAGCCCCAGGTTCCGGGCGAGGAGGTTGCCCGTACCGCACGGCACGACCACCAGCTCGATGCCGGTGCCCGCCAGCAGTTCGGCGCAGGCGCGGACCGTGCCGTCGCCGCCGCAGACCACGACGAGCGCGACCGCGGCGGCGTCGAGTTCCGCGGCGAGTTCACCGCACGGGAGGTCCTCACCGGTCAGGATCCACTGCTGCGCGGCGTGACCGTGCCGGGTCAGCACGGCCCCGACGCGCTCGGCCAGTGCGTCGTCGCACCCGTGCGGATGCCGCACGACGACGGTACGTCCGACCCCTGACGAAGCCGGAGGGTTCGGGGAGGAGCGCACGGACTCGCCCGCGGCCGGTGTGGTGGGTGCGGCTTCGGAGGGGGCCCCTCCGCGCTCCGGGGCCCGGCGGCGGCCGCTCAGCAGGACGGTCCCGATCACGGCCAGCGTCACCGCGCCGTTGAGCAGGCCGCCCAGCACGTCGGAGGGGTGGTGCATCCCCCGGTACAACCGCGAGGTCGCCACCGCGAGCGGCACCAACAGCAGGAGCGCGGCCACGGGCCGGCGCCAGGCGCCGCGCGTCCCCACCCGGGTGAGCACGGCGAGGCCCCCGTACAGGGCCACGGCCGCGCCCACGTGCCCCGAGGGAAAGCTGGAGGTGGGCGGTGCCAGGTCCAGGTGGGGGACGTCGGGGCGCGGCCGTTCCACGACCAGGGTCACGAGGAGGAACATCGCCGACTGGACGGCGACGGCCGCGGCGAGGAACCCCGCCTCGGCCCACCGCGGCGCCGGCGGCGTCAGCAGCAGGGCCAACACGCAGGCCAGCGTGAGGCCGGTGATCACCTGGGTGTTCGCCAACAGTGACAGCCACTGGGTGAAGCCGTCGAGGACCGGCTCTCGATGAGCGGCCAGGGTCCGGTTGACCCCGTCCTCCGCCGACAGCGGCCAGTAGCCGGCGAGCGAGCCGGTCACCGACCGTCCGACGACCATCAGCAGCGCCAGGTGCACCGGCAGCACCAGCGCGAACCGGGCACGTCTCAGGGCGCGGGCCGGGGGAGACATCGACACGGGGGTTCCCTTCACTTGCCTGGCCATTGCCCCCCGCCTGCCCCCGAACGCCGCCCGGATGCGCCCCGCCGACGCCCGTCCGCCGGCGGGAGGGCCCCTTCCGTCCTCCTGCCGGGGTGGCGCCGTCCGCACCGCTCGTCCGGCGCGGACGGGTGGTCCGTACGGGCCCCGCGGGGTGGCCGAAATACCCCCGTAGCTGGGCCACTTGAGGTGCGCCGGTGTTTGGCGATCACCTAATCGAGTAGGCCTACACCCGTCCGTCGACCCCTGATCCGTCGCGCTCGCGCCGCCCCTGGTCCTCGCGCGGAGACACCGCGCGGGGATCGTCCGCCGACGACGCCGTCGCACCGAGCGGCGTCCCCTTCGACCCCAGGAGCACCATGACCCCGATCCTCTTCGTCTACGCCAAGGGCGGCCCTCCCCTGGAGTACGCGGTCCCGAAGATCGCCGCCCACGCCGAGGTGCACGTCCTGGCGCTCGCGCCGCTGCCCCGGGTCACCGAGTCGGTGTGGCGGCCCGGGTGCGCGTCGGTCACCACCGCGCCGCCCGGCGAGGGGGTGGAACTGGTCGAACTGATCTGTTCCCACGCCCGCCGCGTCGGCGCCGAGGCGGTGCTGACCCTGTCGGAGTACGCGGTGGTCGCCGTCGCCCACGCGTGCCTGCGGCTCGGCCTGCGCGGCGCCGGGGAGCGGGTCGCCGGGGCGCGCGACAAACGGCTGATGCGCCGGATCTGGCGTGACGCCGGGGTGCCCGTACCGGGTTTCGCGGAGGTCCACGGACCGCAGGACATCACGACGGCCTTCGACTCCCTCAGGCCTCCGCTGCTGCTCAAGGCCGCGTGGAGCGCGGGGTCCACGGCCCACCTCACCGTGTGGAACGAGCAGCAGGCCGAAGAGGCCTGGAAGACCGGACGCTCCGTCATGGAGGCCTCGTCCGCGCAGGGTTACGCGGAGCTGCACGCCGCTGACGAGGGCGTCAGCGATTTCCTGTTGGAGGAGATCGTGACCGGGGAGGCCGCAGACTGGTTCGACGCGGCCGGTTGGGGCGACTACGTCAGCGTGGAGGGGATCGTCGCCGACGGCCGCTACCACCCGTTGTGCGTCACCGGGCGCCTGCCGACCGTCGCGCCCTTCACGGAGCGGGCGAGCCTGGCCCCGGCCGCCCTCCCGGTCGCGGCGCAGCGCCGGATCGAGGAGGTGTCGCGCGCCGCCGTCGACGCGCTCGGACTGGACACCTGCGCCACCCACACCGAGATCAAGCTCGGCCCGGACGGGGCCGTGTGGCTGATCGAGACCGCGGCCCGCTTCGGCGGGGTGATGACCACCCGGCAGGCTGAGACGGTCTTCGGAGTGGACATGATCGGCATGCTGGTGCGCCAGTTGCTCGGCCGGGAGGTCGACTACCCGGAACGGATGCTGACCGAGGGCGTGGGCGCCGCCGGCTCCCTGGTCGTCCTCGCCGTCGGTCCCGACGGCCGGCCCTGGGCCGAACTCCCGGCCTGGGACTTCGCCGCGGTCGACTGGGCCGCCCTGGTCGCGCCGGGATCCCGGGTGGAGCTGGTGCGCGAACACAGCCTCCCGCCGGGCAGTCCGGTCCCGCCGTACGAGGAGGCGGGCGGGGCCAATTCCATGGCCGCGCTCTGCTTCCTGCGCGCCGCGTCCGGGCCGCAGCTGCTGGCCGACTGCGGCCGCATCCTCGCGGCCCTCCCGAACGCCCTCACCCAGGCGTCCGCGCCCGCCCCGTTCCGCACCCTGTCCGCCGGCGGACCCGCCTCCGCCACCATCCCCTCCCCCACGTCCGCCGACCGCTCGACGCCCGGGAGCCCCGCATGACGCACGCCGACACCGAACCCGACACCACCGCCCCCGCACCGTCCCCCCGGGGCGCCGCCGTGGACACCCTGCTCATGCTGCCCCTCTTCGAGCAACTGGCCGGGGTGCTGGGCGGGCACCCGTACGTGAAGGTGGTCGTGGACCGGGACCGGGGCCTGTGGCACGTCCTCGACAGCGCCGTGCACTCCTTCCACGTCAACTACATAGCCACCGAGATCCAGGGGTTGACCCTCGAACAGCTCGACGCCGAACTCGACCGCTTCAACCACGACGTCTACCAGGACCCCGCGCGCAGGTTCCTGCTCGGCGTCCTGTCGCTGCGCTCCCTGGGCGGTCCGGACCACGACGAGCCCTTCATGGTGCTGGAGACCACCGAGGCCGACACGATGGGCGCGGAGCTGTTGATCGAGTTCCACGCCTTCGTCCGGGCCCACCTCGATCCCGCGCTCGAACTGCTGGTCAAGCCGGCCAACCACGGCCAGGAGAACGCCCTCGCGGCGGTGCCGGAGACCGTGGTGCCCCGCGCCCGGGGGCACGCGCTCCTGGCGACGGCGCCCTTCGTGCCGTTGGCCCTCGCCCGCGCCACCGGCCGGCTCCGCGCGTTCGCCTCGGGCGAGGAGTACCTGGCCGCCCGCGCGGACCTGGCCTGGTACGACATCGTCGCCATGCCGGTGGTCCCCGACGACATCCCGCGGCTCGCCGGTCTGGTCAACGCCCTGCCCACCACCCCGCTGTCGCACACCAACATGCTGGCCGCGGGCTGGGGCATCCCCAACGCCATCGTCCGCGGGGTCCTCGACACGATCGCCGACGAGAAGTGGGACGGTGCCTGGGTCCGTTACGAGGTCACCGCCGACGGGTTCGTCATCGAGCCCGCCGAGGAGCCCTCCGACCTCGCCGAACCGACGTGGCACACCCAGCGGGTGCGCCTGGACGCCCCGCACGTGACGGACGTACCGCTGGTGCCGCTGTCCGCGTTGCGGGCCGTCGACCGCAACCGCTACGGCACCAAGGCGGCCAACCTCGGGGAGCTCCACCACGTCCTGCGCCACGGCTCGTCCCGGCTGACCGGCTACTACTCCGTGCCCCGGCCGCCCCGGGCCGATCTGCTCGGGCACCTGGCCGCCCGGCTGCGGATGCCCGAGGACGGCGATCTCGCCCAGCACGCGAGCGAGTTCCTGACCCGGCACGTCCAGGCGCCGGCGGGCGTCGCCGTGCCCTTCTCCGTCCAGCAGCGCTTCCTGAACTCCTCGCCGGCCGTGCAACAGAGCATCGGCAAGCTGAAGATGGCCCTGGAACTCCACGCGATGGACGCCGTGGACTCGATCTGCGTGCAATTGCAGCACCTGGTGCGCACCCTTCCCGTACCCGAGGACCTGGTGCGGGCCCTGGACGCCCAGGTCGTCGAGCACCTGGCGGGCACGAGCCGTTTCGCCGTGCGGTCCTCCTCCAACGCCGAGGACCTGCCGGGCTTCTCCGCGGCCGGGATCTACGAGTCGCACACCAAGGTCGCCGACCTGCCGGGGCTGTTGGACGCCATCCGGCAGGTGTGGGCCTCGTTGCTGTCCCCGCGCAGCGTGCGGCTGCGCCACCAGGCCGGCATCTCCCTGGACGACACCTACATGGGGGTGATCGTCCAGCGCTACGAGCCGTCCCCGCTCGGCGGCGTCATGGTCACCTGCAATCCGACCAACCGGGCCGACTTCCGCAACGTGTACCTCAACTGCGCGCACGGGTCCACGGCCGATGTCGTCGACGGCCGGACGCTGCCCCTGCAGTACCTGTACAACACGGTCGAGGGCGGCGGCCGCACCACCTCGCTGGGCGCGGCCCCCGAGGACCTCCCGCAGGAGACGCGCGGCCACCTGGCCCGGTTGGCCCTGGCGGGCCGGCTGCTCCAGTCGCACTTCGCCACGGACTACACCTTCGCCGGACCGCTCGACGTCGAGTGGCTGCTCGGGCCGGACGGCGCGCTCCGCATTCTCCAACTCCGGCCCTACAGCGCCTGACCCGTCCACCCCTTCCCGCACACCGCCCCAGCGAAGGTCGACCCATGCCCCTCTCGCTCCTGCGTGCGCGCACGGCGCGCCGCGTCCGGCCGCCCGCCGCGGTGCTCCGCGCGATCCGCTTGAACAACGGCTTCCAACTGCTGTTCAACCTGCTGTGGTGGATGCCGGTCTTCTACGAGTACCAGAAGCGGGCAGGCCTGTCGGACAGCCAGATCTTCGGCATCCAGAGCGTCTACTACGTGGCGTTCTGCCTGTTGGAGATACCCACCGGCGTCGTCGCCGACCGCATCGGGCAGCGACGCTGCATGCAGCTCGGGGCGGTCGTGATGGTCGCGGCGAACCTCCTTCCGGTCGCCTCGCCGTCGTTCGCCGGCTTCATGGCGCACTTCCTGGCCATCGCCGCCGCCCGGTCGCTGGTGTCCGGGGCTTCCAGTGCCTACCTGTACGAGTACCTGCGCGAGCACGGAGCGCAGGCACACTACGTACAGGCCGAGGGCACCGCCCGAGCACTCGGCCTCTGGGCGAAGATCGCCTGCTGGCCCCTCGTGGGCGTACTGACGCACGTCCGCCACGATGCGCCGTACGTCCTGACGGCGCTCTCCGCGCTCGGTTCGCTGGCCTGCGCCGCCGCTCTGCCCGCCATCGCAGCTCCGCGCGGGGCCGACCACCCGCCCGTGGCGCGCGTCGGGCTCCTCGACTCGGCCCGTCAGGCCGTGGGGGTGCTCGGCAGGTCACGGTCGCTCGGGCCACTGATGGTGCAGGGCGTGGCCGTGTTCACGCTCGCCCGCATCTGCCAGGTCAACCTCTTCCAGCCGCTGCTCCTGGAGAAGCACCTCCCCGTCGCCGACCACGGCGCCGTGCTGTCGGCGATGACGGTCGCCGAGGCCGTGGGGTCGGCCAGAACCGGCTGGATGCGCGGCAGGGTGTCCGACACCACCGCCGTGACCGTCCTCAGTGTGGTCATGGCCCTCACGCTCGCCGCGACCACGCTGTCCGGAGCACCGGGCACGATCCTGTGGCTGTGCGTGTTCGCCGCGGCGGCGGGCCTGGCCTATCCCGTGCAGCGCAACCTGATCAACGCGGCGATCCCGGCGACGCCGTACCGGGCGACCCTGCTGTCGGTGGAGTCCATCATCGACCGCGGCGTGTGCGCGCTGGTGGCGCTGGCCGTCGGCGCCTACCTGGCCGCGGACCGCCTGGACGCGCTGCTCGTGCACGCGGCGGTGGGCACGTGTCTGCTGCTGCTCGTGGTGGGCGTCGCCCTGCGACGGCTGCGCCGGGAGGGGGCGCGGCCGGCGGCCGGTCAGCCGTGACGCGGCGGGACGGGCGCGGCCCGGCGGCGGGACGGTCCCGGTGTCCGCATTCCGGTCCCGCCGGACACCGGCGCGGGGGCCGCGTCATGATGTGCGCATGACGGACAGCGACGACAAGCACACCGACTCCCCGGCGATCGCCCTGCTCAAGGAGCTGGGGGCCGAGACGACCAAGCACTCCGGCGGAACCCTGCTGACCCACTTGCTGCGCGTCGAGGCGCTGCTCGCCGAGTGGGGCGCACGGCCCGCCCTGCGCACCGCGGCCCTGTGCCACGCCTTCTACGGCACGGACGGGCTGCCCCTGAGCCTGCTGGAGCTCTCCGAGCGCGCCCGCCTCACCGAGGCGATCGGTGAGGAGGCCGAAGAACTCGTCTACTTCTACGCCAGCTGCGACCGCAAGGCCTCCTATCCCAGCCTGGCCGCCCCGGACGGGGCGCCGGTGACCTTCCGTGACCGCTTCACCGGGCAGGAGTTCACCCCGTCCCCGCGGCAGCGCCGTGACTTCGCCGAGCTCACGGTGGCCAACGAACTGGACCTGGCCAAGGTGAACGCGTCCTTCCGCGAGCGCAACGGGGCGGGCCTGCGGGAGCTCTTCACCCGCTGGGCTCCGCTCCTGTCGGAGGCGACCCGCCGCGAGGTGAGCGCGGTCCTCGGCTGACCGTGCGGGCGCGCGGGGCGCGGAGGCGGGTGGACAGGCGGCCCCGTAGGGAGTCGGTGGGGCGGTTACGGGCGTGCTGGTCGAGTTCCTCCATGAGGCGCTGGGAGCGCGTCTCGACGTCCAGCTCGTCCAGGACCCGGTCGATCTCGGCGAGCAGAGCGCCGTGCAGCTGCCAGTGCTCGGGACGCGCGCGGGTGGCGGCGAGCAGCAGGTCCGCGAGCCGGTCACGGTGCTCCCGCGCCACCGCAAGCTCTCCGGCCAGGCGCGCTTCGGCCTGTTCGGCGTTGGCGCTGACCTGGGCAGTGATCAACTGGGCGAAGCTCTCCACGGCGATCGCGGTGTGCCGCAGCACCTGTTGGAGGGCGGCCGTGGTCCCGGCGTCGAAGAGCGGCCCGTCGGGGCGCGCCCTGGCCAGGTCGGTCAGCGTCCGGCAGGCCACGCGGAGCACCACCGCGCAGATCTCCAGGGTGTCGAGACCGGTGCGCAGCACCAGCCTGAAGAGCAGGCCCTCCTTGACCCGCGGGTTGAGCCGGAGGCTGTCCTCGGCCTGCCGGAGGGCGGCGTCGACCTGGGCGATGTCGTTGTCGAGGCGGCGCGCCTCGTGCAGCCGGGCCGCCGCCTGCGCCACCCGGCCCGGTCCCTGGGGTTCCGCACCGGGGGCTTCCTCACCGAGGTGGTCGAGCAGCCGGCTCATGCGCGAGGCGAGGTCGGTGATCGCGGCGCCCGCCGGGCCCACCCAGAGCGGCGGCGCCAGCAGCAGGTTCACGAGCAGTCCGATCACCGCGCCGATGACGGTCTCCAGGACCCGGTCCCAGGCCGTGTCCGTCACCTGGCCGACGCCCAGGACGAGCATGGCGCTGATCGCCACCTCGGGTACGAACTCGTCGACCCGGACGAGGTGGCCCACCACCAGGGAGGCCAGGATGAGCAGGCCGAGGCTCCACCAGGTGAGCCCCACGAGCGCGCTGAAGCCGATCGCGATCAGGACGCCGACGACCACGGCGTTGACCCTGCGGACGCTGGTGGTCAGGGTCGAGTACAGGGTGACCTGGACGACGAGCAACGCCGTCAGTGGGGCCGTCAGCGGGCTCGGCTCATCGCTCAGGCGCAGGGCGACGGAGTAGCTGACGACGGCCGCCGCGGTGGACCGCAGGGCCTGGACGGCGACGGGCTCGCGGCGGCGCCGCGCGACACGGGTGACGAGGTTCGTGATCATTTCGGGCATGTTCCGGTCCTGCCCGGGACCTCGCCGATGACGCCTCCGGGCTGATCGTTTCTCCGCCACGGGGTGTGGCGCGCCCCGGCCCGATGGCCGCGGCACGGCTGACGCGCGCAATGCCGGGCACACGCGCATGCGGCGGGCGGAGGTCCTTCCCTCCGTCGCCTCGTGAGGAGGACATGATGCTGCGAGCAGTGGGCTGGGCCCGGTCGATTCCGGTGTCGTACGGAGTGCGCGCGGCGCGCACCTGGACGCGGGAGCACCTGGAGTCGCTGCCCTGGACGGCCGATGCGCCGGAGACGGTCGACGCGATCCTCGTGACCGTGTCCGAACTGGTGACCAACGCCCACGTGCACGCCAGGAGTCCGGCCCAGCTCGTCCTCACCTGGGACAGCCACTGTCTGCACGTGAGCGTCAGCGACGAGGACGCGCACCTCCCCGCTCCCCGGGACCCGAGCACCACGGCCACCTCCGGCCGTGGACTCGCGATCATCGACGCGCTCTCCGACACGTGGGACGCGCACGCCCGCCACGGCGGCAAGGCCATCACCGCCTGCTTCCGGCCCCCGGGCGGACCGGACCCGCACGACGGTCGGCCCCTGTCCGGATGACGACCGGGGCCCGGGCCGCGTACGGGCCGCCGCGGGGCTCAGGCCACGGGGACCGGCGCCGTCGTGTCGTCACCGACGGCGCCCCAGGGCGGCGCCGCCCCCGACTCGGTCCACGCCGCCAGGGCCTCCCCGTCCACGCAGACGATGCCGCACAGGGCGGCGTACTCCAGGGCCGGGGCGGTGAAGGAACTGGTGGTCACGAGGATCGCCACGTCCGCCTCGTGGACGGCGAAGCAGGTCCCGCCGAACCGCTGGAGGTCCTGCGACCCGACCCGGTTCCCGTCGCCGTAGTGCTTGCACTGGACGACGACGCGCAGCCCCTGCGCGGTCGTCGCGAGGACATCGGCGCCGAGGTCGCCCGCACCCCCGACCACCTCCACCGCGGTGCAGCCGTCGCGGGCGCACAGCGCGGCCACCGCGTGCTCGAAGCCGTCGGCGTCGACCGCGGCGTGGTCCAGCGCCCCGGACCCGATATCGGGCACCTCCTGCGCTACCGATCCCGCGTACGCGTCGGACCCCACGTACGCATCGGCGGTGCTCGGCGCGCCCGGCAGGTCCGCCAGGTCCGTACGGGGGTGGCGGCGGTCGGGTGACATGCCCCGCTTCGCCAGGGCCACGCCCGTCGCCAGCAGCACCGCGGTGCCGAGCGGGATCACGAACGCCCCGGCCCCGTCCGCTCCGGTGCTCCGCAGGAAGACGGCCAGGCCCCCCAGACAGATCGCCACCAGCCCGACCGCCAGCACCACGTCGCGCACCAGGGACGCCGAGCCGCGCCCGGACATCCCTCCGCCTATCCCTCCGCCCTGCCTCGACGACCTCATGCCGGAGTCTCCCCTCACTCGTTCGCGCAGACCGCGGTCCCGAACCCCAGACGGGTTCGGGACCGCGGACGTCTCGCGTGTAGCCGGGAATCCGGTCCTCAAACGGGGAGTGACACAGGGGTACCGCGCCGGACCCGTCGTCGGTGGGGTGTTGGTGGGCCGTTGGCCGGTGGTCGCGAGGCGCGAGCCCAGTGCTGTTCGCGCGCATCGCACGCCGCGTCCGGCCGACCACCAGCCAGAACCATTGGGAAATCCGCCACCGCCCGACTGGAACCAGCCGTGTCGGGAAGCCCTACCGCACGCCACCGGGGCCGGTGTCTACGCTGCTCGGCATGACGGTCATGGAAGCGAAGAAGCCGCCCAGGGGGCCCGTGACACCGAAGCCGAGCGGGCGCCCGCCGGGGCCCGTCACGCCGGACAGGAACCCTCCCTCGCCGCCCGACCACCGTCCGCCGCCCGGGGCCTGAGGTGACGTCCGGGCGCGTCAGCTGGGCGCAGCTCCCCGAGGTGCTGGTGGCCGCCGTCGGTGAGCGCCTCGGCACCGTGTTCACCGCCCGCGACGCGGAGCACTCCGCCGCGGCGGGCATCGCCTCCGTGCTGGACCTGGAATCGGGGGCGTGCGTCTTCGTCAAGGGGCAGCGCGAGCGTGCCCCCGCCGCCGATGCCGGTCCGGGGGAGGACGACTCGTGGTGGGGGCCCGACTGGTCGCCCGTGGACGAGCTGGATCTCGAAGAGGCGGTGAACCCCCACCTGCCCGCGAGCGCGCCACGGGTCCTGTGGCGGCTGGCCGGTCACGGATGGCACCTTCTCGCTTTCGAAGGAGTACGCGGCCGGGACGCGGACTTCGTGCCCGGCTCGCCGGATCTCGCGCCGGTCGTCGCGGCGCTGGCCGAACTGGCGCCGCTGCCCGCACCGCCCGCGGTACGACTGCCGACCGCCTGGGACCGTTGGGGGTACTACTGCGCCGACGGCGACGCGGAGCTCCTCGCCGGTTCGCGCCTGCTGCACACCGACCCCGCCTCGACCAACATCCTGGTGGAGGGCGGCGGCCGGGCCCGCTTGGTCGACTGGTCATGGGCATCGGTCGGTCCGGCCTGGATCGACACGGCGTTGTGGGGAATGCGGCTGGTGTCCACGGGCGGGCACTCCCCCGAGCAGGCGTGGCAGTGGGCGGCCCGGGTGCCGGGCTGGACCGACGCCGAGCCGAGGGCCGTCGCGGTCCTCGCGCGGGCCGAGGCCCGACGCTGGCACGACCTCGCCGCCGAAAAGAGGCCCACGGCCGACTCGATCGCCCAGTCCGCCGCCGCATGGGCCACCTTCCTCGCCACCCGCGGCACCACCTGACGGCACGGCCGCGGGAGTCGTCCCCGGGCCGCGGCGCGACGGTGGGGCGGGCCGGCCGAGGCGTTGCGATCGGCGCTTCCCACGCGCTTGGAGTCCGGCGATCACGTGTGGATCGCCTGCGATACGGCGACCACCCGGGCCATGGCCGCCCAGACGCGCGGGCAACTCGACTCGGCCGAAGAGCAGTTGCGTGCGATCGGTCGCTGGGCGAGCCGCATGGCCAGGGCGACCACACAACCGCACACTTAGGTTAGGCTAAGCTAAATCTCAGTCGGGGAGCGGGGCTGCGCGAGCGCGCGCCATCAGGGGAAGGAATTCACCATGGGGCCTCATGTCGCCGACTCCTACCCCATGCCTGACCGCTCCGCGCTTCCCCCGTCCTGCGTCGGCTGGACCGTCGATCCCGGCCGCGCCGCCCTGCTGATACACGACATGCAGAACCATTTCGTGGGGGCGTTCCCCGCGGAGCAGTCCCCCGTCGTGGAGCTCGTCGACAACATCGCCGCACTGCGCGAACTCGCCGGGACGCTCGGCATACCGGTCGTCTTCAGCGCCGAGCCGGCCGCCCAACAACCGGGTCAGCGCGGCCTGGTCGCCGATGTCTGGGGCCCCGGCATCGGCGACGATCCCGGGGCCGCCGCGATCATCGAGCCACTCGCCCCGCGCCCGGGCGAGCACGTGCTGGCCAATGTGCGGCACAACGCCTTCCTCCGCAGCCACCTCGGAAGACTGCTGCGCGAGGAGGGGCGCGACCAGCTGATCGTCTGTGGGGTGTACGCCCACCTCGGCGTCCTGCTGACGGCTGCCGATGCGTTCATGAACGACATCCAGCCCTTCGTCATCGCCGACGCCGTGGCCGACTTCACCGCCGAGGAGCACGCCATGGCCCTGCGGTGGGCGGCACGCAGCGGGGTGGTGTGCACGACCGAGGCCGTGCTGCGCGACCTGCTGCTCGGCAGGGTGCCACGCACCCTCGCACGTATCGAGAGAAACGGAAGAACATGACCGTACGGGTCGCGGTGGCCGGTGCCAGCGGCTACGCGGGCGGGGAGATCCTGCGCCTGCTGGCGTCGCATCCCGGTGTGGAGATCGGCGCGGTGACCGCGCACACCAGCGCGGGCCGGCCGCTGGGGTCCGTGCAACCCCACCTGTCCGACCTTGCCGACCGGATGCTGACGGAGACCTCCGCGGCGTCCTTGCGCGGCCACGACGTGGTCTTCCTGGCGCTGCCGCACGGGCAGTCCGCCGCGCTGGCCGGGGCGGTGGAGCCGGGCACCCTGATCGTGGACTGCGGCGCCGACTTCCGGCTCCGCGACCCGGCCGCCTGGGAGCGGTTCTACGGCTCGGCCCATGCCGGGACCTGGCCCTACGGCCTGCCGGAACTGCCCGGAGCCCGGGAGGAACTGAGGGCCACCACGCGGATCGCCGTACCGGGCTGCTATCCGACGGCGGTCACTCTGGCGCTGTTCCCCGCCTACGCGGCCCGGCTGGTCGAGCCCGAGGCCGTGATCGTCGCGGCCAGTGGGACCTCGGGCGCCGGTCGGTCCCTCAAGGCGAACCTGCTCGGCGCGGAAGTGATGGGCTCCATGAGCCCGTACGGCGTCGGGGGCGGCCACCGACACACACCCGAACTGGCGCAGAACCTGTCCCGGGTGGCGGGCGAACGCGTGACGGTCTCCTTCACCCCCACCCTGGCACCCATGCCGCGGGGCATCCTGGCCACCTGCTCGGCCCGGCTCCGCCCCGACGTGGCGGCGAGTGCCACCGGGGAACGGGAGGTCCGCGCGGTGTTCGAGGCCGCGTACGCCGACGAGCCGTTCGTCCGGCTGCTGCCGGCCGGTCAGTGGCCGTCCACCGCCGCCGTCCTCGGCTCCAACACGGCCCAGGTGCAGATCGCCGTGGACCCGGACGCCCGCAGGCTGATCTGCGTGAGCGCCATCGACAACCTGACGAAGGGCACCGCGGGTGGCGCGGTGCAGAGCATGAACATCGCCCTCGGCCTGCCCGAATGGCTGGGCCTGCCCACGAATGGAGTGGCTCCGTGAGTGTGACCGCCGCCCGGGGATTCCTTGCCTGCGGAGTGACCGCCGGCATCAAGGAGTCCGGTGATCCGGACCTGGCCCTGGTGGTGAACCGGGGGCCGTCGCGCGCCGCCGCCGGTGTCTTCACCTCGAACCGCGTGCAGGCGGCGCCCGTACGCTGGTCCCGGCGCGTGCTCGCCGGGGGACGGGCCTCCGCCGTCGTCATCAACTCCGGTGGAGCCAACGCCTGTACCGGCCCGGCCGGCGGCGACGACGCGCGGGAGATGGCCGAGCGCACGGCGCGGGCCGTGGGCGTGGCCCCGGACGAGGTCGCGGTCTGCTCCACCGGCCTCATCGGCGTACGGCTGCCGATGGACCGCGTGAC
The DNA here is from genome assembly GCF_044759975.1 of Streptomyces sp. NPDC098789. Taxonomy (NCBI): domain Bacteria; kingdom Bacillati; phylum Actinomycetota; class Actinomycetes; order Kitasatosporales; family Streptomycetaceae; genus Streptomyces; species Streptomyces sp. NPDC098789. The sequence goes on from NZ_JBIWAJ010000003.1 coordinate 453,613, forward strand.
GGCCGGCATCGCCACCGCCGCCGACCGGCTGTCGCCCACGGGCGGCGAGGACGCGGCCGTCGCGATCAAGACGACGGACTCGGTGCACAAGACCGCCGTGGCGTCCCGCGACGGCTGGACGGTCGGCGGCATGGCGAAGGGCGCGGGCATGCTCGCCCCCGGACTGGCCACGATGCTGGTGGTCCTGACGACGGACGCCGACGTGAGCGCGGCCGTGCTCGACACCGCACTGCGCGAGGCGGTACGCACCACCTTCGACCGGGTGGACTCGGACGGCTGCATGTCCACCAACGACACCGTGCTGCTGCTCGCGTCGGGCGCCTCGGGATCCGTACCGGACACGGGAGCCTTCACCGAGGCCGTGCACGCCGTGTGCCTGGATCTGGCGGGCCAGTTGGTGGCGGACGCCGAGGGCGCCTCCAAGGAGATCGAGGTGACGGTGGTCGGCGCGGCCTCGGACGAGGACGCCGTCGAGGTGGGCCGGTCCGTGGCCCGCAACAACCTCCTCAAGTGCGCGCTGCACGGGGAGGACCCGAACTGGGGCCGCGTGCTGTCCGCCATCGGCACCACCTCCGCCGTCTTCGATCCGGACCGCCTGGACGTGTCGATCAACGGTGTCCAGGTGTGTCGGGACGGCGCGGCGGGTGAGTCCCGGGACAAGGTCGACCTGTCGGGCCGCGAGATCACCGTCACCGTGGACCTGCGCTCCGGAGACGCCTCCGCCACGATCTGGACCAACGACCTCACGGCCGAGTACGTCCACGAGAACAGCGCGTACAGCTCGTGAACGGGACGGAGACGACACGGATGAGGACGCTCCTCGAACAACGCGGTACCGCTGGTGCGGCCCCTACGCCCGGAGCGCCCGGAGCCGCCGGAGCCACCGAGCCGACCGCGGCGGACCTGCCCTGGCTGGAGGAGCTCCAAGGCCGCACGGTCGTCATCAAGTTCGGCGGCAACGCCATGGTGGACCCCTCGCTCCACCGGACGTTCGCCCAGGACGTGGTGGAACTGTGGCACGCGGGCCTGCGTCCCGTCGTCGTGCACGGCGGCGGGCCGCAGATCAGTGCGATGCTCGACCGCCTGAACCTGGAGGTCCGCTTCGAGGCCGGGCTGCGGGTGACCACGCCGGAGACGATGGACATCGTCCGCATGGTGCTCACCGGCCGGGTCCAGCGGGAGCTCGTCGGCGCACTCAACGCCCACGGTCCCTTCGCCGTGGGCCTGTCGGGTGAGGACGCGCACACCATGACCGCCGTTCGGCGCCCGGCGTGGGTGGACGGGCGGCCGGTGGACATCGGCCTCGTCGGGGACGTCGTGGCCGTGGAGCCCCATACGGTGCGCACGCTGCTGGAACAGGGGCGGATCCCCGTGGTCTCGCCGGTCGCCCGGGGCACGGACGGACAGGTCTACAACGTCAACGCCGATCTCGCGGCGTCGGCCCTGGCCGTGGCCCTCGGCGCGGACCGGCTGGTGGTCCTGACCGACGTCGAGGGACTGTACGCGGACTGGCCGAACAGCACCGAGGTGATCGAACGCCTGACGGCAGGTGAGCTGGAGACGCTGCTGCCGGGACTCGCGAGCGGCATGCTCCCCAAGATGGAGGGCTGCCTGCGGGCCGTACGCGCGGGCGTGCACAGGGCGCAGGTCATCGACGGCCGGGTGCCGCACGCGCTGCTGGGCGGCGTCTTCACCGAGAACGGTCCGGGCACCACGGTGGTTCCGGACGAGGACGAGGAGCACGAGTAAAGGGGCGGGCGGCGCGTGACCGCCGACAACGCGGCACCGCTCCGCCCGCCCCGTGAACGGCCTCGCCGCCGCGCTGCTATCCGCACGCGCGGCCGGGGTAGGTGTCGCTCTCCGGCGCCCCCGCCTCGCGCATCCGGCGCAGGACCTCCCCGAGGACCGCGTCGTCCACATCGACCGGGATGTTGAAGTACCGGTCGAAGACCATGGACTCCCCCCGGCCCGCGTGCCAGATCACCCAGCGCGGCGGGACGGCGGGCGCCTCCCACAGCGGGGAGAGCTCTTCCATGCCGGTGGCCTGGACGCCCACAGGGCCCGTACCGATGACACCACTCACAGTTTTCCTTCTTCCGTCACTTCGCGTCCGTCGATGATTGTGGCCACGACCTCGATGCCGCCGATCCGGGAAGGTTCGACACGCCGCGGGTCGTCCCCCAGGACGACCAGGTCGGCGCGCTTGCCCGGGGTGAGGCTGCCGGCGCTGTCATCCCACCGGCAGGCGTACGCGCCGGCGACCGTGTAGGCGCGCAGCGCCTCCTCGACGGTGATCGCCTCGTCCGGACCGATCAGCCGGCCGGAGGCGGACGCGCGCTCGACCATGAACTGGACGGCCCGGAGCGGCGCCCCGTCCGTGACGGGCCGGTCCGAGCTCCCCACGAGCGTCACGCCGTGGTCCAGGAACCCGCGGCCCCGGTACATCCAGGGTGCCCGCTGCGCGCCCATCACCTGTGCGTAGTCGTCCCCGAAGGAGTACAGGAAGGTCGGCTGGACGACCGCGCTGACGCCGAGGCGCGCGAAGCGCGGGAGCTGGTCGGGGCGGATCAGGCCCGCGTGTTCGATCCGGTGCCGCGCCTGCGGGCGGGGTCTCAGGCGCTGCGCCCGCTCCAGCGCGTCGAGCGCGAGGTCGGCGGCGCGGTCGCCGATGGCATGGACGGCGAGCTGCCAGCCGGCCAGGTGGCCGTCCACGATGAGCCGGGTGATGACCTCGGGATCGTCCTGGAGCTGGCCGGTGTGGTCCATGCCCGTGTAGGGGGCGGTGAGGGCGGCCGTGCGGGCCATCATGCCGCCGTCGGTGTAGATCTTGAGCGCACCCAACGACAGCCAGTCGTCGCCGAATCCGGTGCGCATGCCCAGGTCCAGGGCGCGGGGGAAGCCGTCCTCCCGGTGCGTGTCGCGCGGGCTGATCGTGTCGCCCGCCGCCATGAGCTGGACCCGCAGGGGCAACCGCCCCTGGTCCCGCAGCAGTTGATAGGCGCCGAGTTCCACGGGGCTGTGGCCGAGCAGGCCGCCTCCGATGCCCGCCTCGGCGACGGCGGTCACGCCTTCGGCGAGGCAGGTACGGGCCGCGCGCTCGACGGCGTCGGCGATCTCGGCCTGGGCGTAGGGCAGCCGGAGCCGGCGCGCCGCGGTCATGGCGCTTTCGGCCAGGAAGCCGTCCTGGTGCGGGACATCGGCGGGGAGGAGGTGCAGGACCGCGCTGTTGACCACACACCCGTGACCCGAGTCGTGCATCAGGAACACCTTGCGCCCGCGGCTGACGGTGTCCAGCTCGGCGGCGGTCAAGTGACGGCCCAGGGACCGCTGGTCGTAGCCCATCACGTCCACCCAGGCGCCGGTCGCGCCGTGGCGGGAGACCGCCTCCGCCACGACCGCCAGCACGTCCTCGACCCGCTCGCAGGGGGCGACGCTCGGTGCGCTCCGCTTGAGCCCGGTCCACGCCAAGTGGACGTGGCTGTCGATGAACCCGGGCAGTACGGTGGCGCCCCGCAGGTCGATGACCTCGCGCGCGGGGAGTGCGGTCACGGCCTCGTCCAGGCCCACGATCCGGCCCCGCCAGATGCCCAGGTCGTGGGCGACCGGGTGGACCGGGTCCATGGTGAGGAAGTTCGCGTTCGTCAACCTCGTGCACAGCATGGGCAGTCCGTCCGTCGCTCAGCGGTCTCGTCTCGGGGAAGTGGGACCGGCCGAGGCCGACCGGCTCCGGGCCGCCCCGGTCAGGCGCCGGTGGCCGCCGCGAGGGAGCGGGGGCGCAGATCGGTCCACGCGGACTCGATGAACTCCAGGCACGCGTCGCGGCCGGTCTCCTCCAGGGCGACGGCCCACCCACCCGGCACCTCGGCGAAGGACGGCCAAAGCGAGTGCTGGCCCTCGTCGTTCACCAGGACCAGGAAACGGCCGTCGGCATCGTCGAACGGGTTGGTGCTCATCTTTGGGTTCCTCCTGGAGCCGGATGGACCGGCGGGTGCCGTCGGGCGGGTGGACCCGCGCGGCGGCTCGATCGTGAATGAACTATGGGGTCGGGAAGGAGGTGAACCAGACACTTAGGTTAGGCTCGCCTAAACCAAGAGCTTAACGTTTCCCATTCCCCCTCACAAGGAGACACTGATGCGTGTACGCGAACGGGTCCGGGCCGAGGACGGCGGGGAGAGTCCCTTCACCGCCTTCGGCCTGTCCGACGCGCCCGGCACCGACGCGTTCTGGGCGGCGGCGGGGCCCGCGTACGCGCCCTCCGGTGACGGCGGTTGGGCCGCCCTGTTCCTGTGGCGCGGCACCCCGGCGGTCATCGACTTCGAGAGCTGGTCGGATCCGGTGCCGTTGCTCCGGTGGCGTGACACGGACTGCTGGTACGCCGAGGTGCCCATGCCCGCACGCCTGCGGGTGACCTACCAGTTCCTCGCGGACGGCGCTTCCTACGCCGACCCGTTGAACCCGGTCGGAGCCGGCGGCGACCGGTCCATCGCCGCCACCCCGGACGCTCCCCCGCAGCCGCACTGGCCGGCCGTCGGCGCCGACGACGTGCTGCCGCTGCCCCGCACCCGGATCCGGTGGGCCAGCGAACGGCTCGGCGGACGGCGCACCGTGCGGGTCCACCCGGTGGGTGGTGGCGGACCGGTGGTCCTCCTGCTCGACGGGGACGACTGGCTCCACCTGCACCCCGCCGTGACCGCGTTCGACGCGGCCTTCGCCGCCGGCGACATGCCCCCGGTCACGCTGGTCTTCGTACCGGCCAAGGACCGGCCGGCCGAATTCGGGTGCCGACCGGAGCTGTGGGAGGCGGTACGGGACGAGCTGCTGCCGCTGGTGGCGGAGTGCGGGGTGCCCGCGGACCCCGACCATCTGGTGGTCGCCGGGCAGAGCCTCGCCGGACTGAGCGCCCTGTACGCGGCCACGGAGTTCCCGGAGCTGGTGTCCCGGGTCGCCTGTCAGTCGGGCTCGTTCTGGTGGACGGCGCAGGCGGCGGATCTCCCCGACCCCCTGGGCGGTCCGGTCGGGGGCACCATGGCCGCGCGCCTGCGGGAGCGGCCCGCCCCGACCGGCCTGCGGATCGCCTTCGACCTGGGCGAGCACGAGACGCGCATGCTCCCCCACTGCGAACGGGTCGAGGCCCTCACGCAGGAGTCCGGTGCGACCGTACGGATCTCCCGCTCGGCCTCGGGCCACGACCGGGCGGGCTGGCGGCAGGCCCTGCTCAGGGACGTCGCCTGGGCACTGGCCTGACGCACGATGAAAGGGGCCCGGGGCCCGGCGGATCGCCGGGCCCCTGGCCCCTTCGCTGTGTCACCCGGTCAACGCGTTCACCGGCTCACCGCGTCACCGCCGCGCTGTACGCCGGGTCGGTGGCCAGCAGGTGCCGGTGCGTGCCTTCGACCGTGACGACTCCGTCGTCCACGACGAGGACCCGGTCGGCGGCGTCCAGCAGCGCCGGGCTGCTGGTGATGACGACGGTGGTACGGCCCCGGCGCAGCTTCGCGATGTTGCGTGCGACGAGCTGCTCGGTGACCGCGTCCACGGCCGTCGTCGGGTCCCGCAGGACGAGCACGTCGGAGTCCGCGGCCAGGGCCCTGGCCAGCGAAAGGCGCTGGCGCTGGCCCCCGGAGAGGTTCGCACCGCGGTCGCGCACCTCGTAGTCGAGTCCCTGCCGGTGCAGGGCGACGACATCGGTCAGCATGGACGCCTCGACGGCCTCGGCGACCGAGCCGCTGGTGCCCGACGGGTCGATGTTCGTGCGGAGGGTTCCCGCGAAGATCTCCCCGTCGTACGGGTTCACCAGCATGTGTTCGCGGACCGCCTCGACGGCCAGCTCCGCCAGGTCCTGCCCGCCGAGCCGCACCGCTCCGCCGTAGGCGGCCGGCGGTACGTTCACGGCCAGGATCGAGGCGAGCTCCGCCGCCGCCCCCGGCTGGTAGACCGTGATCGCCGTGAACTCGCCAGCCGGGACGTGGAACTTCAGGCCCTGGAGGGACTCGTACCGGACGCAGTCGATCTCCAGGTCCCCACCGGGGGCCGGTCGCGCCGTCCCCGGGGCCGCCACCGGCGGGGCGGACAGCACCAGGGCCATCCGCTCCGCCGAAGCGCGCGCCATCATCACGTACTTCGGCATGTCCGAGAACAGCCTGAGCGGTTCCATGATGAACTGCGCCAGGCCCACGGCCATGACCAGCTCACCGATGCTGATCTGCCCGTCGAAGGCCAGCCAGCCGGCGGTCAGGGTCACCGCGGCCGCGAGGATCGAGTTCAGGGCCAGCGCGGCGCCCGTGTAGGCACCGTTCACCCGGGCGACCGTGATCGCCTGCTCCTTCGCCTCCGTACTGACCTTCCGGTAGGACCGGAACGCCGCTTGGTTGCCGCCGAAGCCGTGCAGCGGGCGCAGGCCGGTGATCAGGTCGGCGACCTTCGCACCCGCCCGCGCCACCCTGGCCTGCTGCTCCTTGGTGCTGCTGCCGATCCGCTTCGACATCACGCTGAGGGTCGAGAGGATCGCGACCGTACCCACCATGACCAGCAGGCCGAGCCGCAGGTCCGCCAGGCTCAGCGCGACCGCCGCGACCAGCACCGCGACCGAGGAGCTGATCAGCATCGGCACGACCTCGACGATGTCGGCGGTCTGGTCGGCGTCCTCGGTGGCGATGGTGAGCACTTCGCCGGATTTGAGGTCCACGTCCCGGGCCACCGGCTGGAGGCCGCAGGCCGCGACCCGCACCCGCCACTCGTGGGCCTCGGTCGTGTTGGCCTTCTGCAGGATGCGCATCCCGAACCGCCACGACAGCGACACCGTCGTGATGATCACGGCCAGCGCGGCGACCGAGAGGGCGAGCGCCTCCGGGCTCCGTTGGCGCATCGTGTGGTCGACGATCAGGCCGAGTGCGATCGGGAAGGCGGTCTCGCCCGCCTGGTACAGGCCCATGAGGACGGTGCCCCAGACCATGGCGCCGCGATTGCGGCGTATGGCGGTGCGGAGGATGTCGGATCCCGGGCGGCGGGATCCCTGGACGTCAGGAATTGTCATCGAGGTGCCGGGCAATCGCTTCGGGGGTTCGCAGGGTGAGCAGGTCACGGATGGTGATCACGGGGCCGAATTCGCGGCGCAGGAGTCCGACCAGTCGTACGGCCAGCATGGAGTGTCCTCCGAGGGAGACGAAATCGCCGACCGCGCTCACCTCGTCGTCGTCCAGGTCCAGGGCCTCCGCGAAGAACTCGCAGACCACCGTCTCGGTCTCGGTCTCCGGGCCGCGCTCGCCCGAAGTGGTCAGTGCTCCCAGCGGCTTGGGCTCCGGCAGGGCCTTGGTGTCGGCCTTCCCGTTGACCGTGAGCGGGATGCTGTCGACCTGAGCGTAGTGCGTCGGGCGCATGTAGTCCGGCAGTCCGGCGCCCACTTCGGCGGCGGCCGCCGCCAGGTCGGAGCCGGGGGCGAGCACGAGGTACGCGGCCAGCCGGTAGGCGCCGTCGACCTGCGGGTCGGGCTGGGCGACCGCGGCGGTGAACCGTACCGCCGGGTGCGCGGCGAACGCGGCCTCGACCTCGCCCAGCTCCACGCGGTGGCCCCGGATCTTGACCTGCTGGTCGGTGCGACCGAGGTACATCAGGTTGCCGTCCGGCCTCCGGATCACCAGGTCACCGGTGCGGTACATGCGCTCGCCGGGCTCGCCGAACGGGGACGCCACGAACCGGTGCGCGGTCTGGGCCGGCTGGCGCAGGTACCCGCGGGCGATGCCGACGCCCGAGACGTAGAGCTCGCCGGGGACCCCGTCCGGCAGCGGCCGCAGCCACGGGTCCAGGACGAACACCTCGGTGTTGTCGATCGCCACGCCCACCACCGGGTCCTCGCACTCGAAGGTGCCGACTCCCAGGGTGTTGATGGTGTATTCGGTGGGTCCGTACAGGTTGTAGCCGACCGTGCCCTCGGTCTCCGCGAGCAGCTTCCACAGCGTCGGGGTGACCGCCTCGCCGCCGAGCAGCACCAGCGGGGGGCGCCGGTCCGGGTCGTCGAGCAGGCCCTCGGCCACCAGCTGCTGCGCGTAGGTCGGGGTCACGTTGATGACGTCGATCCCGTGCTCACGGCAGTAGTCGACCAGGGCGGGCGCGTCGCGGCGCAGTTCCTCGTCACAGATGTGCACCTCGTGGCCGTCGGCGAGCCACAGCAGCTCCTCCCACGACATGTCGAAGGCGAACGACACGGTGTGCGCGATCCGGAAGATCCGGTCGCCGTGCTCCGCCAGCACCGGTGCGAAGATGCGGCGCTGGTGGTTGATCAGCATGTTGGTGAGTCCGGCGTACTCGGTCACGACGCCCTTGGGCTTCCCCGTCGAACCGGAGGTGTAGATCGTGTACGCGGGGTGCCGCAGCCGGTCCGGGTCGTCCGGCGTGAACGTCACGAGCGGCTCGGCCTCCGGAAGGGGCCGGTCCAGTTCGATCAGGTCGCCGGTCAGCCGGGGCGAGACGGAACTGACGGTGAGGATCACCTCGGGCCGGGCGTCCGCGACGATCGTGGCGATCCGCTCGTCCGGGTGGTCCAGCTCCAGCGGCACGTACCCCGCACCGGTGCGCAGTACGGCGAAGAGTGCCACGATCCAGTCCAGCGTGCGCGGGATCGCCAGGCCCACGGTCTTCTCGGGGCCGATGCCGCGTCCGGCCAGTACGCCCGCCAGCAGGCGGCTGCGGCTCTGGAGTTCGGCGAAGGTCAGGCTCTGGCCGTGCGCGACGAGAGCGATCCGCCCGGGTGCGCGGTCGGCGGCCCGGTCGAAGCGGTCGACCACCGTGTCGGTGCCGATCTCCGTGCGGTCGGCGGGCCCGGGCACCGGCCCGAGGCCGGGCAGCGCGCCCACCGGTCCGGTGGACCGGGCCAGGTCCTGGAGCAGTCCGACGTAGTCGTCGAGGAGGCGACGGGCGTCGGCGCTGTCGCCGTGGCGGTGCTCCAGCTTGACCGTGAGCCGGTCGCCGGGCGTGACGACCCAGGTGAACGGGTAGTGGGTGGAGTCGTCCGACTTCACGTCGGTGATGCCGTGGCGGGCGTTCATCTCGTGGAGCGCGTCCATGTCCAGGAAGTTCTGGAGCACGAACAGGTTGTCGAACAGGGTGTCGTGGCCGCTGGCGCGCTGGATCTCGCCGAGCCCCAGGTGCTCGTGCTCCATCGCGTCGACCCGGGCGGCCTGTACGGCCGACAGGTACTCCCCGACCGTGTCGTGCGGCCGGGCCCGCGTCCACATGGGCACGGTGTTGAGCAGCACGCCGACGATGTCGGACAGGCCCTCGCCCTCGCGGCCGGAGACGGTGACGCCGAAGACGGCGTCGCTGCGGCCGGTGTGGGCGCCGAGGAGCAGGCCGAAGGCGCCGGTGAGGACCGAGTTCAGGGTGACGCCGTGCGCCTTGGCGGTCTCCCGCAGCAGGTCCGACTGTTCGGCCGAGAGCGTGTGCAGGAGCGCGGGCGGCAGTTCCTCGGAGAGGGACGGCGCCGGTCCGGCGAGCAGCGTCGGGCCGGAGAGCCCGGCCAGTTGCTCGGCCCAGAACCGCTCGGAGAGGGCCGGGTCCTTGGCGGCGAGCGCCCGGGCGTGGTCCTCGAAGCGGGGGACGGCCTGGGCGGCGTCCGGCCGCTCGCCCGCGAGTACGGCCCGGTAGGCGTCGAACAGGTCGCGCAGCACGATCGCGCGGGACCAGCCGTCCCACAGCAGCAGGTGGTAGCTGAGGAGCAGTCCGTCGCGGCCGTCGGGCAGCCGGATCACGGTGAGCCTGATCAGCGGCGGCTCGGCCGGGTCGAATCCGGTGTTGCGGTCCTGGACGCGGAGGGCTTCGACCTCCTCGTCGGTCGACAGCTCGACGGTGTGGACGCCGACCCGCCGGCCCGCCTTGAGGACCTGGACCGCGTTGCCGTCGTCGTCGGTGGTGAAGCCGGCGCCGACGACCGGGTGCCGGGACATCACGCAGGCCATGGCCTCGGCCAGCGCGTCGGTGTCGAGGCGGCGGTCGAGGGCGAAGTAGCTCTGCGCGACGTAGTGTCCGGCCGGGCCCGCCAGCTGGGCCTGGAAGAACAGGCCCCGCTGGAGCGCGGTGACGGGCGCCGTGCGCTCCGCCGTCGCGGAGGCTTCCGCGAGGGTTTCCAGGGCGTGCAGCCAGTGCGCGGCGAGCTCGTCGGGGATCTCCTCGGCGAGGGTGAAGGTCGCGTGCAGGCTGCCGGTGGCCGCGTCGGTCCAGGCGTTGACCTCCACGGCGTACGGGCTGCCCTGGTCGCCCCCGGTGATGTGCGGCACCTGGGACTCGCTGCCGCGGCCGAGGTAGTTGAACAGCACCTGCGGCCGGGCGGTCAGCAGCGGGGCCGTCTGCGGGTTGAGGTAGCGGAGCCGGCCGTAGGCGAGGTGCCCGGACTCGTCCGGCTGACGCGCCGCGAGCTCGCGGGCGGCCGCGACCGGGTCGGTGTGCGCGGTGAGCCGGACGGGCGCGATGGCGGTGAACCAGCCGACCGTACGGGTGTAGTCGTGGTGCTCCGCCACCGCCACCCGGCCGTGCCGCTCCAGTTCGATCGCGAGATCCGTGGGCGACGGCTGGATCCGCGTCAGGGCGGTACGCAGGGCTCCGCACAGCAGTTCGGTGAGCGCGACGCCGAGCGCGGCGGGCGCGGTGCGCGTGACCCGGTCGCTCACCTCGGGATCGAGGACCACGGTGGTTTCGCGCAGAGCCCCGGACGCGGGGAGCAGCGGGGGCGCCTGGAGGGTGGTGATCCAGTGCCCCAGGTCGTCGGCGCCGGTGGTGGAGCGCAGGGTCAGGGCCTCGGCGTACTCCGCGTAGGAGGTGGTCGCCGGTGCGAGGGCCTCCCCGCGCAGGGCGGCGGCCAGGTCGTCCAGCAGGATCAGCCAGGAGACCGAGTCGACCGCGATGTGGTGCACGGTGACCACGAGGGTGCCGGTCGCCGCGAGCCAGGTGAACGCGGTGACGTCCCCGGTCTCGGGGTCGAGCCGTCCGGCGGCCTCGTTGGCGGCGGCTGTGGCGTCGGCGGTGTCCGCGCGGACGACGGTGGCCTCACGGGCGGGTTCGGTGCGCAGGGTCCACACACCGTGCTCGGCGTGCAGGCGCATCCGCAGGGCCGGGTGGGCGGCCAGCACGGCGTCGGCGGCGCGCTCGATGTCGGCGAAGGCGGTTCCGTCGGCCACGTCCACGGTCCTGGCCTGGGCGAACCGGGCGAGGGATCCGCCCAGCTCGCGCTGGCGCAGGAGGATCGGCGTGGGCGCCACCGGGCCGTCCTCGCGGCGTGCGGGGGCGGGCGCGGCGGTGGAGACCCGGTCCTGCGGGGCGCGCTGGGCGAGCAGCGCGGCGAGGGCCCGCGGCGTCTTCCGGAGGAACACGTCGCGGGGTGCGATCGGCAGGCCGAGCGCCCGGGCCCGGTTGACCACGGTGATGGCGCTGATGCTGTCGCCGCCGGCGCCGAAGAAGTCGGTGTCGGCGTCGGTGTCCGGGTGGGACAGCGTGTCGGCGAAGATGCCGATCAGCGAGACGAGCTCGGAACCGGTGGCGGCCACCGGGGTGTCGTCCTGCGCGGCCGCCGCGACCAGGGCCTTGCGGTCCAGCTTGCCGTTGACGGTCAGCGGCAGGGCGTCCACGGACAGGACCCGGCCCGGCACCATGTGCGCGGGCAGCTTCGCCGTGAGGCGCGCGGTGAGGTCCGCGACGTCGCCGGGGACCCGGCCCACGACGTGGGCGACCAGGTGGTCGCCGCCGTCGGCCACGGTGACGGCGACGTCGACGACTCCGTCGAGGTCCCGCAGCGCGGACTCGACCTCGCCCAGCTCGATGCGGAAGCCCTTGAGCTGGACCTGGTCGTCGGCGCGGCCGGTGAACTCCAGCTCGCCGTCGAGGGTGCGGACGGCGAGGTCGCCCGTGTGGTACATCCGGGAACCGTCGTTCGCGAACGGGTTCGCCACGAACCGGCCCGCGGTGAGGCCCGGCCGGCCCAGGTAGCCGAGGGACACCTGGTCGCCGGCCACGTAGATGGCGCCCACCACGCCCGGCGGCACGGGCCGGAGCCGGTCGTCGAGCAGGTAGGTGGCGAGGCCGGGGATCGGGCCGCCGATGGGGCTCACGTCGTCGCCGAGGGCGAAGTCCTCGTCGGTCAGCACCCGGTGGGTCACGTGGACGGTGGTCTCGGTGATCCCGTACATGTTGACGAGCTCGGGCGAGGCGGCGCCGTGCCGCTCGACCCAGCCGCGCAGCCGTCCGAGGTCCAGCGCCTCGCCGCCGAAGACGACCCGGCGCAGGGCGGGGAGCGGTTCGCCGGCGTGCCGGTCGGCCTCGACGAACTGGTAGAAGGCCGACGGCGTCTGGTTGAGCACGGTCACGCCGTGCTCGCGGACCAGGCGGTGGAAGTCGACCGGGGAGCGGGTCAGCCCGTAGTCGGGGAGGAGCAGCTCGCCGCCGTGGGCGAGGGCGCCCCACAGCTCCCAGACCGCGAAGTCGAAGGAGTAGGAGTGGAACTGCACCCACACGTCGTCCGGGCCGAAGTCCATGTCCGGCTGGGTGTTGGCGAGCAGTGCCACCACGCTGGAGTGCGGGACGACGACGCCCTTGGGCTTGCCGGTGGATCCGGAGGTGTAGATCACGTACGCCGGGTCGTGCCAGTCGACGGCGTCCGTCCCGGTGTCGGCGGCGACGGCGTCCTGAGGCGCTTCGTCGCCCTGTACGAGCACCCGGGCGGCGACGCCCGCCCGCTCCAGCAGGGCGGTGAAGCGTTCGCGCTGGCCGGGGTCGACGAGGACGGCCTGCGGAGCGGCGTCGCCGAGGACGTACTCCAGCCGGTCGTCCGGGTAGGCCGGGTCGAGCGGTACGTACGCGCCGCCCGCGCTGACGATCGCCACCAGGGCGACGACCTGCTCGATGGTGCGCGGGACGGCCACGGCCACGCGCCGGCCCGGCCGGACCCCGGCCGCGCGCAGGGCGGCGGCCAGTTCGTCCTTCGCGGCGGCGAGTTCGCCGTAGGTCAGCGAGCGGGTGGTGCCGTCGAGCGCGCACTGGGTGACGGCGGTGGCCGCCGGGTCGCGGTGCGCGGCGGCGTCGAACAGTGCGCCGAGGGTGGTCGGGGTGATCGGTGCGGGCCTGCCGCCTCCCTCCGGCGCCAGGTCGGCGACCGGGGCGTCCGGCCGGGTGAGCAGGCCGGTGAGGGTGTGCGCGAACCGGTTCAGGATCTCCTGGGCGCCGCTCTCGCCGAGCAGTTCGCCGTCGTAGATCAGGTTGAAGCGCGGGCGCCCGTCGAGGGCCCGCTCCACGACCAGGGTCAGCGGGTAGTGCGGGGCTCCCTCGTTGACGAGCCCGGTGATGGAGAGGGTGTCGTCGCTGCGGCGCAGGGCGGCCACGTCGGTCGCCACGTCGAACACGACGAGGGTGTCGAAGAGGGAGCCGACGCCGGCCTGGCGGCCGATCCGTGCCAGCGAGACGTGCTGGTGCGGCAGCACCGCGCCCTGGTGCTCGCGCACCGAGGTGAGCAGCTCGCCCGCCGTGGTGGCGGCGGCCCACCGCGCACGCAGCGGGACGGTGTTGATGAACAGGCCGACCATGTCCGCGATGCCGGCCACGTCGGCGTCGCGGCCGGAGACGGTGGAGCCGAAGACCACGTCGTCGGAGTGCAGGATGCCGCCCAGGGTCACCGCCCAGGCGCTGTGCACGGCCACGCTCAGCGGCACGCCGGCCGAACGGGCGGCCGCGTCGATGTCCTCCACCGGTTCCACCGAGGTGTCGGCGAACCGGTCGGACGGGGTGTGCTCCCTGGCCACCAGCGAGGGGCCGGGCAGCTCGGCGAGCTCGGCGCCCCACACCCGGTCGCTCTCCTCGGCGTCGCGGCCGGCGAGCCAGCCGACGTAGTCGGAGAAGCCGCTGAGCGGGTACATGCTCCCGGGCGCGTGGTACTCGGCGAGCAGCGTGCGCAGCATCGGGGGCACCGACCAGCCGTCGGCGATGATGTGGTGGACGGTCTGCACCAGGACGTCGCGGCCGGTGTCCGGGTCGCGGAGCAGCGTGAACCGCATCAGCGGGCCGGTGGCCAGGTCGAATCCGGCGCGACGGTCCCGCTCGGCGTACTCGCGCAGCTCCTCGTCGGTGATGCCGGGCCGCTCCAGCGTGCTGAAGGGCGCCTCGGCGCCGGATTCCAGTACGGAGACGACGCGGCCGTCGGCGAGGGCCTGGAAGCGTGCGGCCAGGTTCGGGTACAGGGTGAGCAGCCGGGTGGCGGCGGCCGCCAGGCGGTCGGCGTCGAGTTCGCCTTCCAGCGTCAGCAGTTGCTGTTCGACGTAGTTGCCGGCGGAGTCGTCGTCGAAGACCGAGTGGAAGTACAGGCCTTCCTGGAGCGGGGTCAGGGGCAGGACGGCACGCAGCTCGGGGCCGTCCAGGGCGTCGACGTCGGCCTGGGTCAGCCGCACCAGCGGGAAGTCGCTGGGCGAGTGGCCGCCCTGGTCGAGCGCGGCCAGGGCGGTGAGGGCCTCCTGGAAGTACCCGCCGATCGCTTCGACGTCTTCCTCGGTGAACATTCCGTCGGGCCAGGAGATGGTGGTGACGAGTTCGTACTCGCCGGTGGCGGCGGGTTCGGCGATCGCGTTGAACTCCAGGGCGCGCGGCAGGCGCATCCTCGGGTCGCGCTTCTCGCCGAGCTGACCGGTGGTTCGGGAGAGCTGCCAGTCGCCGGACGCGCCCGCGTCGAAGCGGCCCAGGTAGTTGAACAGGACCTGGGGCGCCGGGGCGGTGAAGGCGGCGCCGGCCAGGTAGCGCAGGGCGCCGTAGGAGACGCCGTTGCCCGGTACCCGGGCGAGGTCCTCCTTGACCGCCTTGAGCGCGGCGGCGAGGTAATCGGGCGCCGTGAAGTCGCCGGTCGTGCCGGGGTCCACGGTCACCGGGAACAGGGTCGTGAACCAGCCGACGGTCCGCGACAGTTCCGGCTCGATGCCCGCGGCGCCCGCGACGTGGCGGCCTTCGCGCCCGTGGCCTTCGAGTTCGATGTGGGCGAAGGTCTGGTCCTGGCCGCGGCCGCGGCGCCACCGGGCGAGGGTGACGGCGAGGGCGGTCAGCAGGACGTCGTTGACGCCCGCGTGGAACTTCGCCGGGACCTCGCCCAGCAGGGCGGCCGTGACCTCGGGTCCGACCGTGACGGTCCGGTCCCGCTCCCGCTCGACCGTGTCGGCCTCGGACGGCGCCCGCCGGCCGAGCGGCGCGTCGGGTCCGGGCAGGGGGCGCTCGAAGTGGGCGCGGTCCGCGTCGAACGCGGCGCTTCCCAGGAGCTGGGTCCAGCGCCGGAAGGAGGTGCCCCCCGCGGGCAGTGCGATCGCTTCGCTCGCGGAGATCTGGCGCCATGCGGTGGCCAGGTCCTCCATCAGGATCCGCCAGGACACGCCGTCGACGACCACGTGGTGGGCCACGAGGACCAGTTGCCGTGCCTCGCCGCGCCAGACGGCCCGCAGCATGACGCCGTTGTCCGGGTCCAGTGCTTCGGTGGCGAGGGCGACGCACGCGTCGAGCGGCAGGTCGCTCCGCTGCCAGCCGGCCGTGGTGCCGTCGGCCTCGGGTATGTCGAAGCTCCAGCGGTCACCGCGTACGAGCCGGGCGCGCAGCATGTCGTGCCGGGCCACGACGGCGTCGAGGACGGCGCCGAGGACGTCGGCGGTGAGGTTCGCCGGGGTGTTCAGCACGACGGCCTGTACGAAGCCGTCGATGTGGTCCGTGGTCCGGCCGAGCCACTGCACGATGGGCGATCCCACGACGGCGCCGGTCGCGACGTCGCCGTGGTCCACCCGGGTCACGTCCTCGCGGCTGGCCACCGCGGCGAGGGCGCCGAGGACGCTGTTGGCGAAGATCTGTCGCGCGGTGACGTAGAGGCCCGCTTCGCGCAGTGCGCTCAGCAGCGAGATGGCGAGGATGCTGTCGCCGCCGAGCTGGAAGAAGTCCTGGTCGACACCGACCTCCTCCAGGCGCAGCACCGAGGCGACGGCCGCGCAGACCGCGTGCTCGTTGTCGGTGGACGGCCGCAGGGACGTGCCGGTGAAGATCTCGGGTTCGGGCAGTGCGCGCCGGTCGAGCTTGCCGTTCGGGGTGAGCGGGAACTCGGTCATCACGACGATGTGGGTGGGCACCATGTACTCGACCATGTGCTCGGTGGCCCATGCCTTGACCTGGTCCGCCCGCAGGTCCTCGGCTCCGGCGGCGGGGATCGCGTAGCCCACGAGGTAGGTGCCGCCCGCGCTGTTCTTCTTGGCGATGACGCAGGTGTGGCGCACCCCGGGGTGTTCGGCGAGGCCGACCTCGACGTCTTCGAGTTCGAGCCGCATGCCGCGGATCTTGATCTGGTTGTCGGCCCGGCCGAGGAAGTCCAGCGAGCCGTCCGGGGCGAACCGGGCGAGGTCACCGGTCCGGTACAGCCGGGAGCCGTCGCCGGCGAAGGGGTTCGCCACGAACCGCGAGGCGGTCAGGCCGGGTGCGCCCACGTAGCCGCGTCCCAGGAGGAAACCGCCCACGTAGAGCTCGCCGCCGACGCCGACCGGGACCGGGCGCAGTTCGTCGTCGAGGACGTACAGCTGGGTGTTGGGGTTGGCCTTGCCGATGGAGGTCGACAGGCGTTCCGCTTCGCCCCGGTAGATGACGTGGGAGACGCCGATGGTCGTCTCGGCCGGGCCGTAGCCGTGGTACATGGGGATGTTGAGCCGGGTGCGGTAGCGCTCGTACAGCTCGGGGGTGAGGACCTCGCCGCCGCACCAGACGTGCCGCACGCTGTCGAGCCGGTCGGAGTCCCCGGCGATCTCCAGCAGGACGTCGAGCATGGAGGAGACGAGGTAGGTGAAGGTGACGCGGTGCTCGGCGATCACACTCAGCAGGTGGTGCGGGTCGCGTTCGCCGCCGGGCCGCAGGACGACCAGCCGGCCGCCGCACACCAGCGGGAGGAAGATCTCGTTGATGGAGATGTCGAAGGACAGCGGCGCCTTGAACAGCGAGGCGTCGTCGTGGCCGAAGCCCAGGATCTCCTCGACCTGCCACAGCAGGCGCTCGCTGATCGCCTCGTGGCGGATCATCGCGCCCTTGGGCCGGCCGGTCGAGCCGGACGTGAAGATGACGTAGGCCAGGGAATCGCCGGGTGCGGTGATTCCGGTGTCCGTGGTGGGGTGGCCCGCGTACTGCCAGTCGTCGAGGTCGACGACCACGGCGGCCGGTTCGGACGGATCGTGCTCGCCGGAGGCGCCCAGCTGCAGCACGACCCGCGCGTCGTCGATGACGACGGCGCGGCGCGCGGCGGGCCACTGCGGGTCGAGCGGCACGAACGCCCCGCCCGCCTGCAGCACACCGAGCAGGCCGATCACCATCTCGGCGGAGCGGTCCAGCGAAATGCCCACGACCTGCTCGGCGGTGAGACCCCGCCCGATCAGGTGGTGGGCCAACTGCGCGGACAGCTCCGCCGCCTGACGATAGGTCAACGACCGGTGTTCGTCGATGACGGCGACCGCGTCCGGCCTGAGCCGGGCCTGCTCGCGGAACATCTCCACGATGGTCGGCCGGACGCGGTCCGCCCCGGTGTCGTTCCACTCGGCCAGGGTCGCCAGCCGCTCCGCCACGCCGGACGGGCTGATGGTGCCGAGGGGCCGGTCCGGGAAGTCCGCCAGGTCGTCGAGCGCGAGCTGCGCGTCGACCGGCCGGACACCCTCCGGGAGGGCGATGCCGATGCCGCCCGCGGCGGCTTCGGCGATCTCCCAACCGGTCGGGGCGGCGCCGCCGTTGTCGACCCATCCGAGGACGTCCGCGAAGAGCGTGCCGGGGGTCAGGTCGATGCCGTCAGGGCTCCCTCCCGTCGCCCAGTACGACAGTCCGATGGCGCAGGCCTCGGCGATGGTCCGGTCGGAATATCCGCCGGTACGCCGGCGCACGTCGGCCAGGAGCGCGGGAGAGATCAGCACGAGACGAGCGCTCGGTTCCATCATTGAGACTCAACACCCTTTCAAGATACTAAGGTCAGCCTAACCTAAATTAGGTCGACCTAACTAGCGTCTCTCCAGGCCCGCCAGAGTCGCGCGTACCGGCCGCCCAGAGCCACCAACTCCTCGTGCGTGCCCTGCTCCACGACGCGTCCCGCATCCAGCACGGCGATCCGGTCGGCCGCCATGGCCTGGGTCAGCCGGTGGGCCACGAACAGCGTGGTCCGGCCGGAGCAAGCGGCGAGCACGGCGCGTTCCAGCTCGGCGGCGCCTTCACTGCCCGCCTCCGCCGTCGACTCGTCGAGCACCACCACGGGCGCCCGGCCCAACACCAGCCGGGCCAGGGCGATCTGGGCGACCTTGGTACCGTCCAGCCGGACACCGCCCTCGCCGACCGCGGTCTCCAGACCGTCGGGCAGCGCCTCGACCCACTGGTCCGCGCCCACGGTGCGCAGCGCGGCCGTCAGTTCGGCGTCGGTGGCTCCCGGCGCGGCGAGCCGCAGGTCGTCGGCGAGCGGACCGGAGAACACGTGCGTCTCCTGGGTCAGGATGCTCACCAGCGCCCTCGCCGCGGCCTCGTCCAGATCGGCGAGGTCGGTCGTCCCGATCCGCACCGATCCGGTCTGCGGGGTCCCGATGCCGGCGATGAGCGCGGCCAGGGTGGTCTTGCCGGCGCCCGTCGCGCCCACCAGGGCCAGTGAGCCGCCCGCCGGGATCGTCAGGCTGACGTCCCTCAGGACCGGCTCGTCCGCGCCGGGGTAACGGAAGGTCAGCCCCTCCACGGTCACCGGGTACCGCTCGTCGTCCACCAGCACGGCGGTCGAGTCCCCGACGAGGCGCTCCTGCGTGGACTCCGACAGCACCCCGACGAGCCGGGTCAGGCTCGCGCCGGACTTCTGGGCCTCGTCGAAGGTGAACATGATCGCGCCCAACGGGGTGAACAGGCGGTGGAACACCAGCGGGGCGGCCGACACCTCGCCGAGCGTGGCCGAACCGGTCTCCAGCAGGACGTAGCCCACCACGAGGATCAGGACCAGCCCGATGAACTCCGCGCGGTTCTCCCTGCCGACGAACCGGCCGAAGAAGTGGAACACCTCGATCCCGAGGTCCCGTACCCGCCGCGAGTCCTGGGAGACCTTCTCGCGGAAGGCCTCCTCCAGGCGGTGCGCCCGTACCGTCTCGATCCCGTTCAGGCCGCTGATCAGCGCCTGCGCACGCTCGGCCTGGGCGACCGCGCGCTTCTGGTAGAGCGGGGCGGACCGCGGGAGGTACCAGCGCAGGGCCAGCGCGTAGGCCGGCAGCGCACAGGCACCCGCCAGGCCGAGTCGCCAGTCGAGCCCGAACATGCCGATCGTGGCGATGGCGACCAGGACACCCGCGGAGAACACCGTGGGAATGGCCGAGCGGATGCCCTTGGACAGGACGGCGACGTCGTCGCCGACCCGGGAGAGCACGTCGCCGCGGCCCACCTGCTCGACCCGGGCGCTGGGCATGCCCAGCACGGCCCGGACCGCGCCTTCGCGCAGGTGCGCGAGCAGGTCGGCGCCGAGCCGCCCGATCAGGTAGGCCGACACGGCGGTGGCCGCCGCGCCGAGGAGCGCGGCGGCCACCATCCAGGCGCCGATCGTGACCAGGACCGAACGCGGTTCGCCCCCGACCACTCCGTCGACCACCCGGCCGAGCAACAGCACGGGGAGCATCTGGAGAGCCGCCCCGGCCACCGTGCTGAGTACGGCGGCGGACGTCAGCCAGGGCATCTTGCGGCAGTTCGCCACGACCCATCGGGCTGCTTCACGTCCGGTCGTCGTACGCAGGGTGGCCGGGGCGACCCGGATTTCCGTGGCGCTCACACCTAGCCGACCGACTTGACGAGCTCGTCGATCGCGAACGGCAGGGAGGGCAGGGTGGCCTGCGACATGGCCGCACCGGCCGCCGGGCCCTCGCTGTCGAGCAGGTAGGACACCTTGTTGTTCTTGGTGACCTTCAGGTTGGCGAAGAGGTCGAACTTCTTGAGCGCGTCCGTGTCGGCCTTGTCGTTGATGACGAAGACGCGGTCGACGTCGATCAGGTCCATGCGCTCGGGGGACAGCGCGAAGGAGAACTTGCCGCCCGAGATCTTGTCGAGCTCGGTCTGACCCTTGAAGCCCATGCCGGTCAGGAGCTGGCCGCGCACGTCGGAGGTGGTGAAGGGGTTGACCGCGTCCTTGTACCAGGACAGCGAGACGGCGGTCTGGGTGGCGAACTCGGGGTGCGCCTTCTTGACCGTGGCGAGCTTGTCCTGGATGCCCTGGACCATGGCCTTGCCCTCGTCGGCCTTGCCGAGCGCCTTGGCGATGTGCTGGGCGTTGTCCTGCCACGGAGCGCTGAAGGGCTCCTTCTCGGTCTTCGTGCGGCCGACGGTCGGCGCGATCTTCGAGAGCTTGTCGTAGCCGGCCTTGTCGATCTCGGAGTAGACCGCGATGATCAGGTCGGGCCGCAAGGCCGCGATCTTCTCGAAGTTGGGGCCGGTGTCACCGTTGTTCATGATGACCTCGGGCTTGGTGTCGCCCCACTTGTCCTTCACCCAGGGCCACTGGGTGTTGATGTCGGGGCTCTGGCCCGCCGGGTTCGGGTACTGGTCGACCATGCCGACCGGCTTGACGCCGAACGCGAGGATGTTCTGGTCGTCCGTGTAGCCGACGGCGACGACCCGCTTGGGGGCCTTCTTGACCTCGGTGGACCCGAAGAAGTGCTCGACCGTGACGGGGAACGCACCGGTGGCCGCGGAGGCGTTGGCGCTGTCGTCCTTCTTGTCCTTGTCCGCCGAGCCGGTGCCGCAACCCGCGAGGAGGCCCACACCCAGGGCCGCGACGGACGCGGTCGCCGCCAGCCGCCGCAGCGGGGTCATACGAGTCGATCGATCGAGGAGCATCCGAAATCCCTTGCTTTCATGCTGTCCACTGCGGCCTCACCTAAGGGCAGGCAAACCTTACCCCGAGGGAATGAGGTTAGCCTACCCTAAGTTGTAAGAATCTCGTTTAGGCCGACCGCACTCTGGACATGGGTCCGGCCGATCGGCACGACGAGCGGCCGGTCACCCACCGGATCGTCGATCACCATGGCACGCAGACCGAAGGCCTCGTGCAGCAGCTCGGCGGTCAGCACGTCGCGCGGATGACCCTGCGCCAGCACCGAACCGGCCTTCATCACGATCAGGTTGTCGCTGTAGCGCGCGGCCAGGTTGAGGTCGTGCAGCACCATGACCACGGTGCGTCCCGACTCGTGCAGGTCGTCGACCAGGTCGAGCACGTCGACGGCGTGGGCCAGGTCGAGGTAGGTGGTGGGCTCGTCGAGCAGCAGCAGGTCGGTGCCCTGAGCGAGGGTCATCGAGATCCAGACGCGTTGACGCTGCCCCCCGGAGAGCGAGTCGACCGGACGGTCGGCCAGGTCGGCCACCCCGGTCATGGCCAGCGCGCGCTCCACGACGGACGCGTCGTCCGAGGACCACTGGCGCAGCCAGCTCTGGTGCGGATGGCGGCCCCTGGCGACCAGGTCGGCCACGGTCAGACCCTCCGGCGCCACCGGCGCCTGGGGCAGCAGGCCGAGCTTCTTCGCCACGTCCCTGGTCCGCAGCCGGGCGATGTCCTCGCCGTCCAGCACGACCGAGCCGGCGGTCGGCTTGAGCAGCCGCGACAGGGTCCGCAACAGGGTCGACTTGCCGCACCCGTTGGGTCCGATGATCGTGGTGACCACCCCCTGCGGGATCGTCACGTCCAGCGCGTCTATGACGGTCCGGTCGCCGTACCCGACCGTGACGCCGTTGGCCACCAACCGCGGAACGCCTGCGGCCCCGGACTCGATCCCGGACCCGGCCCCGGACTCGATCCCCGACTCGATCCCGGACTCGATCCCGGCGATGTGCTGAGCGACCATGGCCCCCCCTTGTTTAGGCTTGCCTAACCTTTCTATCACCTAGCGGCGGTTCGCCCGCACCAGAAGGTAGATGAGGAAGGGGCCGCCGATCGCCGCCGTGACCACTCCGACGGGCAGGCTGATGGGCAGTGCCGTACGGGCGACCAGGTCCGAGCCGATCAGCAGCAGTGCTCCCACCGCGGCGGATGCCACCAGCGGCGGGGTGGGGCACTTGGTCAGACGGATCGCCACCTGGGGCGCCACCATGGCGACGAACGGGACCGGTCCCGCCGCACTCACCGCGAAGCCGGCCAGCAGCACCGCGCACAGCAGCAGGGCGGCCCTGACGAGCGCGTACCGGACGCCGAGGCCCGCGGCCACGTCGTCGCCGAAGTGCAGCGGCTTGAACTGGAAGGAGAAGCACCCCACGACGACCGCGAGGACGACGGTTCCCCAGAGCGCGACCGACACCTCGTCCCACGACCGGTTGTCCAGGGAGCCGACCAACCACGCCTGGGCCCGCGCCACGTCCCTGATGTCCGCGGTGACCAGCAGCCAGGTCGTGATCGCCTCCATCACGGCGCTCACGGAGATGCCGATGAGGATGAGCCGGAACCCGTCGACCCCGCGCCGCCACGCCATGAAGTACACCAGCAGGCCCGTGCACAGACCGCCCGCCAGCGCCGCCCCGGACAGGCCCACGGAGCCGACGACCGCGGCGGTGGCTCCGCCGGACACCGTCACCAGCAGCACCGCGACCGCGCTGGCGCCGCCCGTGATGCCCAGGATGTCCGGACTGGCCAGCGGGTTGCGGGCGATGGACTGGGTGATCGCCCCGGCCATCCCCAGCGCGATGCCCACGACGAGCCCGGCCAGGGCCCGCGGCATGCGCAGGTCCATGATCACGAACTGGTCGACCTGCTCACCCCGGCCGAAGAGGGTGGCCACCACCTGCGGCAGGCCGAGGGGGAAGTCCCCCACGGCGATGGACGCACAGAACGCCAGGAAGGTCGCCGCCATCAGCACCAGCGTGACCAGCACGATCCTGGGCCGCCACGCGAAGGACCACTGGCCGAACCGGACGCCCGGCGCCCCCACGGGCTTCACCGGGGGCTTCACCACTGTCACGTTCATGCGCTCTTGAACTTTCCCCGCCACACCAGGACCGCGAAGAACGGGGCACCGAGGAGAGCGACGAGGACACCCGCGTCCAGCTCACCCGGCCGCACCACGACGCGTCCCACGATGTCGCAGAACAGAAGGACGACCGCGCCGAGCAGGCCCGCGTACGGCACCAGCCAGCGGTAGTCGGGCCCGGCCAGGTAGCGGGCCACGTGCGCCACCATGAGTCCGAGGAAGGCGATGGGTCCGCACGCCGCCGTGGCCGCGCCCGCCAGCAGCGTGATGGCGACGATGCCGACGGTCCGGATCAGGGCGATGTTGACGCCCAGTCCCCGCGCCACGTCGTCGCCCAGGTTGAGCAGGTTCACGGAGGGCAGCGTGAACAGCGCCAGCACCAGCCCGACCACGATGAAGGCGGTGACCGGCCAGATGACGTCGAAGCCGACGCCGGCCACCGACCCGGCGTTCCAGAACCGCAGGGCGTTCAGGGCCGCCTTGTCCGACAGCGCGACCGCCGTCGTCATCGCCATGAGGAACACCGTGACCCCCTGCCCGGCCAGCGCGAGCGTCAGCGGATTGCCGGCGCCCCTACCGATGCTGGAGAGCCCGAACACGACGACACCGGCGAGCCCGGCGCCCGCGAAGGCGAACCAGACGTACTGGAACGGGTCGGTGAACCCGAACAGGGCGATCGCCGACACCACGGCGAAGGAGGCTCCGGTGTTCACGCCCAGCAGGCCGGTGTCCGCGATGGGGTTGCGCGTATATCCCTGGATCAGCGCACCGGCGACGCCCAGCGCGATGCCCGCCACGATCGCGAGCACCGTCCGGGGCACCCGTACGGTGTGCATGATGAGCCGGGCTTCCGAGAGCTTCTGGTCCGGGTCCGGCGCCCCGAACAGTCCGTGCCACGCCTCGGCGGGACTCAGCGCACGCGCGCCGACGGCGAGGGAGACCACGGCCACGGCCACGAGGACCGCGAGGACGACGCCCAGACCCACGGTCCGCCGTCGCCGCGCCGCGGCGACCGGGGAAGGGGCCCCGCGTTCCACTGTCGTCGTACTCACGTCGACGCGGCTCATCCCTTGCGTCCGCAGCGGACGGCGGGGACGGCGGGGACGGCGCGGCTCCCGGGTATCACGCGTCGGCTGACGGGCGGGCTGCCGGTGGGGCGACGGGTACCAGGGAGCACGGACATTCCTTCTTCGTGGATCTGCGGCATGCAAACAGTACTGCCGTGCCTACCGGTGCGAAGGCACGGGCAGGCACGGCAATGGACCGGAGCCGAGTGGCTAGACGGCCGCCTGGCGGGCGTCGTTCCCGGCCGCACCGGCCACCGGACGGGCCTGGTCGGGCACGGCCTTGAGGTTCCGGTCGAGGATCGAGTCGAGGATCTCGCCCACCCGCACCGCGGTGTTGGACAGCAGCGAGGAGGTGATGCCGTGGGTGTGCTCGGTGCCGCCCTGGAGGTAGATGCCGCAGCGCAGTTCGAGGTCGGTCGTCACCCGGTAGTCGCGCTCGACCCGGACCCGGCCCTGGTCGTCGCGGTGGCAGCGGTCGGCGACCTCGCCGAGCAGGCCCAGGCCGTCCGCCTGCTGGTACCCGGTGGCGCACACCACGACGTCGGCGTCCAGCACGTTCTCCTCGCCGGTGACGAGGGACTTGATGGTGGCGCGGACCCCGCCGGCCGCGTCCTCCACGCCCGTCAGGCGCGAGACGTTCAGGAAGCGGAGCCGCTCGGTGCCGAGCACCTTCTCCTGGTACGACTGCCGGTACAGGTCGTCGATGAGGTCGATGTCCACCACGGAGTAGTTGGTGTTGCCGTGGTAGTCCATCAGCTGGCGCTTGACGCCCTCCGGCGCCGCGAAGTACTCGTCGACCGCCTGGGGGTCGAAGATCCGGTTGGCGAAGCTGCTGTCGTCCGCCGGGCTGTAGCCGTAGCGGGAGAAGACCGCACAGACCTCGGCCTCGGGGAAGCGACGGTGCAGGTAGGCGACGTTCTCGGCGGCGCTCTGGCCGGCGCCGACCACGATGAAGCGGGTGGGGTCGGTGCCCTCCAGGCCGTCCACCTTCGACAGCAGGTCGGTGTTGTGCCAGACGCGGTCGGTCCGCTCGACGCCCTCCGGCATGACCGGGCGCAGCCCGGTTCCGACGATGAGGTTGCGGGCCCGGTGGACGACGACCTCGTCACCGGAGCGCGCCGTCACGTCGAGGTACTCGATCACGCCATCGCGCAGCACGGGCTCGACGGAGACGACCTGGTGGCCGTACGAGACCATGTCGTCGACCTTGGCCGCGGCCCACTCGAGGTAGTCGTGGAACTCCACCCGGAGCGGGAACAAATTCTTGTGGTTGACGAAGTCGATCAGCCGACCCTTGCTCTGCAGGTAGCAGAGGAAGCTGTACTCGCTGCTCGGGTTCCGCAGCGTCACCAGGTCCTTCATGAAGGACACTTGCATCGTCGCGTCGTCGATGAGCATGCCGCGGTGCCAACCGAAGCGGGGCTGCTGCTCGAAGAAGTGGGCGGTGACCGCCTCCTGCCTTCCCACGCTCGCGTTGTGCTCGCTGAGCGCGATCGCCATGGCCACGTTGGACGGCCCGAAGCCGATACCTATCAGGTCGTGGATCAGTGGTGCGTCGCCAGGAAGAGCCTGTGACATGTCACTCCCATTCGTGCGGGACAGCCGCCCGTCAGGCGCCCTGTCGGGGTGGGGGAAAGGGGGAGTCCAGGCGCACCGGTGACCGGCAGCCGAGCGGAACTTAGGTAAAGCTAACCTAATTGAGCCAGCCTGTCGACAAGGCAAACCACACAAATGACCCGTGATCGGGTCAACCCGACCCAGAACTACGGGCACGTTGCACCCTTAGGTAAGGCTTGCTTTACTTGCCTCGGTCAATCGCTCTTCTGAGGAGGAACCCCCATGCGGGTCGTCATGTTCGGTTATCAGACCTGGGGCCATCGCACCCTGCAAGCGCTCCTGGACTCCGAGCACGACGTGGTGTTGGTCGTGACCCACCCCAAGAGCGAGCACGCCTACGAGAAGATCTGGAGCGACTCCGTCGCCGACCTCGCCGAGGAGCACGGCGTCCCCGTGGTCATCCGCAACCGGCCCGACGACGAGGAGCTGTTCGCGCGGCTCAAGGAGGCCGACCCGGACATCATCGTGGCCAACAACTGGCGCACCTGGATTCCGCCGCGCATCTACACCCTCCCCCGCCACGGCACCCTCAACATCCACGACTCGCTGCTGCCCAAGTACGCCGGCTTCTCCCCGCTGATCTGGGCCCTCATCAACGGCGAGCCGGAAGTCGGCGTCACGGCCCACATGATGGACGAGGTGCTCGACGCCGGCGACATCGTGGACCAGCGCACGGTGGCGGTCGGACCCACCGACACGACCACCGACCTGTTCCACAAGACGGTCGACCTGATCGCCCCGGTCACGGTCGGCGCCCTGGCGCGGATCGCCGCCGGCGAGACCGAGTTCACCAAGCAGGACCGCTCCGAGGCCAGCTTCTTCCACAAGCGGTCCGAGGAGGACGTCCGCATCAACTGGGACTGGCCGGCCGATGTCCTGGAGCGCCTGGTCCGCGCCCAGTGCGCCCCGTACCCGAGCGCCTTCACCTTCCACAAGGGCAAGCGCCTGGAGATCACGGCCGCGGTCGTGTCGGAGGGCCGCTACGGCGGCACCCCGGGCCGCATCTTCTACCGCGAGGGCGGCGGCGTGGTGATCGTCGCCGGGGCAGACGCCCGCACGGGCCGCAACCACGGCCTGGCCATCACCGGCGTACGGACCGAGGACGGACGGGAGTTGCCCGCGACCGAGTACTTCACCGCCATGGGCGGCTATCTGACGAGCCGTCCCTGACCGGAGGGCCGGAGATCAACGCCGCGCGGATCAGCGATCCACGCGGCGTTGCGGCACGGGCGCTGAATAGGTCGGCCCAACCTATTCTCCGGTCGTGTGGTCGGCCTGCCGGGGGGCGAGTGCCGTACCGACAGTGAGGAACCGTCATGGAGCAGCCGCTCTTCACCGGTACGGCGCACGACCCGTCGGGAACGGCGTTCGCCGTCTTCGGGATATCGACCATGCCGACCGACTGGGCCCAGGTCTTCGAGGCCCTCGCCGGTACCGTCCTGACCGTTGCCGCCGTCCCCGACGGTGCACGGACGGTCTCGACGGTCCCGCTCGCCACCGCGGAGGCAGCGGGCGCGGCGGGTGTCCACAGCCACCTCTGACCCGGCTGACCCGGCTGACATCGCTGACGTTGTCGAGGATCGCGGGCACGAGCGTGGCGGGGCGCTCGCGCCGACGCGGCCTCGTGATGTCGATCTCGCCGACGCGGCGCATCCCGTACCGGTCGGGGTACGCCTCGAGCCCAGCGCGCCGCCGGCGGACGGCGCTACCGCTTCCACGTCTACCGACCCGGTGCCGAGAGCCGCGACCCCGGCGACATCCAGAAGGTCCCGGTGGAGATCACCGAGGACGTGACGGCCTGCACCGACGGCTGGTTGGCCCGGCTGCTGACGGACGGCGGGTGGCCTCAGAGGCCGAGGTCGGTGAGGAACTGGTAGCTGGTGGGGTCGCCCGGCATCTGCCAGGTGAACCCCTGGAGGAAGAAGCAGGCGACGAGGTTGCTGGCGGCGAACACGAGCAGCACGGCCAGGGTGACGCCGCCCATCGCGCGCAGAGCGGAGCACTGGGCTGCCGCGTCGAGGGGTTCGGCCTGAGGAGTGAGGAACAGGGCGACACCGGCGGCGATCGCCGCGGCGAGGAAGGCGATCAGGGCCCAGGTGTACAGGTGCAGTCCGAACAGGGCGCCGGCGTAACCGGGGTCCGGGGGAACGATGTGCATCAGGACCTGGCTCGCGGAAACGGTGCTGCCCACCAGGGCGGCCACGATGGCCCAGCCCCAGCCCGTGGCCCAGTCCCGGGCGCTCACCGGGCCCTTGCGGGACCGGGCGGCGATCCAGGCCGGGCCGAGCGCGCTGAGCAGGAAGAACATGCGTTGCAGCAGGCACATCGGGCAGGGGTATTCGTCGAGGCCGAATTGGAAGAAGTACGCGCCGGCGAGGGTGCCGCACAAGCCGATGACATAGGCGTGCGTGAACCACAGGCCGAGGCGGTTGGAGAGCCGGGCCGACTCGGTGGGGTTGGTGATCAGGGTGGCAGCCATGGAAATCCTCCTCCTCAGAGGGCGATGTGGAAGGTGTGGTCGAGCACGTGGGGGAGGAACGCGAGCACCGTGAGGAGCAGGGTTCCCGCCCACAGCGGGTTGCGGGTCCGGGCCGGCCAGCCGCGGAGCACCGCCATCACACACAAGAAGATGAGGAGGAAAAGGAGCGTGTACATGCTGTCCCGGCTTCATCGGAGGGAGTCTGACGGCTCCACTCTCCGCTCGGGCGCCCCGTTCGAGTAGCGGCAACGCTTCGATGCATCCATAGACCGGTTCTATGGCCCGGGTCGGCCTGCGCCCTGCCGGGTCACGTGGCCCTGTGGAGGCGTGCGATGGCGTAGAGATCCCGGGAGGGGCCGCTCGGGCGCTGCCCGGCGGGCCAGACGGCACGCAGGGAGCGGCCCAGTTCGAGTCCCGTGACGGGAGGGGACTTGAGAGTTCCCGCGGCCAGCTCGGCCTCGACGGCGAGGGAGCTGAGGACCGCGGGGCCCACCCCCGCGGCGGCGGCGGTCTTGATGGCGGTGGTCGAGGACAACTCCAGCATGAGGGCGGGCGAGCGCCAGTCGGGGATGCGGGCGGTCACGGCGGCCGCGAAGGAAGTGCGGGTTCCGGAGCCGGGCTCCCGCTGGATCAGTGAGGTCACGGCCAGCTCCTCCAGCGGGATCGCCGTGCGCCGGGCCCACGGGTGGGTCGGCGCCACCACCACGACGAGTTCGTCGCGGGCCACGACATGGCTTTCCAGGCCCTTCGGTACACGGGGGCTCTCGACGAAGCCGATTTCGGCCGCACCCTCCAGAACGGCCCGCGAGACGTCGGCGGAGTTGCCCGCGTGCAGGGCGATGGACGTCTCGGGGGTCCGGGCACGCAGGGACACGAGCCAGCGGGGGATCAGGTACTCGGCCACGGTCTGACTGGCCGCGATCTGCAGACGCGAGTCGCGCTGTTCGCGCAGCGTGTCGATGCCGACGCCGAGCTGCCGCGCCGCTTCGATCACCGTATGGGCCCACTCGGCGACCAGCGCGCCGGCCGGGGTGGGTTTGGAGCCCAGCGCGGAGCGTTCCAGGACGGCCAGGCCGACGAGCTTCTCCAGATAGCGGATCCGGGAGCTGGCCGAAGGCTGGCTGATCCCGTGTGCCTCGGCGGCCCTGCCCAGGCTGCCGAGCTCGATGACGCTGAGCAGCAGGTCGAGGGCGGCAAGGTCGGGTACGCGCGGAGGCAGGGGCATAGACCCATTCTATGGAGGCATCGATTCGTCGCCACTACCGGGCGCGTCCGACGGGGGTGAGAGTGGCGGCATGAGCACCTCGACCACCTCCCTCTCCGCGCCCAGGGCCTACCGGCGCCGGGTGCTGACCGTCGGCGCGGGCACGCTGCTGCTGATCAAGGACGCCGTCAGCGCGGACGTGGCCTCCCATGCCGGAGCCGACCCGCGGCTCTTCCCGTCCGCTACCGCTACCGCTACCGTCCCTGCCTCCTTCGTGGGGGCCGCGTAGTGGACCTGGCACTCGCGCCGGAGACCATGGCGCGCTGGCAGTTCGGCATCACCACCGTCTACCACTTCCTCTTCGTCCCTCTGACGATCTCACTGGCCGCCGTCACAGCGGGACTTGAGACCGCCTGGGTGCGTACGGGAAAGGAGAAGTACTTCCACGCCACCAAGTTCTGGGGCAAGCTCTTTCTGATCAACATCGCGCTGGGAGTCGTCACCGGCATCGTCCAGGAGTTCCAGTTCGGCATGAACTGGTCCGACTACTCGCGGTTCGTGGGCGATGTCTTCGGAGCCCCGCTCGCCTTCGAAGCGCTCATCGCGTTCTTCCTGGAGTCCACCTTCATCGGCCTGTGGATCTTCGGCTGGGACAAGCTGCCGAAGAAGGTCCACTGCGCCTGCATCTGGCTGGTCTCGCTCGGCACGATCCTCTCCTCGTACTTCATTCTCGCGGCCAACTCCTGGATGCAGCACCCGGTCGGGTACGCCGTCGACAGCGCCACCGGCAAGGCCCGGCTCACCGACCTCTGGTCGGTACTGACACAGCAGACCGTCCTGGTGAACGTGGGACACACGCTGTCCGCCTCCTTCCTCACCGGCGGCGCGTTCGTCGTCGGGATCGCCTCCTTCCACCTGTGGAGGGCCTCGCGCGCCCGGCGCGGTCCGGATGCCCGAACCGCCGTGATGCGCACGTCGCTTCGCCTCGGTCTCACTCTCGCCGCAGCCGCGGGACTGGCCACCGCGATCAGCGGGGACAGCCTGGGCCAGGTGATGTTCGAGCAGCAGCCGATGAAGATGGCCGCCGCCGAAGCGCTCTGGGACACCCGGGCACCCGCCCCCTTCTCGGTCTTCGCGGTCGGGGACGTGGGCGAGGGGCGCAACGACGTCGCCGTCGAGGTTCCCGGTGTGCTGTCGTTCCTGGCCCATCACAACGTCACCGGCGCGGTGCCCGGCATCAACGACATCGCCCGCCAGGAGGCCGCCCGCTACGGCGGCAGCCCTCAGGACTACATCCCGAGCATCTTCATGACCTTCTGGGGTTTCCGGCTGATGATCGGCTTCGGCATGGTCTCGTTCGCCGCGGGAGCGGCGGGACTGTGGCTGACCCGTACGAGACGATGGATCGACGTCGGATTCCGCACGACGGAATCCGACGTGCCCCGGCTGATGCTCACCCGCCGCCGCGAACTCGGCCCGTTTCTCACCAAGTGGGCCTGGCGGGCGGGAGTGTTGACCCTGGGCTTCCCCCTCGTGGCCAACTCCTTCGGCTGGATCTTCACCGAGATGGGCCGCCAGCCCTGGGCCGTCAACGGCCTGTTCAAGACCGCCGACGCGGTCTCACCCGGCGTCTCCACGACCTCCGTCGTCATCTCGCTCACCGTTTTCACCCTGCTCTACGCGGCGCTCGCGGTGGTCGAGGTGCGACTCCTCGTGCGGTACGCCAAGGCGGGCCCCCAC
The DNA here is from genome assembly GCF_044759975.1 of Streptomyces sp. NPDC098789. Taxonomy (NCBI): domain Bacteria; kingdom Bacillati; phylum Actinomycetota; class Actinomycetes; order Kitasatosporales; family Streptomycetaceae; genus Streptomyces; species Streptomyces sp. NPDC098789. The sequence goes on from NZ_JBIWAJ010000003.1 coordinate 484,693, forward strand.
ATGGACGAGGCTCCGCCGGACTCCGTACCGCCTCAAGACGCCGACCGCCCGCAGACCTTCGCCTACTGACCCACCCGGGAAACGAACACTCCATGCAACTCCACGACGTCTGGTTCGTGCTCATCGCCTTCCTGTGGACGGGCTACTTCTTCCTGGAAGGCTTCGACTTCGGCATCGGCATCCTCACCGGCTTCCTGGCCCGCGGCGCCGAGGAGCGCGGCACACTGCTGGCGACCATCGGCCCGGTCTGGGACGGCAACGAGGTCTGGATGCTGACCGCCGTCGGTGCCACCTTCGCCGCCTTCCCCGACTGGTACGCCACGTTCTGCAGCGGCTTCTACCTGCCGATCCTGGCGGTACTCGTCTGCCTGATCGTGCGAGGCGTCGCCCTCGAATACCGGGCCAAGCGCGACGACGCGCCGTGGCGGCGCACCTGCGACCGCTGCGTGGTGTGGTCCTCGCTGGTCTGCGCCTTCCTCTGGGGGTTCATCTTCGCCGGCATGCTGCACGGAGTACCGATCGGACCGGACAAGAACGTCACGGGTGGCGTCCTTCCCCTGGTGAGCTGTTACTCCCTGCTCGGCGGGCTGTTCACCCTGTGCCTGTTCACTCTCCACGGCCTTCTCTTTGCCGCGTTGAAGACGAACGGGGCGATACGCGACCGGGCCCGCAGGGCGGTACGTGGCGTCGCCAACGCCGCGGCCGTCGTCACGCTCGTCTTCCTCTTCTGGACCCACCTCCACCGGGGCGGCCTGGCGCCCTTCATCGTGACCGGCATCGCCGTGCTGGCGCTGATACTCGTCGTGGAACAGTCCGAACAGGGCCGGGACGGCTGGGCGTTCGCCCTGTCGGGGCTGGCGGTCGCCGCGGCGGTCGCCGCGATCTTCCTCTCGCTGTTCCCCGATGTCCTCCCGTCCTCCACTGGAACCGCCGGAAGCCTGACGGTCGCGGGCGCGGCGGCGAGTCCGTACACCTTGCGGATCCTGACCTGGGTCGCGGCTTTCACGGCCCCGGTGGTGCTCGCCTACCAGGGCTGGACGTACTGGGTGTTCCGCAAGCGCATCAGCACGCCGGGCGAATCCCTGACCGGACACGACTCACCGCGGTAGCGGCCCCGCCCAGGAAGGGCCGCTTCTACGTTGTGGCAACGCCCGACGTCCCCGCAGACACCCTGGAAGTGGTGCACATGGTCTCCCCCGGAACCGTCCCGCAGGCTCCATCCGGAATCCGGCGGATCGTCGCCGCCAGCCTCATCGGCACGACCATCGAGTGGTACGACTTCTTCCTCTACGGCACCGCCGCCGCGCTCGTCTTCAACAAGCTGTTCTTCCCGACGGCCGATCCGCTGACCGGGACGCTGATCGCCTTCCTCACCTACGCGATCGGCTTCCTGGCACGGCCGTTGGGCGGGGTGGTCTTCGGGCACTTCGGTGACAAGGTCGGGCGCAAGAAGCTGCTGGTGCTCAGTCTGCTGATGATGGGCGGGGCGACGTTCGCGATGGGGTTGCTGCCCACCCACGCGACCATCGGGATCGGTGCGCCGATCCTGCTCACGCTGCTGCGGCTGATCCAGGGCTTCGCGCTCGGCGGGGAGTGGGGCGGGGCCGTGCTGATCGTCTCCGAGCACGGCGGGGACGAGCACCGCGGGTTCTGGGCCTCCTGGCCGCAGTCCGGCGCACCCGGCGGGAACCTGCTGGCCACCGGCGTCCTCGCGCTGCTCGCCTCCGTGCAGTCGGACGCCGCGTTCCTGGCCTGGGGTTGGCGGATCCCGTTCCTGCTCTCCGGGGTGCTGGTGGTCGTCGGGCTGTGGATCCGGCTCTCGGTGTCGGAGTCCCCCGTCTTCCTCGCCGCGCGGGCCAAGGCGGACGCGGCGGCGGCCCGCGGGGCAGTGGAACGCGCCCCCGTCGTCCAGGTGTTCCGCAGGGACTGGCGCCAGGTGCTGATCGCCATCGGCACCCGGTTCGGCGAGAACATCTCGTACTACGTCCTCACCTCCTTCCTCCTCGTGTACGTCACCGCGCACCTGGGCCTGCCCAAGACCACTGCCCTGAACGCGGTCCTGATCGGCTCCGCCGTCCACTTCGTCACCATCCCGGCCTGGGGCGCGCTCTCCGACCGGATCGGGCGCCGCCCGGTGACGCTGATCGGTTCCGGCGGCATGGTCCTGTGGGCCTTCGCCTTCTTCGCCCTGCTCGACTCGAAGTCGTTCCCCGTGATCGCCGCGGCCGTGACCGTCGGACTGCTGTTGCACGGTGCGATGTACGGGCCGCAAGCGGCCTTCATCTCCGAGATGTTCGACACCGAGGTCCGTTATTCCGGAGCGTCGATGGGCTCCCAGCTCGCCTCGATCGTCGCCGGGGCGCTGGCCCCGATCATCGCCGTCGAGCTGCTGGCGGACTACGGCTCCTCGGTCCCGGTGTCGATCTACCTCTGCGCGGCCGCCGTGGTCACCACCCTCACCGTCGCCTTCGCCAAGGAGACCCGCGGTCGCGACCTGGCGCGTACCGTGAACGACACCTCGGCGCCCGGGGCGTCCGGACGGCCCGGCCGGAAGGCTCCGCAGACCCAGCGGGCCGCCTGACCCGACCTGGAAGGAACTCCCCGTATGACCTCGGTGTGGACGGCGGACCACGGGACCTCGGACGGTGGCACCTCGGACCACGGCGCCTCGAACGACGGGACCGCGGACGGCGGGACGGACCACGGGGCGCCGGGTGGCCCGGCCGGTGCCGCGGCCGGCGCCCTGCGGGAGTTGCTCGGTCTGCTGGCCGACGGAGCGCCGGCCGAACGCTTCGCCCGGCCCGCGGCCGACGCCCGCGCGGCCGGGGCCGGGGCCGGGGAGCAGGCGTGGGTGGAGGAGGCCACCCGGGTCGCCCTGGACATCCGCCGCACCCTCGACCAGCACCGGCGCCGCGAGGCGGAACTCACCGCGCTGTTCGACACCGCCGGGGACCTGGCCGCCCTGCGGGACCCGGACGCCGTGCTGCGGGCCATCGTGCACCGCGCCCGGCTGCTGCTGGGGACGGACGTCACCTACCTCACCCTCAACGATCCGGTCGTCGGGGACACCTACATGCGGGTCACCGACGGCTCCGTCTCGGCCGCCTTCCAGCAACTGCGCCTGGGCATGGGCGAGGGGCTCGGCGGCCTGGTCGCCCAGAGCGCCCGTCCCTACGCCTCCGCCGACTACCGCACGGACGACCGCTTCAAGCACACCGCGGCCATCGACCACGGGGTGAGCGAGGAGGGGTTGCGCGGGATCCTCGGCGTCCCGCTGCGGGTGGGCAACCGGGTCATCGGGGTGCTGTACGCCGCCGACCGCGCGGTCCGCGAGTTCGCTCCCGAGGCGGTCGCCCTGCTCGCCTCGCTCGCCGACCACGCGGCCGTGGCCATCGACGGCGCCCGGCTGCTGGAGGAGACGCGCGCGGCCCTCGTCGAGCTGGGCGTGGCGAACGAGACCGTCCGCGCGCACAGCGAGGCGATGCGACTGGCCGCCGAGACCCATGACCGGCTCACCGAACTGGTGCTGCGCGGCGCCGACACGGGCGACCTGGCCCGCGAGGTCGCGGCCCTGCTGGGCGGCGGTCTGGTGGTCCACGACTCCGACGGCAGCGAGCTCGCCCGGGTGGCCGCGGGACCTCAAGGGCAAGAGCCGCCGGAGGAGGTACAAGGGCGGCCGCGGGCGCAGGAGCGGCCGGAGGCGCAGGAGCGGCCGGAGGCACGGGACGAGCGCGAGGCGTGGACAGCGGCGTCCCGCTCCGGTGGCCGGGCCGTCCGCGCGGCCGGGAACTGGGTCTGCGCGGTCCTGGCGGGGCCCGAACTCCTCGGCAGCATCACCCTGACCGGCCGCCCGGAGCTCCCCGACTCCGACCGACGGCTCTTCGAACGCACCGCGCTGGTCACGGCGCTGCTCCTGTTGCTGCGCCGGTCCACGGCGCAGGCCGAGGACCGGGTCCGCGGCGAGCTGCTCGGCGACCTCCTGGCCACCGGGCCCGCGGGGCGGGTCCGGGACCCCGCCGGTCAGTCGCTGCGGGCGCGCAAGGTGGGCGTCGACCTGACCCGCCCGCACGCCGTGCTGGTGCTGCACTGCGACGCGGCGCAGCGGACCAGGCTGCTGGCCGAGGGGACCCGCCGGGCCCGGGCCCTGGAGGGGCTCGCCGGACTGTACGAGGGCCGGGTGGTGCTCGTCGCGCCGACCGGGCACCCCGGTCCGCTGGCCCGCTCGCTCGCCGAGGACCTGGGCCGGGTGCTGGCCGTCCCGGTCACCGTGGGCTGCGCCGGGCCGGCCGCGGGTCCTCCCGGGCTGCCCGCCGCGCACGCCGAGGCGTTGCGCTGCCTGGAGGCGCTGCACGCCCTGGGGCACACCGGGCAGGGCGCGGCCCTGCCGGACCTGGGCTTCCTCGGGATCCTGCTGGGCGAGCGCAGCGATGTGGCCGGCTACGTGGAGCGGGTACTGGGCCCCGTACTGGACTACGACCGCAGGCGCGGCACCGAGTTGATCGGGACCCTGGAGGCGTACTACGCGCACGGGGCCAGCCTGGCCAAGGCCAAGGACGCGCTGCACGTCCACGTCAACACCGTGGTGCAGCGGCTGGACCGGATCCGGCAGCTCCTGGGCGAGAGTTGGAACACCCCCTCGCGGGCCCTGGAGATCCAGCTCGCGCTGCGCGTGCACCGCGTGTCGGGCATCGCGCAGAGCGCGTCGCCCGAGGTCAGCGGCCTTCCGCGTTAAGGGCGCGTCAGGATCGTCGCTCGAACGCGCACATCCGAGCGATGTCCGTACGCTCGGTCGTCGCGGCCCTCTCCATGGCCGGATCCGGGCTGTACGACAGGAGCACCACGATGGCCATCCCCACCCGCACCACGCGCCTGCGCGCCTGGATGCTGGAAGGCCTCAGCGACCAGATGAAGCAGGAGCGGGGCCGGAGCCGGGAGGACGCGCCACGCGGTGAGCACGGCCGCCGCTGGTGGCGCGTGATGTGCCTGACGGGCCTGGACTACTTCTCCACCCTCGGCTACCAGCCCGGCATCGCGGCGCTCGCCGCCGGCCTGCTCTCGCCGCTCGCCACGATCGTGCTCGTCGTCCTCACCCTGCTGGGCGCACTGCCCGTCTACCGCCGGGTGGCCGAGGAGAGCCCGCACGGCGAGGGCTCGATCGCGATGTTGGAGCGACTGCTGTCGTTCTGGAAGGGCAAGCTGTTCGTCCTGACCCTGCTCGGGTTCGCGGCCACCGACTTCCTGATCACGATCACCCTCTCCGCCGCGGACGCGACCGCGCACCTGGTGGAGAACCCGCACCTCACCGGCGTGCTGAGCGGGCACCAGCTGGTCATCACCCTGATCATGATCGCGCTGCTGGGGGCCGTCTTCCTGAAGGGCTTCAGCGAGGCGATCGGGGTGGCCGTCGTCCTGGTCGGGGTCTACCTCACGCTGAACGTGGTGGTGATGGCGGTGGGCCTGTGGCAGGTGGTCACCGAGCCGCACGTGGTCACCGATTGGTCGCACGCGCTCACCACCCAGCACGGCAATCCGTTCATGATGATCGCCATCGCCCTGGTCGTCTTCCCCAAGCTCGCCCTCGGGCTCTCCGGCTTCGAGACGGGCGTCGCGGTCATGCCGCACGTCCAGGGCGACCCGGACGACACGCACGACCGGCCCGCCGGGCGGATCCGCGAGACCAAGAAGCTGCTCACCACGGCCGCCCTGATCATGAGCGTCTTCCTGATCTGCTCCAGCTTCATCACCACCCTGCTGATCCCCGCCGACGAGTTCGAGCCGGGCGGAGCGGCGAACGGCCGCGCGCTCGCCTACCTCGCGCACGAACACCTCGGCTCCACCTTCGGCACGGTCTACGACGTCGCGACCATCCTCATCCTCTGGTTCGCCGGTTCCTCGGCGATGGCCGGTCTCCTCAACCTGATGCCGCGCTACCTCCCCCGCTACGGCATGGCCCCGCACTGGGCCCGCGCGCTGCGCCCGATGGTCATCGTCTTCACCCTCGTCGCCTTCCTCGTCACCTGGCTCTTCGACGCCGACGTCGACGCGCAGGGCGGCGCGTACGCCACGGGGGTCCTGGTCCTGATCACCTCGGCCGCCGTCGCCGTCACCATCGCCGCCCGGCGGGCCCGTCAGCGCGGCTGGACCCTCGCCTTCGGCCTGATCTCCGCGGTCTTCGTCTACACGACGGCGGTCAACGTGATGGAGCGGCCCGACGGCGTGAAGATCGGCGCCTGCTTCATCGCGGGCATCATGGCGCTCTCCCTGCTCTCCCGCCTCGCCCGCGTCTTCGAGCTGCGCGTCACGGACGTGGAACTCGACGAGATGGCGCAGCGGTTCGTGCGCGACACCGCCCACCGCACCATCCGGTTCATCGCCAACGAACCCGGCGGGCGCGACCTCGCCGAGTACCGGGACAAGGTGGAGCAGATCCGCGCCGACAACGACGTACCGGCCACGGACGACGTGCTGTTCGTCGAGGTCACCGTCCTGGACCCGTCCGAGTTCGAATCCGGTCTGCGGGTGCGGGGCGAGGTGCTCCACGACCGCTACCGCGTGCTGACCCTGGAGAGTTCGACCGTACCGAACGCGCTCGCCGCGCTGCTCCTGCACGTGCGCGACACGACCGGGCAGCGGCCGCACATCTACTTCGAATGGACCGAGGGCAACCCCTTCACCCATTTCCTGCGCTTCTTCCTCTTCGGCCAGGGCGAAGTCGCCCCGGTCACGCGCGAGGTCATCCGGGAAGCCGAACCCGACCGCGCCCGCCGCCCGCACGTCCACGCGGGCTGATCGGCCCGGGGCGCGGGAGACCGACGGGCCCGACGGGCGGTCGTCCCCCGCCCGCGCCCCCGCGGCTGGAACGATGGCGCCCATGAACCGGTCCCCGGCCCACGGCCCGACGCCCCCGCCCGAGCACGTCGGGTCACCGCACGAACGTGTCGGGTCGACGCAGGAACACATCGGGTCCCCGCAGGAACACGTCAGCGCGCTCCTGGACCGCCTGGTGGAGTCGGGCGCCGAGGCCGGGGCCGGGCTCCAGGTCGCGGCGTACGCGGGCGGGGAGCTGATCGTGGACGCCTGCGCGGGCGTCCCCGGCCCGGACGCGCTGATCCACAGCTTCTCGGTCGGGAAGGGCTTCACGGCCACCCTGGTCCACGTGCTCGCCGAGCGGGGACTGATCGACTACGACACCCCGGTCTCCCACTACTGGCCCGAGTTCGGGGCGCGGGGCAAGGGACGGGCCACCGTGCGCCAGGCACTCACGCACGCGATCGGCGTACCGCAGCTGCCGGCCGGCATCACCGCGGCCGAGTTGTGCGACTGGGACACGATGTGCGCGCTCGTCGCCTCCCTGGAGCCGTTGTGGGAACCGGGCTCGGCCAGTGGGTACCACGGCTGGACCTTCGGTTGGATCCTCGGCGAGACCGTCCGCCGGATCACCGGCCTGACCCCGGGCGAGGCCCTGCGCACGTACGTCGCCGAGCCGCTCGGGGTGGCCGACGAGCTGTACTTCGGAATCCCCCGGGACGCGCTCGGGCGTACCGTGCCGCTCGTGGAGGGGAACTGGGCGCAGTGGCTGGCCTCGCTGCCGCCCACCGCCCCGTTCGTCCACTTCGTCGCGCCCGACCCGGGCGTGTGGACCACCGCCGAGCTGGCCAACCAGCACGCCTACTTGCTCGCGGACCTGCCCGCCTGCGGGACCACCACCGCCCGGGCGGCGGCCCGGATGTACGCGGCGCTGCTGGGCGAGGTGGACGGCGTGAGGCTGCTGTCGCCCGAGCGGGTGGAGCTCGCGGCCCGGGTGGCCGTCGAGGGGAAGGACCGGATGCTGCTCGCTCGGCACGCCAAGGGGCTCGGCTACTTCCTGGGCCTGCCCGCGATGGCCGGCGAGACCACCTCCTTCGGCCATCACGGCAGCGGCGGCAGCATCGCCTTCGCGGACCGGGCCCGCGGGCTGTCGTTCGCCCTCACCCGCACCCGCCTGGTCGCGGGCCCGGCCGACACCTCGGCCCGGGTGCTCGCCGACGCGGTCAGGGCGCTCCTGTGAACGAGTGAGGTCGCCCCGGGGGCTGGAGACCGGGGACCTGAGACCGGACATCGGAAGATCCGGGCGCGCGGCGGCAGGTGCGTTGCTAACCTGCCAACACACCGCGCTGCACTAGGGGAGGGTCCGATGCGGCCACGGCTGGTGTTCGTCCACGGAATCGGCGGACCGCGCGATCCGGAAGGTGAACGCGCCGCGTGGGCAAGGGCGTTGGGCGAGGGCATGCGGGCGTCCGGGCACGCCGGAGCGGCGGCCGCGCTGGTCTGCGGCAAGGCGGTCGAGTGTGCGTTCGCGTACTACGGCGACCTCTTCGACCAGGAGCAGGCCCAGGGCGCCGGGGAGCTGGGCGCCGGGAATCCGGGGGCCGGTGCGGACGGGGCCACGGACGCGGTCCTGGCGGAGCTGCTGGTCGCCTGGGTGGAGCACCTGACGGAGGCGGCGGACGCCGACGAGCTCCGGATCCTCGACCACGCCCGGGCGGAGGCCGCGCCCAGGGCGCAGGAGCAGGGCGGCGGGCAGGTCGTACGCCGCGCGCTCAACGTGGCCACCACGGTGCTGGCGCTGCGGCCGTGGAGCGGCGCCGGACGCTGGATCACCCCGAAGGTGATGGTCAGTCATCTCGCGCAGGTCGCGCGGTACTTGGCCCGTGGAGAATCCGGCGCGGACGGCGCCGGCCTCGACCGGCGCATCCGCACCCGGGTCGCCGAGGCCGTGGGGGACGGCCCGGCGGTGGTCGTGGCGCACTCCCTGGGGTCGGTCGTCGCGCTGGAGGCGCTCCACGAACACCCGGCGCCGGTCCCGCTGTTCGTCACGATCGGGTCCCCCCTCACCATGCGGACGGCCGTGTGGCCCCGGCTCGTCCCGCAGCCCCCGGTCGCGCCCGAGGGGGTCGGCGAGTGGCTGAACTTCTGGGACCGCGACGACGTCCTCGCCGTCCGGCCGCGGCTGGAGCGGGATGTACGGGGCAACTCCGCCGGCGTCGTACCCCGATCACACCGCGTCGACTCGGACGGCGTCTGGGTGCACTCCGCCGAGAAGTACCTGGCGCAACCGGCCGTCGCCGGACCCGTCGCCCAGGCGCTGGCCCGGCTCGCGCGCCCGGGTTCGGACGCGGGCCCGGACGGCGGGCAGCCCTGGTGAGACCCCGCCGGGCCGGGCGGCGCCACGTCCTGGTGGTCGCACCGCAGTGCCCCTCGATGGTCCGGCTGACCTCGTTGGAGGACGCGGCTGCCGGGCTGTACGGGGCACTGGCCGACGCCTCGCTCGGCGCCTGCGAACCCGGGCTGCCGACCGGACGCCGCTCCCTGATCAGCGGTGACGACCTGACCAGCGCGGCCCTCGTGGAGAGCGTGGGCGCCGCCATCGACCACGCGGCCGAGCACCGCGCGACCCTCGTCCTCGCCTTCCTCGGGCACGGCTTCGCCGCCGGACGCACCAGCACCCTGCACCTCATGTGCGCCGACTCCACCGACGACCTGCGGCACGGCTCGGTGAACGTCGGCGAGCTGCTCGTGCGGGCCGCGGACCACCCCGGGGTCGACGGTGTGCTCGGCATCGTCGACACGTGCCACGCCGCCGGAGCGCCGCCCGCGGTGGCGGACCTGGCCGGGGGCGCCCGGAGCGGCCGGACCCGACTGGGGCTGCTGATGGCCTCCTCCCTCGGACAGTCCGCCGTCGACCTCGCCTTCTCCCGGAGCCTGACCGCCGTCCTGCGGGAAGGCCTTCCCGGCATCGGGGCCACGCTCGGCGTGGCCGCCACCCGTGAGGCGCTGCGCGGCCTCCTGGTCGGGCAGAACGTCTCCGGGTTCGACTACGACGCGGACGGCGCGGCCGACGAACCCCTGTGGATCGCCCGCAACGCCCGCGTCCGGCAGGGGTTGTTGGGCGGCTTCGGCGGAGTGCTCGCCGGTGAGGAGCTCACCGAGGCGCTCGCCGCCCTGGATCCCGCGATGCCCGTGCCGGACGGCGCCCCGGACGTGCGGGCGGCCCTGCACTGCCGCGCCGAGCTGCTGCGCCACCCGCCCGGCCCGCGGCGCGAGCGGGCGCTGCGCGGCCTCGACGGACTCCTCGTGGCGGTCCGCACGGTCGATTTCATCCGGAGCTGGCTCGGCGCCGACCTGACCACCGCCCGGCTGCGGCACACCCTCTACAGCATGCTGGCGGCCGAGGGACGGCTTCCCGCGGCCGGCGCCCCGCACCTCACCGACGTCGGCATCATCGACGAACTGGTCTTCAACCACCCGGACATCGAACGGGACGGCAGGCGGGCCGTCGCCCGCTTCGTCACGCTCCTCGGCCAGGTCTGCGGCCGGGACCCGGGGGACCCCGAGCTGCGTGCCTGGGCCGCGCGGATCGAGGCCCCCGTCCAGGTCAACGACGCCATCGAGCACACCGCCCGGCGCGCGGCCGGCCAGCGGCTCGGCCTCGTCGTCAGCCTGCACTCCTCCCTGATCGGGGACTGGCCCGAAGTCCTCGACGGCTGGCTGCTCCTGGACGGTTCGGTCATCCACCACGAGCAGTTCCCCAGCGACACCGCGGACCGCACGGGCGCCGAGAACGCCGTCGAGGAGGCCGTCCTGTGGGCCGAGGAACACGCCCGTACCCTCGAACTCCCCCTCAAGCGACTGGACCTGGCCGTGCCGAGCGGGCCGTTGCTGACCTGGCGGCCCGAAGAGACGGGCGCCGCCATGCTCCTGGGCATCCGGTACGACGTGCACCTGCACTGGAGCAGTCGACTCACCCCCGACGCGGCGCTGCGCAGCATCGAGCCGGTGGTCGCCGCGCGGTGGGAGTCGATCGCCGAGTGCCAGGGAAGCACGCCCGTGGACTGGCTCGCGCACGAGGACCTGCTCGACACGGCCCGGCTGCGCGGGCACCTGCGGGTCGGGCGCTACGCCCGCGGGATCGGCCTCAGCCGCCATCCCGGCGCCGACGCACGGCTGATGGAGACGCTGCTCGCCTACACCCCGGTGCTGCTGTGGCCGGACAGCGCCGCGGGCTTCCCCGAGGAGCGGCGCGCCGTCCTCGACCGTGACTGGTGGGCCATGCCGGGCGCCCTGGCGCACGCCTACCGCGAACGCTGGCGCGGCGTCGACGGCGCGGGCCTCGCCGATCTGCGCGCCGTCTGGGACGACGAGCACTGGCTGCGCTTCTGCCGCCTCCTGCGGACGGCGCCCCTGCCCGTCCGCGACCGAGCCGAGGGGACCCCATGACCTGGGACGCGTACTACCGGGGTGACGGCGTGCCGAGGCCCGCCGCCGCCCTCCCCGCACCGCCACCGTGGCGGACCTTCCCGATCCCGTCGTCGGCCGGGGTGTTCCGGCCGCCTGCGGGGCTGACCGACGCCGTGAACGCGGCCCTGGCGCTGCGCCGGCCGCTGTTGATCACCGGCGGCCCTGGCACCGGAAAGTCCACGGTGATCGAGCAGGTGGCCGCCGAGCTGGACCTGGGGCCCGTACTGCGCTGGCACGTCACCTCGCGCAGTACGCTCGCGGACGCCCTGTACCGCTACGACGCGCTCGGCCGCATCCACGCCCACCGGCTCCAGCAGGAGAAGGCCCGGGCCGGGGGCGAGGCGGGCGCGGACGACATCGCCGCCTTCTTGACCCTCGGGCCGCTGGGCACCGCGCTGCTGCCCTCGCCCCGGCCGCGCGCGCTGCTCATCGACGAGATCGACAAGGCCGACCTGGACCTGCCCGGAGACCTCCTCGACGTGCTGGAACGCGGTGAGTTCCGCGTCAACGAGCTGATGCGCGAGGAGCAGGACCGGGCGCTGGTACGGGTCTGGGAGAGCGCGGCGCGCCATCTCGTGGAGGACGGGCACGTGCAGTGCACCGAGTTCCCCTTCATCGTGATGACGAGCAATGGCGAACAGGAGCTGCCGGCCCCCTTCTTGCGCCGCTGCGTGCGCTACACCATGCCCAAGCCGACCGCCGAGCTGATCCGCGGCGTCGTGCGGGGCCACCTCGGCCTGGAGGTCGGCGACGCGGGTCCGGCGGCCGAGCTGGTGGACGGCTTCGTGCGGCGGGTCGCGGCGGGCGAGAGCGTGGCCGTCGACCAACTCCTCGGAACCCTGCACCTCTTGGACGGGCCGGCCCGGATGGCGGACGCCGAGCGGGAGAAGCTGATCGCGCTCCTGATGCGGGACCTCTCGGGTGCCTGACGTTCCCGCGCCGCCGCCGGTCCCACCGCCGGTCCCGGTCCCGGACCGTGATGGCGACCCGCTGGCGGCCGTCACGGGGGCCCTGCACGGGCTCGGCCGGGGGCTGGACGGGCTCTCGATCGCCGAACTGATCTGGCTGGCGGCGACGGCCGGGCAACACGACCCGGCGGCGAGCGCTCCGACCGCCCCCGGCGCCCCGGCTCCCGACGCCGCCGCGGACCCGGGACCGGGCGCCGTCGACGCGCGCGAACGGATCGGGCGCCGGCCCGGCCTCGGCGTGTACGGACCGTCGGCGCCGGGCGGCGCTTCGCTGCCCGCCCGGGAGATGTCGGTGCCCCGTGGCACGGCGCTGCCCCGCGCACGGGAGCTCGCCCGGGCGCTGCGGCCGCTGCGCCGGGTCTGGCCCGCGGGCCGCAGCGCTCGGCTGGACGTCGGGGAGACGGTCGCGGGATACGCCCGCAGCGGGGAGCTGCTGCCCGCCTTCCGCCCCGCCCCGGAGCGCTGGTTCGACCTGACCGTGGTGCTCGACCGGTCCGCGACCATGGCCGTCTGGCAGGACACGGGCGCCGAGTTGCTGAAGGTGCTGGCCTCGACGGGGGCGTTCCGCACGCTCCGGGTCCGGGAGGCCGCCTCCTGGCCGCCGGTCGCCGCCACCGGCCCGGGTACGGGTGCGGGTACGGGTGCGGCCGGCCTCGGCTACGCCGGCGCCCCCTCGCCGCGGCCCCGGCGACTGGTCCTCGTCTTCTCCGACTGCGTGTCCGGCGCCGGGGGCGAGCGCGCCTTCTGGGACCGGTTGCGCGGTTGGGCCGCGGCCGCCCCCACCGTACTGGTGAACCCGCTGCCGTCGCGGATCTGGCGGCACAGCGGCCTCGACCTCCCGGCGGTGCGGGTCACCCCGCCCGGCGCCCCGGGCGCGCGCAACCCCGCGCTGCGGTTCGCGGTCCCCCCGCTGGCGGAGCAGGCGTACGGGCCCTCGGAGGACGCGCCCTCCGGCGGCCACCGGGACGCCTGGCTGCCGCTGCCCGTCGTCGGCCTGACCCCGCGCGCCGTCTCCCGCTGGGCCCGCACGCTGATGCGGGGCGACCCGGACGGCTGCGAGGCGGTGCTGCTCCCCGGGCCGGGGCTGACCGGTCCGGTGCCCGCCGCTCCGGATGAACGGCCCGCCGATGCAACGCAGTTGGCCGAGGCGTTCCTGCGTCGGGCCTCGACGCCGGCCGTCCGGCTCGCGGTGCTCTGCTCGGCGTACCCGCAGCTGTACACCGGCCTGCTCCACGTGATCCGGCAGGAACTGGTCCCGGAGGCCTCGGCGGCCGATCTGGCCGAGATGGTCGTCGGCGGGCTGTTCCTCGTCGAGGCGCAGGAGGCCGGGACGGGAGCGGGGGCCGCGCTCGGCGGACCGGTGCTCCGCTTCCGGGAGGGCGTGCGCGCACACCTGGCGCCACGGCTCGGCGCCCGGGACGCGCTGCGCACCCGGGAGGTGCTGACCCGGTTCGTCGCCGCGCACGCCGCGGCCCCGGGCCGCTTCCCGGCACTCGTGCCGGACGCGGCGGGGGGCGCCGGGATCGCGCCCGAGCTGGAACCCTTCGCCCGGGCGTCCGACCGTACGCTGCGTGACCTCGGGGCGGGGGCCGCAAGCGGCTCCGCCTCCCTCGCCAGCCGCGTGGTGCTGAGCGCGACGGGTTGGGTCGAGCGGTCCCCCAGCCGCCCCTACTTCTTCCTGAGTTACGCCCACACGCCGCGCCTCGGCTCGCATGCCACCGACTCGAACCGGTGGGTGAAGCGCTTCTACCGCGACCTCTGCGACGAGGTGTCCGCACTCGTGAACCTGCCCGCCGGCGCTGCCGTCGGGTTCATGGACGACCAGATGGAGGCCGGGGAGGGATGGGCCGAGCGGCTGAGTGACGTGCTCTCCACCTGCCGGGTGCTGGTACCGCTCTACTCACCCCGCTACTTCACCAGCGAAAGCTGCGGCAAGGAGTGGTACGCCTTCGCACAGCGGTCCGTCTTCCAACGCGCGCGCGACGACGAACCGGTCCAGGCGGTCGTGCCCGCGGTCTGGGTACCCGTACCACCTGGTCAGATGCCCCGCCCGGCGCAGCAACTCCACTTCGATTCGAGCTCCTTCGGGGAGCGCTACGCGACCGACGGGCTGTACGGGCTGATCCAGCTGCGCGGGTACCCGGATGAATACCGGGGCGTGGTGAACCAGTTGGCCGTGCGGATCGTCGGCGTGGCCGAGTCCACCCGCATCGAGTCCGACGGGGCCGTCGACTACCGCCGGGCACCGTCCGCGTTCAGGTCGCACGCACAGGCCGAGGAAAGCCTGCGGATCGCCGTGGTGGCCCCGACCCTGCACGACCTGTCCCAGGGGCGCGACCCCCGCTACTACGGCGCCTCGCCCGACCGCTGGAACCCCTACCAGCCCGAGTCCCGCCGGCCCCTCGTGGACGTGGCCACCGACCTCGCCTTCCACCTCAACGACCAGGTGGACGCCTCCACCCTGGACGCCGAGGTGGCCCGGGTGGAGCGCTCCGACCCCTCCACCGGACCGCTGGTCCTGCTCGTGGACCCCTGGGCGCTCAGCGTGCCACGGCTGCGCAGCGCACTGATCGCCCTGCGGGAGGCCCGGGAGCCGGGAACCGTCGTCCTGGTCGCCTCGAACCGCCGCGACGAGCAGAGCCACGCCGCGCGCACCAGTCTCCTCGACGCCCTGTACAGCGTGCTGCCCGCACAGTGGTACGGGCCTCACGGCCACCTCTCCGAAAGCATCCGCGGCCTGAACACCCTGGAGGAATTCGGCGCCGCGGTGCCCCGGGCCGTGGAGGACGCCTACGCGGCCTACCTGGACCGCACGCTCACGGACCCCCCGCCGGACGCCCCCGCGGGACCGCCGCCGCAACGCCCCCGCCTGCGCGAGCCCGGCAGCACGCCCGAACCCGAGTAGGGCGATCAGATCCAGCCGCGGCGGGCCGCGACGACCCCGGCCTGGAAGCGGTTCACCGCGCCCAGGAGTTCGTGGAGGTGGCTCATCCGCCGGCGCATGGTGCGCACGGACCAGCCGAGCTGGCGGGCTATGGCCTCGTCCTTGAGGCCGCTGACCAGCAGGGTGAGCACCAGCCGGTCCTCCTCGCCCAGCGGGTCCTCGGCGGGGGCGTCGAGCGGCAGGGCCTGTTTCCAGCACAGCTCCCAGTAGTCCGTGAGGGCATCCAGCAGGCTGGAGGGGCGGATGACCGCGGCGCGCACGCCGTCGAGGTCCAGGGAGAGCGGCATCAGCGCCAACCGGCGGTCCGCGATGGCCAGTTTGATCCGCAGGCCCGGCATCACCCGGGCCTGTTCGCCGCGGCGCACCAGTCCGCGGATGTCTTCGAGCACCCCCGGCCACTCCAACGCCTCCGGTGCGTAGACCGCGCGGTAGCGCACGCCGCGCCCCAGCGCGGTGCTCTCCACCGGGTTGGAGGTGGTCAGCGCGTACGGCGGCCGGTCCAGTGTCATGACGTCCTCGCGCGCCTCCTGTTGGAGGCGGACGAACCAACGGCCGAGCGCCTCGCGGCCGGTGGCGATCTCCACCTCGTCCTCCCCGGTGGTGCCGGCCTGGGCCGCCTCGAAGAGGCGGGACAGCTCGCCCGCCACCGAGCGGACCCGGTCCAACTCCGCCGCCCTGGTGCGCACCAGGGACTCGACCGCGGCCCCCGGCTCGATCGCCGCGTACCGGCGGCGGACACCCGCGAGCCGCCCGACCAGACCCTGGTCGTGCAGCCGGTCCAGTGCCCTGGCGGCACGCAGCGGTGAGCAGCCGAGGTCGGCGGCGAGTTCGATCGGCGCCGCCGTACGACGGGTCAGCACGGCCCGGTAGACGCTCTCGTCGAACGGATCGATGCCTGCGGCGGTGAGATCGTTCGTCATATGCGGATACTGGCCCACTTGTGCCACCGGCAGCAATGGGCCGCCGGGATCCGTTGTACGGAGAGTGACTTCGGGGCTAGGACTTCTCCCCATGGCCAAAAACCCACGAAAAAGCCGACGCCTGGTGGCCGTCACGGTCACCACCGTCGCGCTCGCCGGGACGCTCACCGCGATGCCCGCCACCGCGACCGCGACCGCGACGTCACCCGACCTGAACCAGCGGGTCATCGTCGAACTGTCCGGGGACGCCGCCGTCACGGCCGCCCCCGGTGGCTCGCTCACCTCCCTGACCGCCGGCGCCACCTCCACCGTCGCTGCCGCCCGACGGGCCCTGGAGGCACGGCAGGACGCCTTCCTCTGGACGGTGCGGGGGGCAGGGCTGCACCCCGCCGCGCACCGCAAACTCGGCCTGCTCGTCAACGCCGTGGCGATGACGGTGCCCGCCTCCGAGACGGCGCGGCTGGCCGCGCTGCCAGGCGTCACCGCCGTCCGGCCCGACACCCGGATACAGCTGCGCACGGACGTCAGCGTGCCTCTGACCGGCGCGCCCGAGGTCTGGAAGCGCGCGGACCCGACCGGGGTGAAGGCCACCGGCAAGGGCACCGTCGTCGCGGTCCTGGACAGCGGCGTGGACTACGGCCACCCCGACCTGGGCGGCGGCTTCGGCAAGGGCCACAAGGTCATCGGCGGCTACGACTTCGCCAACGGCGACGACGACCCGATGGACGACAACGGTCACGGCACCCACGTCGCGGGCATCATCGCGGGCAAGGCGGCCGCGAAGGGAGGCGTCACCGGCATGGCGCCGGACGCCGGCCTGCTGGCCTACAAGGTCACCGGCGCCGACGGCAGCGGCTACACCTCCGACATCATCGCCGGCATCGAGGCGGCGGCCGACCCGGCTGGCCCCCATCCGGCCGACGTCATCAACATGAGCCTCGGCGGCCCCGGTGACGGCACCGACCCGCTGGGCCGCGCGGCCACGGCCGCCGTGCGGGCCGGAGTGGTCGTCGTCGCGGCGGCGGGCAACGACGGGCCCGGCAGCGGCACCGTCAACACCCCGGCGTCGGCCGACGGCGTCATCGCGGTCGGCGCCTCCACCAGCGGGGTGCGGATGCCCAGCGCGTACCTGGCGGGCAAGGAACCCGAACTGATCCAGACGTACCGGGGCATCCTGTCCGCGAACCCGCCGCGGGAGCCGGTCACCGCGCCGCTCGTCGACGTCGGCGCGGGCACCGCCGAGGACTGGAAACGGGTCGGTGACGTACGGGGCAAGATCCTGCGGGCCGACATCCTCGTCCCGCCCAGTACGGAGGTCCTGAGCGGGAACGACATCGACTGGGCGCGCGAGGCCGAGAAGCGCGGCGCGCTCGCCGTGCTGGGCGGTCTTCCGCAGAACAGCGGACCCGTGCTCGCCGCCACCCCGGGAACGGTCGACGCCACGGCGACCCCCGCCCGCCCCGATCTCACCGGGACCGCCGCCTCCGGTGACTCGTTGCGCATGGACCGCCTCGTCGTCATGGGCATCGACACGACCCAGTACGCCCAGTTGAGCCGTCGACTGGCCGCCGGCAAGGTGTCCGTCACCCTGCGCGGCAGCGACTCCACCGACGAGATCGCCTCGTTCTCCTCGCGCGGACCCGGCACCGGCTTCGGTCTCAAGCCCGATCTGGTCGCACCCGGCGTGGAGATCCGCTCCACGATCCCCACGTCGATGTACGAACCCGGCGTCTACCGCATGTCGGGCACGTCGATGGCGAGCCCGCACGTCGCCGGAGCCGCCGCCCTGCTGCGCCAACTGCGCCCGGACCAGGCCCCGGACGCGATCAGGTCCGCGCTGGTCGGCACCGCCAAGCAACTGGCCGGCACCGGCCCCACCGTCCAGGGCAACGGGCGGCTCGACGTGGCCGCCGCGGCCTCGGCCACCCTGAGCGCCTCCCCGACGGCCGTGTCGTTCGGCCTCGCGGACCTGGCGGAGAAGACCGTCGGCGGCGCCGCGAAGGTACGCCTGGCCAACCCCGGCAAGGAACCGCTGGCGGTCACGCTCAGCGGCACCGGGCCCACCACCGTGTCCCCGGGGCGGGTCACCGTCCCCGCCGGTGGGTCCGCGACCGTCACCGTCACCCTGCGCGCCGACCGCCCGGCCACCGACACCGAGATCAGCGGCCGGATCACGGCCACCCCCGACCGCGGCCCGGCCCTGCGGGTGCCGTACCTGCTCGTCGTCCGGCACCTGGTCGTCCAGGCGTCGCCCGACCCGAGCGACGGCCGCTCCACCGTGCACGTCGCCGCCCCGACCGCCCTGAACGCACCGCCGGAGATCAGGGTGACCCCGCCGCGCGGCAAGCCCTTCACCCTGCCCACCACCATGAACGGTGCGGGCTACTACCAGGCCGACGTGACCGGGAAGGCGGCCGGCGCCTACCAACTGGCCGTGCAGGCCAAGACGACCGACGGCCGGCGGATCACCGGAACCGGAGCCTTCGAGGTCACCCCCACCGACAGCCGCGGCAACCGCTGGGAGCCCATCGGGCCGAACAGCGAGGCCGGCCACCTCGCGCTCTCGCCCGCCCGGCCGAAGCAGGCCGTCGTGACCCAGTTCCGCAAGGCCGCCCCCTGGCTGACCACCGACGGCGGCGCCAACTGGCGCCAGGTGGGCAGGCTGCCGATCGCCGACGGCAACGGCACCGGAGCGGTCGTGGTCGACGCCCACCGCCCCGATCGCTGGTGGTACGCCGTGAACACGGCCGCCGACCCCACCCGCCGGGGCACGATCCTGCGCACCGACGACAACGGCCGCACCTGGCGCAAGCTCGCCGTGCCCGACGCGCGCATCGACGAGTTCGTCGCGGACGAGCAGACCCGCACCCTCGCCGCGATGGTCGGCGGCGCGCTGCTGGTCAGCACGGACGCGGGCGACCACTGGGCGACGTACCCCACCGGGGTGACCGGCTCCGTCCGCGACGCCACCCTCGTCGGCGACACCCTCTACCTGGCGACCTTCGAGGGCGTCTGGCGGATCGACGGCGTCGGCAAGGGCGACCCCGGTGCGGCCCACCTCGTCCTCGACGAGCCGGTGAACACCATCCGCGGCCTGGCGGCCGACTCCACCGTGGTGGCCGCCTACGTCCCCGGTACGGGCGTCCGCGGCTCCTACGACAAGGGCCGCACCTGGTCCACCCTGCTCCCGCTGCCGGAGGGCGGCAACGGACTGTCCGCCTCCGGCGGTGACCTGTACCTGCGCGCGCTGTTCGGCGCCGGGCAGGTGAGCCGCGACCACGGCAGGACCTGGAAGCCCGCGCCCGCCCCCTCGAAGGCCGCCATCCCGATGGACTACGACCGC
Source organism: Streptomyces sp. NPDC098789 (assembly GCF_044759975.1). Lineage (NCBI taxonomy): Bacteria > Bacillati > Actinomycetota > Actinomycetes > Kitasatosporales > Streptomycetaceae > Streptomyces > Streptomyces sp. NPDC098789. The sequence continues at coordinate 504,145 of NZ_JBIWAJ010000003.1, forward strand.
TGGGCCGACGGCTCGGTGACCGTGTCCAGCGAACAGGACGGCCTGTACCGCGGCTCGTCCGACGGCACCGGCTACCGGAGGATCGGTGTGCAGGGCCTGACCACCTTCGCCCTCGCGGCCAGCGGCGACCAACTGCTCGCCGGAACGGTGAGCGGCACCTACCGCACCACGATCCCCGTCGCCGGCCCCGAGTGGGGCCAGTCCGGGGCGGAGGGCAGGACCGGTCGCCTCACCTCGCACATCGCCGTCTCGCCCAAGGACTCCAAGGTGGTGTGGCAGGTCCGGCGCACCGCGACCGGCCTCTTCGAGGTCTCCCGCAGTGCTGACGCCGGCCGGACCTGGCAGGTGAAGGGCACCTCGGCGGAGATACCGACCTCGATCCTGATCCACCCGGCCGACCCGGACCGGGTGGCGATCAGCTTCAAGAGCATCCTCGGCGACGGGCTGTTCACGACGTCCGACGGCGGCAGGACCTGGAAGAACCTCTTCCACGAGAGGTCCTTCGACGCCGTCGCCGGTGACCCGCGCGACCCGCGGCGCCTCTGGCTCGGCAACACTTCGGGCCTCTACCGCTCGGACGACGGCGGCGTCACCAAGACCAAGGTCGCCGAGGGCCCCGTCTCCGCGATCGTGATGGACGGCCGCCGCCTGCTCGTCGGCGGTTCGTCCGTCCGGATCAGCACCGATGACGGCAGGACCTTCCGCACCGCCGACACCGGCCCGCTCGCGGTCCACGTCTCGGACCTGCTGCGGGTCGGCGGCGCGCTCTACGCGGCCACCACCGGCTCGACCGCGACCGGACTCGTCCAGGGCGGCCGTGGCGTACTGCGGAGCACCGACAACGGCCTCACCTGGGAGAACGTCTCGAATGGCCTGCAGAACACCGACACCACCAAGCTGGCCGCCGCCCCCGACGGCCGCACTCTCTACGTCGGCACGGTCGACGGCGGGGTCCACCGCCTGACCCTGCGCCGCTGACCCGTCCCGGCCGTGGCCGGCGGGAGCACCTCCCGTCGGCCACGGCCGCCGTCCGCGGCCCGGGACCGATCGCCCGTACGGTGATCGATGACCGCGAACATCCCCACGGACCCGCCAAAAAATGATCAGATGGTCACCCGTCCGTCCCACCGGGAGATGCGCATGAAGATGCTGATCAACAGTCCGGAGACCGTGGTCGCCGACGCGCTGCGGGGGATGGCCGCCGCCCATCCCGAGCTGGACGTGGACGTGGAGCGGCGGCTCGTCGTGCGCCGCGACGTGCGCGGGGGCGGGCGGGTCGGGGTGGTCTCGGGCGGCGGGTCCGGGCACGAGCCGCTGCACGCCGGGTTCGTGGGGTACGGCATGCTGTCGGCGGCCTGCCCCGGGGAGGTGTTCACCTCGCCCGTGCCCGACCAGATGCTGCGGGCCGCGACCGCCGTGGACAGCGGGCAGGGGGTGCTGTTCGTCGTCAAGAACTACACGGGGGACGTCCTCAACTTCGAGATGGCCGCCGAGCTCGCCGAGGAGGACGGGCTCCGGATCGAGCAGGTCCTGGTCGACGACGACGTCGCGGTCACCGACAGCCTGCACACGGCCGGTCGGCGCGGCACCGGCGCCACCCTCTTCGTCGAGAAGATCGCCGGGGCGGCGGCCGAGGAGGGTGCGCCGCTGGACCGGGTCGCGGCGCTCGCCCGGCGCGTGAACGCGTCCTCGCGCAGCTTCGGGGTCGCGCTGGCCCCCTGCAGCACCCCCGCCAAGGGCGGCCCGACCTTCACCCTGCCGGAGGGCGAGCTGGAACTGGGCATCGGCATCCACGGCGAGCCCGGGCGGGAGCGGCGCCCGATGATGAGCGCGCGGGAGATCGCGGAGGTGGCGGTGGAGGCCGTGCTGCGGGAGCTGGACGAGGTGAGCCCGATCGGCGGGCCGGTGCTCGCGCTGGTCAACGGGATGGGCGCGACCCCGCTGTTGGAGCTGTACGGCTTCCACGCCGAGGTGGCGCGGGTGCTGGCGGAGCGCGGCGTGCCCGTGGCCCGCGCGCTGGTCGGCAACTACGTCACGGCCCTGGACATGGCGGGGTGCTCGGTCACCCTGTGCCGCGCCGACGAGGAGTTGCTGCGGCTGTGGGACGCGCCCGTGCAGACCACCGCACTGCGCTGGGGTCGTTGACCCCGCGAAGTAGGCTGCGGGGAAGGCGGGCTGACGGGTGATCGACTGCGAGGAGATCCGGTGCGGGACGTGGTGCGGGACGCGGAGTTCTTCGGGCGCTGGATGGCCGCGACGGCCGCCTCGGTGGAGCGCGAGGCGGACCGGTTGACGGAGCTGGACTCCCCCATCGGCGACGCCGACCACGGCAGCAATCTGCTGCGCGGTTTCCTGGCGGTGCGCGCCGAGATCGACGCCCAGCGGCCACCCTCGCCCGGAGCCGTCCTCCAGCTGGCCGGGCGGACCCTGATCGGCGTGGTGGGCGGCGCCTCCGGCCCGCTCTACGGCACCCTGCTGCGGCGCACCGGCAAGGAACTCGGCGACGCCGCCGAGGTCTCGGACGAGGAGCTGCGCAAGGCCCTGTACGCGGGGGTGGGTGCGGTGGCCCAGCTGGGCGGGGCCGCCCCGGGCGACAAGACGATGCTGGACGCGCTGGTGCCGGGGATCGCGGAGCTGAGTACGTCGTACCGCGCGGCGGCGGCGGCCGCGGAGGGCGGCGCGCTGGCGACCGTACCGCTCCAGGCCCGCAAGGGCCGGGCGAGCTACCTGGGCGAGCGGAGCATCGGACACCAGGATCCGGGTGCCACCTCGGCCGCCCTGCTGCTCCGCGCGCTCGCGGAGACGGCGGACGGTCCGACGGAGGGCGAGCTGTGAGCGGGGACGGGGAAGGGGACGCGGCGCTCGTCGGGATCGTGCTGGTGTCGCACAGCGCGGCGGTCGCCCGGTCGGTGGCGGAGCTGGCCCGCGGTCTGGCCGCGGGAGGCTCAGCCGCCCCGGTGGCCGCCGCGGGCGGCCTGCCCGACGGCACGTCCGACGGCGCGCTGGGCACGAGCGCCGAGCTGATCGTGGCGGCGGCCCGGTCGGTGGACCGGGGCGCCGGGGTGGCGCTGATCGCGGACCTCGGCAGCTCGGTGCTGACCGTCAAGGCGCTGCTGCTGGACGACGAGCTGCCACCGGGCTCGCGGCTGCTGGACGCGCCGTTCCTGGAGGGCGCGGTGGCGGCGGTGGTGACCGCGTCGACCGGGGCCCCGCTGGAGGCCGTGGCCGCGGCGGCGGGCGAGGCGTACGACTACCGGAAGGCGTGACCCCCGGCCCCGCCGCCCACCCCTGACCGTCCGCCGCGCCGCGCCGCCCGCGGCTCAGCGGCCCCGCAGGCCTTCGATCTCGCGGCGCTCGCGCTTGGTGGGACGGCCCGCGCCCCGGTCGCGGATGCCCACGACGGCCGCCTCGACGGGGGTGGGCGGCGGCGGGCTGTTGTCCGTCAGGCACTCGGCGGCGACCGGCGCGCCGACCCGCTTCGTGACGGCGCGCCGGACCACGACGATCCGCTCGCGCCCGGCGTGGAAGAGCCGGACCTCGTCGCCCGGACCGACCGCCTGGGCCGGCTTGGCCCGTTCGCCGTTGACCCTCACGTGCCCCGCACGGCAGGCGGCGGCCGCGAGCGAGCGGGTCTTGGTCAGCCGTACCGACCAGATCCAGCTGTCCACCCGTGCCGTTCCCGTTGCCGTTGCCGTTCCCTCATCAGCCATGCGTCGACTCTATCGACCCGGCTGCCCCGGCCGGAGTTCGTCGGATCCAACAACCTGCATAGCATCTGCCATGTAGGTCATCCCAATGAACTTGCAAACGCGGCGGATGCGCCCCTACCTTGTCGCACATGCAGTCCTACACCATCGGGCAGGCGGCACGCTTGCTCGGCGTCAGCCCCGACACCGCTCGTCGCTGGGCCGATGCCGGCAGGGTCGCGACCCATCGCGACGAGGGCGGCCGGCGACTCATCGACGGCCGCGACCTCGCGGCCTTCTCCGTGGAGGTGGGCCAAGGCGCCCACCTGGACGACGCCGAGCCCTACACCTCCGCCCGCAACGCCTTCCCCGGGATCGTGACCGCCGTCAAGCTCGGCGACGTCGCGGCCCAGGTCGAGATCCAGGCCGGTCCCCACCGCCTGGTCTCCCTGCTCACCCGGGAGGCCGTCGAGGAGCTGGGGCTGGAGGTCGGCATGCAGGCCACCGCCCGCGTGAAGTCCACCAGCGTCCACATCGACCGCACCTGACCGCACCTGACCGTTCCGTCGTCCCCACCTCCACCCGTTCCACCCGCTCCGCCCGTCACCGGCGCGGGTCCTTGCCAGACCCGAGGAGCCGTATCCATGTTCTCCACCCGCATCAACCGCCGCCGCGCCGCCGCCGCCGTACTGGGCGCCGCCCTGCTCGTCCCCCTGACCGCTTGCGGCAAGGACGAAGCGAAGAAGCCCGCCGCCGACGGCGCGAGCGCCTCCGGCTCCCCCTCGGCCGCCGCGCCGAAGGGTGCCAACCTGACGGTCCTGGCCGCCTCCTCGCTGACCGACGTCTTCAAGACGGCCGGCGCCGCGTACGAGAAGGCCCACCCCGGCACGAAGATCACCTTCTCCTTCGCCGGTTCGCAGGAACTGGCCGCCCAGGTGAAGCAGGGCGCTCCGGCCGACGCACTGGTGACCGCCGACACCAAGACCATGGACGGCCTCAAGGCCGAGGTCGACGACCCGAAGGTGATCGCGAAGAACCGCCTGGTCATCGCCGCCGGCAAGGGCAACCCCTTCAAGATCGCGGCCCTCAAGGACCTCGCCGACACCAAGATCAAGGTGGTCCTCGCGGCCCCCGAGGTCCCGGTCGGCCGCTACAGCAAGCAGATCCTCGACGCGCAGAAGATCGAGGTGAAGCCGGTCTCGCAGGAGCCGAACGTCCGCGCCGTGCTGAGCAAGGTCGAGCTGGGCGAGGCCGACGCCGGTCTCGTCTACAAGACGGACTCCATCAAGTCCGGGGACAAGATCACGACCGTCGACATCCCGGACGCGCAGAACGCCGTCGCGTCCTACCCGGCCGCCGCCCTCAAGGGTTCCAAGAACGCCGAGGCCGCGGCCGCCTTCGTGGCGTGGCTCGGCACCCCGGAGGCGCAGAAGATCCTCCAGGACGCCGGTTTCCAGCAGGCGTAGCCGCCGGCGACCCGCTCCGGCGGGTCGTCCGCCGGGGGCGAGCGGGGGGAGGTACTACCTGGTCCGGGGGGACAGGCAGTACCTCCCCCTTCGCCTTCCACATCGGCATGCGCATCCCCGTCCACTCCCCGTCGCCGGCGGGCACACCAGGCAGAGCAGGCACAGCAGATGGCCCGATTCCGCAGCCGCCACGACGACCCCACCGGTCGCACCCGCGCCCGCACCCGTAGCCGCACCAGGCCGCCGCTCGCCCTCGCGGTGCCCGCGCTGCTCGCCGTCGCCTTCCTGCTCCTCCCGCTCCTCGGCATCCTCGCGCGCACCCAGTGGAGCCGGCTGGGCACGCACCTCACCGCCCCCGGCGTCGTGGAGGCCCTCAAGCTCTCCCTCCTCGTCTCGCTCTGGGCGCTCGGGCTCTCGCTCCTCCTCGGAGTGCCGCTGGCCTGGCTGCTGGCCCGGGTGCCGTTCCCCGGGAAGCCGCTCGTCCGCTCGCTGGTGCTGCTGCCGATGGTGCTCCCGCCGACCGTGGGCGGTGTCGCCCTCCTGCTCGGCTTCGGGCGCCGCGGACTGCTCGGTCCCTGGCTGGAGGACACCTTCGGCATCACCCTCCCCTTCCACACCTCGGGTGCGGTGGTCGCCGCAACCTTCGTCGCGATGCCGTTCCTGGTCATCAGCCTGGAAGGGGCGCTCAGCGGTCTCAAGCAGAGCTACGAGGAGACCGCGTCCTCCCTCGGCGCCTCGCCGGTCCGGGTGTTCTTCACGGTCACCCTGCCCATGGTGGCCCCGGGTCTGATCGCCGGAGCCGCCCTGACCTGGGCCCGGGCCCTCGGCGAATTCGGCGCCACCATCACCTTCGCCGGCAACCTTCCCGGCACCACCCAGACCCTGCCGCTCCAGGTGTACCTGCTCCTCCAGGACCAACCCGAAGCGGCCACCTCGCTGTCGCTGCTGCTGCTCGCGATCGCCATGGCCGTCCTGATCGGGCTGCGCGGGCGGTGGACCGGAACCCCGCTCGCCGGCTCCCGCTCACCGGCTCCCGCGGCTCCTTCCTCCGCTCCCCTTCCCGATTCCGCTTCCTTCCCTGCTTCTGCTTCCGCTTCCGGTTCCGCCGCCGGCACCACCGGGGCACCGGCCACCGAGCGCTGGCCGCTGCACGCCGAGGTGAGCGGCTTCAACGAACTGACCCTGGACGCCGAACCCGGCACCACCATCGCCGTGGTCGGCGAGAACGGCGCCGGCAAGACCACCCTGCTACGGGCCCTGCTCGGCCTGACCCCGCGCGCCCACGCCGAACTCACGCTCGGCGGGCTCGACGTGACCGACCTGCCCCCGCACGAGCGACAGGTCGCCTGGGTCCCGCAGGACGGCGCCCTCTTCCCCCACCTGAACGCCCTCGCCAACACCGCGTACGGCCTGCGCGCCCGCGGGGTCCCGCGGGCCACGGCACGCGCCGAGGCACGGGCCTGGCTCGACCGCCTCGGTGTCGGCCACCTCGCCCACCGCAAGCCCGCCGAGCTCTCCGGCGGTCAGGCCCAGCGCGTCGCCCTCGCCCGCGCCCTCGCGGCCCGCCCCCGCCTGCTCCTCCTGGACGAACCGCTCGCCGCCCTCGACCAGACCACCCGCGCCCACGTCCGGCACACCCTGCGCCGCCACCTCGCCGGCTTCGGCGGAGTCTGCCTCATCGTCACCCACGACCCGGTCGAAGCCGTGTCGCTGGCCGATCGGGTCCTCGTACTCGCCGACGGCCGCACCCTCCAGGACGCCCCGCCCACCGAAGTCACCCGCCACCCCCGCTCACCCTGGGTGGCCCGCATGCTCGGCCGCAACGCCTGGCCGGGCAGCGCCACCGCGGAGGGTCTCGAACTGCCCGGCGGCGGCCGGCTGGTGGCCGCGGAGGCCCTGCCGGCCGGCGCCCCCGCACTCGCGATCATCGCCCCCGAAGCCGTATCGATCCACCGGGACCGGCCGGGCGGCAGCCCCCGCAACGTGTGGCCGGGCACCGTCCGCGAGATCACCGCGGTCGGCGGCAGGCTCCGGATCCTGGTCGCTTCGACCGAGGCCCCGGACCTGGTGGCCGAGATCACCCCGGACGCGGCGGCCGAACTGGGGCTGGCGGACGGCGCCGCGGTGTGGACCAGCGTCAAGGCGACCGAGGTCACCCTCGTCGCCCTCTGAGCCCCGCCCCCGCCGGACGCGGCTCCACGGAGAGCCACTCACGCCCCCGCCCGACGCCCACCCCAACCCCCACACCAACGCCCGCTCCCCCGCCCTCGGCTGCTCCCACCAGCACCCACCCGGAGCGCCCCGCCGTCACCGACAGCACGCCCTCGGCCCGGCCCACCGCGACCGCGGGACCCCCGAGGGTCACCACCGCGGCGCCCTTGCCCGTCGCCCACCGGAATTCCGCGAGCAGCCGGTCCCGCAGCTCCGCCTCCTTCCGGTCCACCGGTGACGCTCCCGCCCCGTCGTCCTGTACGACGATCAGCGCTCCGGTGCCGGCCTCCCGGCCCGCGGCGGCGATCCCCTCGCGCAGCGCCCGCAGCCGCTCCAGCCCGCCCCCGTCGAGGGTCCGGTGAGCTCCGTCGAGGCGCAGGAACCGCACGCCCCGGTGCACGGCGGACGAGGGCGCGTCGCCGGAGGCCAGGACCAGCTCGGGGCGTTCGGCCCGGATCTCGGCCCGGGCCCGCCGCAGCTCCGCCGCCGCTTGGCCACCGGGGAGCACCGCGAACCGCCAGGGCCGGGACCGGACTTCGGCGGGCGCGGCCGCGAGGGCCGGGTCCCGGACCACCGGGCCCGAGGGCGCCGCCCCGACCTGCGGACCCTCGGCGGTCAGCGTGTCCAGGACCAGCCCGCCGGGACGCGGTCCGGCGCTCGCCGAGAGCCGGTCCAGAGCCAGCGGGCGCTCGGCCGACGCCGGCACGGGCAGTGTGATCCGTTGCCAGCCGGTCCAGTCGACGACGGGCCCGCGCAGCACGACCTCCGCTCCGTCCCCCTGCCGCAGCCGGGCCGCGATCCGGCCGCCGGAGCCGTCGCCCTCGACCCAGAGGCCGAGGGACCGTGCCGACTCCGGCAGCGGCAAGGGGTGCGGCGCGTCCGCCGCGGCGGCCGGCGCGGCAACGGCCTCGCCCTGTGCCCCCGCGGTGAGGTCCAGGCGCAACCCGCCCCCGGTGTGCCCCGGGGCCGCGCCGGCGCCGGGTCCCCGCCACTGGTCCGCGTCGTCCAGATCCGCCAGGCCCTCCTCCACCAGGCCCACCCCGACGGCGAGTTCGGTGGTCAGCGCCGGGGTGCCCGGGGGCGCGACGGTCGCCCGGAGCCGTCCGGTGGCCCGCGGCACGAGGGCGGTCAGCGTGAAGCCGCCGCGCCCGTCCTCGCCGACCCGCCAGCGCGTACGGTCGTACTCCCACCGCACGTCACGCCCCTCGACCGGGGCGGTTCGGCCCTGCGCGTCGAGGCCGGTGAGCCCGAAGGACCCCGTCTCGGTGGGATCCGCGAGACCGAGGCGGCGCGTGCTCGGTCGGATGCCGGTGAGCGGGCCGAGCACGTCCAGGTGGACCGCTCCCCCGACCCCCGCACGGCGCGCCCGTACCGCTGCGCCCCCGGGACGCAGGGCGTGGAAGACCCCGCCGGCCGCGACCCGGCCGGATCCGCCCGGGTCCACCGACCAGCGGGGGCGGTCCGCGGCGGGGTCGGGAGCCACCGGGCCGAGCGTGGCGTCGTAGCCGGTGGCGGTGAGGGTCCGGGTCAGGCCGGGGAAGACCCGGGTGGCGCCGCCCAGGGCTTCGACGCGGCAGCCGGTGGCCCGGCCGGAACCGGTGGGGACGGTGAGCACCAGCCCGTTGGCGACCTTGCGGGGGGCGCCGTCGGACGGGGAGTTCTCCAGGGCGAGGTCGAGGGTCCCGCTGCGGCCGGCGACCAGGGTGGTGGATCCGCCGCCGTCGAGGTTGAGGGCGTCGTGCGCCCCGAGCCCGTGCATCAGCCGCCCGAGGCCGGTGAGGGTGAGGCCCCCGCTGTCGCGCTGGCGGCCGTCGACGGTGAGGACGCGGAGCGTGCGGCCGTCCCGGGCCAGCCCCACGGCGGTGCGCGGGGCGGCGGTGTCGTTCGGCTCGCCGTCGTGGCCCTGCGGCACTCCGTCCACCACCAGCGCCGCGCGCCCGCCCAGGGCGGCCGCCAGTGGGTCCGCGCCGCCGTCTCCGCGCCGGATCCCCGCGGAGACGGCCACCGGATCCCCCGGGCGCAGGGCCGCGATCCGCGCAGCCGCCCGGCCGCGGCCGACCAACACGGTGACGCCGGGCGCGGGCGGCGTGCCGTGCGCGGGCGAACGTACCGCCGTGACCCGGCCGTCCCGCACCTCGGCCTCGGCGACCGCCACCGCGCCCGGGCCCCGGCCGGCGGCCGGGAGCGGGCCCCAGGTCCAGTCGGCGGTGTAGGCGAGGAACCCGTCGGCGGGCGGCCGGGCCGTGTTGTACCCGACGAGCGGCCGGGACTCGCCCGCCGGATCCCCGGGCCGCGCCCGGGCGGGGTCGGCCGGCAGGGTCACGCTGCCGGTCAGAGCGAGGTCCAGGATCCGCCCCGTACCGTCGGCGCCGAATCCGACGGCGGCCCCCGCCTCCGGTGCGGGGGCGTGCAGGAGGCGACCGTCGCGGATGCCGGGGCCCAGCGGCGCACCCGTGTCCCCGATGTCGAAGAAGTCGCCGTTGACGGCCGCGACCACCCGGCGGCCCGGTCCGGCGGGATGGTGGGCCGCCAGCTCGGCGACGGTGGCCGGGCCGTTCCCGCCCAGATACTCGGCCCGCACGCCCGGAGTGCCCAGGTCGACGGCGAGTTCGTCGACGCGCAGCCAGCGGTCGCGCTCCAGTCGGTCGTAGGAGTCGAGGCGGACGCCGGGTGCGAGGGGACGGCTGGAGCGGGCGGTCTCGACACCGGCATCCGGGCTGCCGGTGTCGACGCCCCTGGTCGAGGCGGCGGCGGGCCGGCCACCCGGGGCGGGGCCCGCCAGAACGGCCGTGGCGAGCAGGAACGTCAGCAGCGGGCGGAGTGTGGGCACTTTGGCAGGATGAGGTGGTCGATCACGGGATAATCCGCCGAAACGACCATCATTTCGTCGATTCAGCCATTCGCCCGGCGCCCCACGAAATCCTTGGACAGTTGACGATCATCTGACGTATGTTCGCGCAGGCCCCGCCCTCGGCGGGTTTCTTTATGCGCATCACATGTACCCGTGGGGGGTCCTTCGTCATGTCCTATGACGCCATCAGTCCGCCTGTACCCGCCTCCTCGGCGCTCCGTTCACCGAAGGGTCTGGCCACCGCCCTCACGATCCTGCTCGCCGTCGCGGGCGCGGTCGACCTCGCGGCGGCCGCGATCGGATTCGGCACGGACGCCGCCGCCGACATCGAGGGCGACGGACCGCTGACCGCGGCCGCGCTCATGTACGCCTGCGTCGGGATCGCCCAGATCGCCCTCCTGCTGGGCACCGGAGCCGTCTTCATCGTCTGGTTCCACCGGGCCCGGGTGAACGGCGGAGTGTTCCGGCCCGACCTCTTCGACCAGGGGCCCGGCTGGGCCATCGGATCCTGGTTCATCCCGATCGTGAACCTCTTCTTCCCCTACCGCATCGCCCAGGACATCTGGCGGGCCAGCGTCCAGGCCGCACCCGACGGCTCCGCCCGCGCGGTCTCCGTCACGCCCGTCACCGTCTGGTGGGTGACCTTCATCGCATCGAACCTCATCAGCCGCGCCAGCGACTCGGTCGGCAGCCTGCTGTCCGCCGTATCGGCCGTGTTCGCCGTCCTCTTCGTCCGCAAGCTGACGGCGATGCAGCACACCAAGGCGGTCCAGGGCCCGAACGCCGCGTTCTGAGGCCGTGCTCGTCCGCATCATCCGTACCCGTGGGGGGTCCTTCAGCATGTCCGTCATTCCGTCCGCACCATCCGGTGCGCCCCGCTCGCCCGAGGCGCCCGAGTCGACCGAGGCGACCGAGGCGTCGGGGCCGGCCGAGCCCACCGCGCCCACCGCGCTGCGCTCGCCCATCGGCGTGGCGACCGCGTTGAACGCGCTCCTCGTCCTGGCCACGGTCTTCGCCCTGCCGCAACTCTTCGCCGAGTACCGGCTGTACGCGGCCCTGACCACCTTCATCGACGACGGTCCGACTCCGGAGACGATGAGCGGTTACGCCGCTGCCGACCGGTTCGCCAGCATGTCCTACAGCCTGCAGATGTTGGCGCAGCTGCCGACCGTCGTCCTCTTCCTCGTCTGGTTCCACCGGGTGCGGGTCAACGCCGGGGTCTTCGCCCCCGAGGGCTTCGGTCGGGGAACGCGGTGGGCGGTGGGCTGCTGGTTCATCCCGATCGGTCAGCTGTGGCTGCCGTTCAAGACGGCCACGGAGATCTGGGGAGCGAGCGCGCAGGCGGCGCCCGACGGCTCGTGGCGGCGCGTCTCCTACGGTCCCGTGGTGGCCTGGTGGGCCACCTGGGCCGGCTCCCACCTCCTGCTGTTCGTATCGAACCGGCTGGGCACGTCCGACTCCGCGACGGTCCTGCGCACCTCGATGACGGTCTCGATCGCCGGGGACCTGCTGTTCCTCGCCTCGGGCGTGCTGGCCGTCCGCTTCGTGCGCAAGCTGACGGCGATGCAGCACGCGAAGGCCACCCAGGGCCCGAACGCCCTCGTCTGACACCCGTTCACCCGGGCGGGACGGGCAGGGCCGGTGGCGGGTCGGCGGTGGCGACGACCGAGGCGACGGGAAGCGAGAACTCGCACCAGACGCACTTCCCCGCCCCCTTCGGCTCGACCCCCCACTCGTCGGCCAGCCGGTCCACGAGCATCAGCCCGCGCCCCGACACCGCCCAGTCACCGGCCTCGCGCTTGCGCGGGAGGGCGCTGGAGGAGTCCTCGACCTCGATCCTGATCCGGCCCTCGACCGTGAGGCGCAGGTTCACCTGGCCGCCCCCTTCGGTGTGCACGAGGGCGTTGGTCATCAGCTCGTCGGCGGCCAGCTCGATCTCGTCCGCCAGGTCCCGGGCGCCCCAGGCCGCCACCGCCGCCCGGATCAGGTGCCGGGCCAGCGTCGGGCCGTCGGTGTCCCCGGGGGCGAGCCGTTGGCGCAGCGGGCCGCCGCCGCGCGGGGCGGGGGTACCGCGGCGGCGCAGCACGAGGAGGGCCATGTCGTCGCCCGTACCGGAGTCGCCGACCAGGTCGCACAGCGCGTCGGCCAGCTCCTCCACGTCGGTCGGCCCGTCGCGGACCGCCTCCATGAACTCCCGCATCCCGGTGTCCGCGTCGGCCCCGGGCCGCTCGATCAGCCCGTCCGTGCACAGCAGCAGGGCGTCTCCCGGATGCAGCTCCATGGTGGTGACCGGGTAGCCGGAGCCCGTCCCGGACCGGTCGCGCGGCGGCAGGCCCAGCGGCAGGCCGCCGGCCGCGGACACCCGGTGGCAGCTGCCGTCGCCGCGCCGCACGACCGGGTCCAGGTGCCCGGCCCGCACGATCTGCACCATCCCGCTGGTCAGATCGATCTCCGCGTACGTACAGGTGGCGAAGCGCTCCGTCTCCAGCTCGCGCAGGAAGGTGGAGGCCCGGGCCATCGCGGTCCCCGGGGTATGCCCTTCCACGATGTACGCGCGCAGGACGATCCGCAGCTGCCCCATGACGGCCGCCGCGTCCGTGTCGTGGCCTTCGACGTCGCCGATCATCACGCCGACCCGGCCCTCGCCCAGGGGGATCACGTCGTACCAGTCCCCGCCGATGTCCCGCCCCATCCGGGCCGAGCGGTAGCGGACGGCGATCCGCGCGCCCGGGACCGCGGGGATGCTGCGGGGCAGCATGGCCCGCTGGAGCCCTTCGGCGAGGTCGTGCTCCTGCTCGAAGAGGATGGCCCGCTGGAGGCTCTGCGCGATGCCGCTGCCCAGCGCGACCAGCAGGTTGCTCTCCTCGGCGGTGAAGTCGCCCTCCCGCGCGTAGAGCAACCCGATCGCGCCGATCGGACGGCCCTGGGCGATGAGCGGGAGGTAGACCCCGCTGCGCACGGAGAGCGGCTCGATGTAGCGCCAGAGCAGCGGGTAGCGGCGCTCGAACTCGTCGCGGGAGGTGACGTAGACGGGCTGCAGCGTGCGTACGGCCTCGCTCATCGGCAGGTCCGCGTCGACGCGCGTGTACTCGATCTCGGGGACGTACGTGCCCAACTGCCCCTCCGCCACCAGGTGGACGCGGCCGCCGTCGACCACCCCGAGCATGATGCTGACCGCACCGAGGTGACCGAGCGCGGCGGGGTCCTTGAGGATGTCGGTGACGTCGTTGACGGTCCGGGCGTGGGCCAGGATGGCCGTGGTCCGCTCGACCACGCCCGTCATCCGGCGCCGCCCCTCGTCCCGCTCGCTGCGCGCCCCCGGCTCTCCGGGGTCGAGGTCCGCGTCCCGGACGATCCCGATGATCCGGTACGGGCGCCCGCTCGGGCCGCGCAGGATGTGGCCCTGGATGTGGGTCCAGCTCATGGCGCCGTCGCGACGGCGGATCCGGAAGTAGGCACCGTAGTGGCTGCGCCCGTCCTTGAGCGCCTGGGCGACCCGCGCGTCCAGCCGGGCCTCCTCACCCGGCGGGATCCGCACCCGGAGCCCGCCGGGTGTGCCCGTGAACTCCTCCGGGCGCAGTTCGAAGACCTCGAGCGCGGTCGGGTCCAGGTGCATCTGCCCGCTGTCGAGGTCCCAGTCGAAGGTGCCCATCCGGTTGAGCGCGAGGCTCAGGTCCGGGCGGGCGGGCCAATCGACCGTGGGGGATGTGCCCCTTTCGGCCATGCAGCCAGGGTCTCACCCATCGGCCCGCCGCGCGGCGGGAAGCCACGACACCCCCAGGTGCCGTCACCGTGCGCGACCGTCCCTCGCCCCTCGTGTGTGGCGGGCTCGCGATCAGCGGTCGGTGCTCACCGGTCGGCGCTCACCAGTCCGCGGTCAGCAGGTCGACTGCACGGCGTCGATGCGGCCACCGAAGTCGCCCCGGTAGCTGCGCCGCCAGTCACCCTCGCGGACCTGGCGGGTCTCCTTCGGCTTCCAGTCGACGAAGCACGCGTCCACGTTGGCCACGAAGGAGCCCACGTGGTCGTGCAGCTGCGGCGGCATGTCCCGGTACCCGCTGCGCGGCGACCACTGCCAGCTCTGCCCGCCGAAGTCCGCATCGGTGTAGAAGCAGACCGACCCGCCGGGACAGGGGGCCACCGCCGCGACCGCGGCGACCGCGGAGGTCGGGGAGATCAGGGGCAGGGCTGCGAGGGCGAGCGCGGCGCAGGCGCGCGTCAGGCTATTGATCATGCCAAGGGTTCTAGCGGAACCCTCCGATCCGCAGCGAGCCCCGCCCCGCGGACTCACCCTCACGGGGGCCCACGTTCACCGAAGAAACGACACGCCACGCCAGGTCCCGATGACCGGTCAACCGCACGCCACGCGGGCACGGGCGGCGGGGTCAGCGGGCTCCGGCGCCCTCCGGGTCCGGGGCGGGCGGCGGGTTGTGACAGGTCACGTCCTTGGCGGGCAGCCGGCCCGTCGACAGGTACGCGTCGACGGGTATGTTGGCGCAGGCCGTGGGGCTGGCGAGGTACGCGCCGTGCCCCTCGGCACCGAGCCCCAACACCATCCGCGAGCCCCTCAGCACCTGGTGCAGTCCCTGACCGCTGGCGAGCGGGGTCAGCGGATCCCACTCGTTCTGCACGGTCAGCACGGCGGCCCGGGTCTTGATCGGCGTCACGGCTTCGAGCGGCCGCTGCCAGAAGGCGCACGGCTTGATGTTCGACGCGAAGTCCCCGTACAGCGGGTGCTCCACCTTGTCCCGCGCCGCTTCCCGCGCGTACTGCTGCGGATCGCGCGGCCAGGCGTCCGTGTCCCCGCACACCACGGACCAGTACACGGCTGAGGCGTTGTCACCGGGGGCACTGTCCGGGCCGGGTCCGGACGGCTCCGCATCGGCCCGCGGCGCGCCGGACCGGATGCCCGCGAGGGGCGCCCGCGGAACCGCTCCCTTCTCCGCCGATTCCTTCGCGCCCGGTTCGGCCGCGGTCGGCGGTTCGGCCGGGGTCGGCGGCGGAGTCGGGCGCTCGGAGGAGGCCTTCAGGACCTTGACGACGAACGAGGCCTCCTTGAGGGAGAAGAAGAGCGCCGGGTCCGACCTGATGTCGTCACCCGTGACCTTCTGCCCGTAGTGGTCGATCGGTTCCCGGTCGGCCCGGGCCACCAGGGCCCAGAAGGTGGCGGAGACCGCCTCGGGCGTCGTGCCGAGGCCGTAGGTGTCCGAGCGCTCGGCCGCCCACCGGGTCCACCGCTCGAAGGCGGGCTCGGCCCCCGTGCCCCACACCTGGATCATGCCGCGCCAGACGCGTTGCGGGTCTATGCCGCTGTCCAGGACGAACCGGTCGGTGCGCTCCGGGAACATCTGCGCGTACACCGTGCCGAGGTACGTCCCGTACGAGTAGCCCAGGTACGAGACCGTGCGCTCCCCCAGTGCGGCGCGGATGACGTCCATGTCGCGCGCCGTGTTGCGGGTGGTGATGTACGGGATCACATCGCCCGACTTCTCACGGCACTTGTCGGCGATCCCGCGCGCCCACGCCACGTCCGACGCGAAGGTCTCGGGCCGGTACGCCTTGCCGACGCCGCGCTCGACTTCGTTCAGCCCGCCACAGCCGATCGGGCTGCTCTCGCCGACGCCGCGCGGGTCGAAGCCGACGAGGTCGTACCGGTCGCGGACGTCCTTGGCCATCTTGTCGTTCATCCTGAGCGGGCGCAGGAGCCCGGAAGCCCCGGGACCCCCGGGATTCAGCAGCAGCACACCGCGCCGCTTGGCCGGGTCCTCGCTCTTCATCCGCGATATCGCGAGGTCGAGGGTGCGCCCTTCGGGACGCTGGTAGTCGAGCGGGACCTTGAGGGTCGCGCACTCGTACGCCGCCGGGCGATCGGCGCTACAGCGGTGCCACGCCGGCTTCTGGCGCAGGTACTCGGGTGTCCGGGCAGCGGATGCCGGGGATGCCACCAGCCCGGGCAGAGCGGTGGCCAGAAGTCCGGCGGTGGCGAGCAGCGGTGCTAAGCGTTTCATGCGCGTGGGGCCGATCTCTCGTCCGGTGATTTCCCTTGCGCATCAAGCTTGTTGGACCGGCCAACTCGACCGAATCCCTCCCGAGACCCGACCTTTCACCCCTCTCCCGTAGCACTCGCCATCCAGCCAGGCGGCCGAGATCGGACCCCGTGATCCACAGATCCCTTGCCCCATCGGGCCCGGGCCGGAGCAACCACCCGTAGCCCCCTCCCTCTCAAGTAGGAGGCCGACGGGGCCGCTCGTTCGAAGCCGGACGTGCCACGGACCGGACCGGCCTCCCCGAGTGGGGGAGGCCGGTCCGGTCGCGTGCTCTGGCGGCGCGCTTCTGCGCTACCCGGCTCCTCCGTTGCCGTTGCCGTTCCCGTTGACGTTGCCGTTCCCGTTCCCGTTCCCGTTGCCGTCGCCGGTGCTCGGCGTCGGGAGCGGGGGAGCGGATACGGAGGGGGCCGGTCGGACGGTCGGCGTCGTCGGCAACGACGTCCGGTTGGGTACCGGCGGCACGGACACCACGGGGGGCGGCTCAACTGCCGAGGGGGTCACCACCGGTGCGGGCTCCGGCGCGGAAGGGGTCGGCCGCGCCGGAGGGGTTGGTTCCGCCGGGGTCACCGGTGCCGGGGGCTCCGTGGAACGCTTCGCCGAATGGGACGGCGAAGGCGAATGCGAGCGGGAGTGCGAGGGTGAAGGCGAGGGCGACGGTGAACGGCTCTCGCTCGGGGACGCGGACTCCTCGCGCGACGGCGAGACCGACACCGACTCGGACGGGGACGGGGACGGGGACGTCTTCGCCGATTCCGACTCCGTTGCCGAGGGTGACTCCGATGACGACCGGGACACGGACGGGGACACGGACGGGGACGACGAGCCGGAGTCGGACGGCGACACCGTCGGCGAGGTGGTCTCGGAGGGCGAGGGCGACGGCGACACCAGCGGGGCGAACGACCGCGAATCCGTGGGCGTGGGCGTCGGCGTCACCGTGAGGGTCGGCGTCGGCGTCGGCGTGACCGTGAAGGTCGGCGTCGGCGTCACCGTGGGGGTCGGCAGCAGCGTGAACGTCGGCGTGGGGATCACCGGCGGCGGTACCGGCTTGTCATGCCTCGGCTTGTCACCGCGGTCCCGCTCGTACCAGCGCCGGTCCTGGTGGTCGTAGATCACGAACTTGTCGACGACCGTCACCGACGGCGCGATGACCACGACGTTCGCCGGGTGGTACGAGGACCACGGCTGCCCGTACCGCTTCGGGTTCGCCTGCAGCGCCACCGGCGGCCCCAGCGGATTGCCGCAGGCACAGCGCACCCGGGGCACGCCGCGGTCGTCCACGAGGACGGCCGTCCCCGCCTGGAGGACCGCCTGGTAACTGGTGACCCTGCCGTCCCGGTAGCCGTGGTTGGTGACCCGGGTGTCCACGCGCAGTTGCACGGGGGTGAGCGAGCGCAGGAAGCCCGGTACCGCGACCGGCTGGATGCCGAGGCCCGAGGCGAAGGCGCTGTTCTTGACCGGGTCGGCGGAGAGCACCTTGATCTGCTTCTCGACGTCACAGCTGGCGATGTCCTTCGTGCCGCCGTACAGCCCGGGAGCCGAGCCGCTGACGCTGCGGGTGACCGTGGCTCCCTGCGTGGGACCCGTCGGGGCGACCGTCGGCGTCCTGCCCGGCTCCGGCTTGGCCGTGGCCGTGGTCGTCGGCTGGATCTCCTCCGCCGCGGTCTGCGCGACCGTCGACTCCGTGAAGGGGTCGGGCCCCGATGCGGAGGTGGTCTGGAGGAAGACCTCCCCCTCGTTGTGCGAGGGGCCGGAGGGGCGGGTGAGGACGACCGTCAGCGCGATCGCGGCAGCCACCGCGACGAGGGCGGTGACGAGCCGCGGTACGGACTTCCACCAGGGGCCCTGGGGCGGCGGCCCGGCCGATCCGGGCGGGCCCTCCCCGGGGGGCGCGCCGGGCGGGGGCGGCGGCGGGCCGTGCCGTCCGCCCGAGAGCGGGCCGGAGGGCGGACCTGACGGCGCCCCGGAGGGAGATCCCGAAGGAGGTCCCGAGGGGCGCTCGGGCGGCAACTGGCCGGAAGGTTGCGTTGTCACGGGCTCTTCTTCCCAGGCGGAGGAGTTCCGGTACCCGGGTGGATGTTCCGCATGTCGCCAAAGGCTCGTTCCTGCGGAAATCACCGGATTCCGTGGATTTCATGCACTCCTGCCGACCATTGTGTGCGCCGTTCAGGTGGTGCCCGCAAGCGGAGGGTGCCTACCGTTGCGTGTGAGCCGTACATCTCGGGGCTCCGAGCGGGTGTGGCTGGACGCGCTGATCGCCGTCCTGGCCGGCTTCGCCGCGATGACCGTCGTCGCGGCGGCGGGCCTGCTCTGCGCGGGCGCGGACGAGCTGCCCGGTGGGGCCTTCCCGCACGTGGTGGCCGCCGTGGTCGTGATGGCCGCGGGCGGCACGGTGGACGTGACGGGCGGGGCCGGGTTCCTCGCCGGGGCCCAGGGCGGGCTCTCGGTCATGCCGCTGTCCGTCAGCCTGGCCGGGGCGCTGACCGCGGCCTTCTGCTTCCTGCGCCCGATGCGCCACCACGCGGTCGCCCGACCACGCGAACTCCTGGCCCGGGCCGCGCCGTTGGTGCTGCTCTGGCTGCTCGCCCTGACGGCCTTCGCGCTCTACGCCCGGCACACCTTCGGCCTCTCCACCGGAAGTTCACCGATCGGGGAGATCAGCGAACTCCTCGATTCCGCACCGACGGTGGGATTCCGGAGCGCCCTGCCCAGCACCCTCTTCTTCGGACTGCTGTGGATCCTGGGGCTGTTGCTGATCTCGTTGCTGGTCTCGCGGCGCGCGCCGCTGCCGGCCCGGCTGGTCCGCTTCCACGGGGCCGTGCGTCCGGCCGCGTCCGCCGTCGTCGCGCTGCTCCTTTCGTACGTCGCGCTCGGCGTGGTCGTCGGCGTCGTGGTCGCCGCCACCGGCGGGCACGGTCGGGAGACCCTGGCCGTGGTCCTCCTCGGGCTGCCGAACCTCGCCTGGCTCGCGCTCACCCTGGGGTTCGGCGGTGCCTGGCAGGGGCGCGTCGAGGGTCCCTTCGGGCTGCCGATGCCCAAGGTCCTGGACGAGGTGCTGCGCACGCCCGACCTCTCCACCGTGGACGTCGGTTCGCTGGCCCGGCAGGACTCCAGGGCCTGGTGGCTGGTGGCCGTCGCCGCGGTGTTGCTGCTCGGCGCGGGCTTCGTGATGGCGGCGCGCTCCTCCGCGCGGGTCCGCCCCTGGCAGCACGCCCTGCACCTGGGCGTCGCCCTGGCCGTGGGCACCCTCGTGGTCTGCCTCCTGGCCGGGGTCGAGGCCCGGTTCGGCCTGTCGCTGCTCGGCATCGGTGACGTGGACGGCCTCGGCGGGAAGGTGCAGCTGCTCCCCGTCCTGTGGCGCACGGTCGCCCTCGCCCTGGTGTGCGGTGCGGTCGCCGGGTTCCTCGGCGCCCTCCTGGCCACCCCGGTCCGCCGCCGCGGCCGGGTCGAAGCGGGCCCGCCTCCCTGAACTCCCTCCCGCCCCCTGCCCCCTCCCCCATGCGCTCAGTCCGCCCGCCGCCGGAAGACGGGAAGGGCCCAGCCCGGCGGGGGCGGGGCCGGGGCGGTGGGGGACGGGGGCAGGGTCGGGACGCGCGGGGCGGCCTTCCCGGCGCCCGCGCTCCGCAGCGCCGAGGTGAAGGCCAGGCAGCTGGGCCAGCGCTCCTCCGGTGACTTCGCCAGGGCGCGGGCGAGCACGTCGTCCACGGCGGGCGGGAGTTCCGGACGCAGGGAGGACGGTGGGGGCGGGGGATCGTACTGGTGGGCCCAGAGCAGGGCCATGTCGTCGTCGCGCTGGAAGGGCGGGCCGCCCGTCAGCATCTCGTGGACCACGCAGCCCAGGCTGTAGACGTCGCAGCGGCCGTCCACCGGTTTGCCGGAGATCTGCTCGGGGGCGACGTAGTCGAGGGTGCCGACGAACTGGCCGACGCTGGTGAAGCCGGTCAGCGACAGGGACTTCTTCGTCAGGCCGAAGTCGGTCAGGTAGACGTGCTCGGGGTGCTCGCTGTCGGTGCCCCCCGCGACCAGGATGTTGCCGGGCTTCACGTCGCGGTGGACCAGGTCGTGGTCGTGGGCGGCGTCCAGGGCCGAGGCGACCTGGGCCGCGATCCGGGCGACGGCCTCCACCGGGAGCGGGCCGGTGCGGTCCAGCATCGCCCGCAGGTCCTGCCCGGCGACGTAGCGCATGGCGATGTACAGCAGCCCGTCGGTCTCGCCCGCCTCGAAGACGGGCACGATGTGCGGGTGGTCGATGGCGGCCGCGACCTTCGACTCGTGGGCGAAGCGGCGCCGGAAGGTGTCGTTGCGCGCGAGTTCGGGGGCCAGCAGCTTCAACGCCACCGTGCGGTCCAGGCGCAGGTCGAGGGCGCGGTAGACCACGGCCATCCCGCCGCGGCCGAGTTCGTCCTCGACCTGGTAGCCCGCGATGCGTTTGCCCCGGAGGTCGGAGGGCCGCCCGCGGACCGGCTCCGCGTCGGCTCCGGGACCGGGACCGGGCGCGCCAGCGGACCCGGACGCCTCCCCGCCGCCGGCCGCGGACGCCTCCCGCGCGCCCGGTCCGGGCGTCTCCCCGGCGGTCATCGCGCCTGCGGGCCCGGGCCCGCGCCCGGTTCCTGGTCCTCGTCCGGGAGGCCCACGAGCCTGGTCGCCGCGTGGGAGGGCGATCCGCCGCCGGGTCCGTCGGCCTCCCGTACGGGCTCCCGCGGCGCTTGCCGCGCGCCGGATCCCGTCGCGTCGTCCTGCGCCCCGCCGGCGCCCGGACGGGCGCCCGGCGCGGCCGGGACCGCGTACGTCGTCAGCCGGGTGCCGTCGCCGTACATCCAGCGGCCGTCGCTCTCGTCGTAGATCCAGACGGACTCGCCGTCCACGACCACCCCGGCGCGCAGCCCGCGGGTCCCCCGCCGGAACGCCTCGGTGTCCGCGCGCCCGGCGGCGAGGTCCTCCACGGCCCGCCGGTAGCGTTCCAGCGCGTCGCCCGAGCGTGCCAGCAGCGGGCGCGGGTCCTCCGTACGGCTCAGCGGCCGGCCCGCGGTGGGCGGCGGCTGCGGGACCGCGACCAGCAGCCGCCCGTCCACCCAGGCGGACCACCCGTTGGCGCAGAGGATCTCGCCCCACTCCCCGCGCCGGGACAGCAGTTGTACGGGGAGGAACGGGTCCAGCGGGGTGGTGGCCAGCGAGAGGTCCGGGGCCTCCCAGGCGGGCAGCCCCTCCTCCGGGACGACATGCGTGGGCCGGAAGTCCGCGATCCCGTCCGGGCCTCCCGTCGGCAGCGTCATCGGGTCCGCTCCCCCTACTTCCGCATGATCGCGGGCTCGTGGCGCCGCAGCAGGCGGCTGACCAGCAGCCCGAACAGCAGGGACAGGGCGACCAGCATGCCGAGGTCGAGCAGCCAGATCCGGGCGGAGTGGGCGAAGAGCGGATCGTCGGTGATCTTCCCGGGGACGAGCGCACCGAGGTCGATCGTGCTGGCCATGGCTCCGAGCGCCCACCGCGAGGGCACGAACCACGCCAGCTGCTCGATCACCGGTACGCCGTTCAGCTGGAGCAGGGCGCCGCAGAAGACGACCTGGACGATGGCGAGGAGGACCAGCAGCGGCATGGTGACCTCCTCCTTCTTGACCAGGGCGGAGACCAGCAGGCCGAGCATCATCGCGGTGAAGGACAGCAGCGCCACGGCGAGGGTGATCTCGATCAGCGGCGGCAGGAGGACGCCCTTGCCGTCCGGTGCGTTGTGCTTCACGCCGAAGAGGCCGACGAGGGTGAGGACCACGGCCTGGGCGACGGTGATGGCGCCCAGGACCACCACCTTGGACATCAGGTAGGCGGACCGGGACAGCCCGACGGCGCGTTCCCGCTGGTAGATGACGCGTTCCTTGACGAGTTCGCGCACGGCGTTGGCGGCGCCGGTCAGCACCCCGCCCACGTTCAGGATGAGCAGGGCGTTGATGGCGGTCTCGGGGGTCAGCTCGCTGCCGGCCAGGGCGCGGGCCATCGCACCCATGACGAAGGGCAGCGCGACCATGATGGCCAGGAACGTGCGGTCGGCGCCGAGGGCGGCGGCGTAGCGCCGGATCAGGGTCCCCAGCTGCGCTCCCCAGCTCTGCGGCTTGGGCGGTGGCACCCGCAGGCCCGCGGCGGAGGCGGAGGGGGCGCCGTCGGTGCGGGCGCGCACGGGCGAGGCGGCGCTGGTGGCGTAGCGGCGCTGGAAGGGCGAGGCCCGGTACTCCCCGGCCCAGTCGCGGCCCTGGTCGTTCTCGAAGGCTTCGAAGGCCTCGGGCCACTGGTCGTAGCCGAAGAAGCCGAGGGTCTTGTCCGGGGGGCCGTAGTACGCGATCCGGCCGCCGGGGGCGAGGACGAGCAGCCGGTCGCAGACGTCGAGGCTGAGCACGCTGTGGGTGACGACGATCACGGTGCGTCCGTCATCGGCGAGCCCGCGCAGCATGTGCATCACGGAGCGGTCCATCCCGGGGTCGAGGCCGGAGGTCGGCTCGTCGAGGAAGAGCAGGGAGGGTTTGGTGAGCAGCTCCAGGGCCACCGAGACGCGTTTGCGCTGGCCGCCGGAGAGGCTGTGGATCGGCTGGTCCGCCCGTTGGTCGAGGCCTAGTTCGCGGATCACCTCGGTGACCCGGGCCTCGCGTTCCGCCTTCGCGGTGTCCTGCGGGAAGCGGAGTTCGGCGGCGTAGCCGAGGGCCCGGCGGACGGTGAGCTGCGCGTGCAGGATGTCGTCCTGCGGGACGAGGCCGATGCGGCTGCGGAGTTCGGCGTAGTCGCGGTAGAGGTCACGGCCGTCGTAGAGGACGGTGCCGTGGTCGGCGGGGCGCAGCCCGGTGAGGGCGCCGAGCAGGGTGGACTTGCCCGCGCCGCTGGGGCCGACGACGGCGAGCAGGCATTTGGCGCCGACCGGGAAGGAGACGTGGTCGAGGAGGACCTTGCGGCCGTGGTCGACGGCGACGGTGAGGTCCTGGACCTCCAGGGACACCTCGCCCGTGTCGACGTACTCCTGGAGCTGCCCGGAGACGAGGCAGAAGGCGCGGTGGCCGATGCCGACGATGTCGCCCTCGCCGAGGCGGGCGGCCCGGTCCACGGGGTAGCCGTTGAGGTAGGTGCCGTTGTGGCTGCCGAGGTCGGCGATCTCGTAGCCGCCGTCGGGCAGCGCGCGCAGTTCGGCGTGGCGCCGCGAGACCACGAGGTCGTCGAGGACGAGGTCGTTGTCGGGGTCGCGGCCGATGGCCAGTGCGGTGCGCGGTGCGCCCGCGCCGCGGGCCGGGAGCGCGCGGACCGAGGTGGGCCGCCGGAAGGTGCCGGTGAAGGCCGGGTTG
This sequence comes from Streptomyces sp. NPDC098789, assembly GCF_044759975.1. NCBI lineage: Bacteria > Bacillati > Actinomycetota > Actinomycetes > Kitasatosporales > Streptomycetaceae > Streptomyces > Streptomyces sp. NPDC098789. The sequence continues at coordinate 527,719 of NZ_JBIWAJ010000003.1, forward strand.
GTGACGGAGGAGGGACGCGGGGACGCGGCGGGGCGGCCCGGCGGGGCGGGCGGAGGGCGGCCGGGGGCGGCGAAGACGGCCCGCGGGCCGTTGAGGGAGTGGCCGAAGCGCAGCTCGCTGCCGGGGCCGACGCTCCACGCCCGGACCCGGTGGCCCTCGGCCCAGGTGCCGTTCGTACTGCCCTCGTCCTCGACGGTCCAGTGGTCGCCGTCGGGGCGCAGTACGGCGTGGTGCCAGGAGACCCGGGCGTCGTCGAAGCAGATCTCGCAGCGGGGGTCGCGGCCGACGTGGTAGGTCCGGCCGGGGCTCATCACGGTGGACCCCCGGTCGGTCTCCATGACCAGTTCGGGGGCGGTCGGCACACCGTGGCGCTGGACCATGAGGCGATTTTCCCACGGGACGGCCGATCGGGCCCGTTCGGCCACTGCCTGACATCGCCGCAGGTCAGAGCGGTCTTATGGGTAATGACAACGGTCCCCGTTGCAGCCTTTGCCGATCCTCCGCGGGTGCGCTTCACTTCACGCGTCGGATCCGAACAGACCGTCGGATCCGAGCGGACCGACGGGCGGATCCGGTGGGGCCGACGGACGGATCCGGGCGGGCCGACGGAATCGAAAGGGACGGGGGACCAGGGATGAGTGCGCACGACCACGCACACGACCACGCGCCGGGCGGGACCGAGGGGGCGGGCGGGCACGACGGCCACGGTGCGCACGGCGGGCACGGCGGGCACTCGCACGGGGTCGTGGAGAACGCCGACCGCCGCTGGCTGGGGATCGCGCTCGGCCTGATCGGCGCGTTCATGGCGGTCGAGGTCGTCATCGGTGTCGTGGCCCGATCGCTGGCCCTGATCTCCGACGCCGCCCACATGCTGACCGACGCCGTCTCGATCGTCCTCGCGCTCATAGCCATGCGGCTGGCCGCCCGGCCCGCGCGCGGCGGGTTCACCTACGGGCTCAAGCGCGCGGAGATCCTCTCCGCGCAGGCCAACGGCCTCACCCTGCTGCTGCTGGCGCTCTGGTTGGCGTACGAGGCGGTCCGCCGGCTGATCGATCCGCCGGAGGTCCACGGCGGGCTGGTCCTGGTCACCGCGCTGGCGGGCATCGTGGTCAACGTGGTCTGCGCGTGGTGCATCTCCAAGGCCAACCGGTCCTCGCTGGCCGTCGAGGGCGCCTACCAGCACATCCTCAACGACTTGTTCGCCTTCATCGGGACGGCGGTGGCCGGTCTCATCGTGCTCACCACCGGCTTCGTCCAGGCGGACGCGATCGCCACGCTGATCGTGGTGGTGCTGATGGTCAAGGCGGGGTACGGACTGATCCGCGAGTCCGGACGGATCCTGCTGGAGGCCGCTCCCGCCCACGTGGACCCGGACGCGGTCGGCGACCGGCTGGTGGCGCACGGCCCGGTGACCGAGGTGCACGACCTGCACATCTGGACGATCACATCCGGCCAGGCGGCGCTCTCGGCGCACGTCCTGGTGGAACCGGCGGGCGACTGCCACGCCGTGCGCCGCGACCTGGAGAAGATGTTGCGCGCGGACTACGGGATCACCCACACCACCTTGCAGGTGGACCACGTGCAGGACGCCCTGCTGTCGGTCGGCCGGGCGGGCGAGCAGCCGCAGGACACGGACGGGCACTGCGCGGACGCCCACGGTCCGGTGCACCGCGAGGGACCGCACCAGCACTGAGCCGTACCGGCACCGGCACCGGCACCGGCACCGGCACCGAGCGGTACAAGCCCCGTGCGGGCCCCAGCACTGATCGGTGCCCGCACGGGGCATGGATGGGCCATGACGCAGAAGCGCAGTGCGGGCCTCTTCCTCTTCCGCCGCGCCGCCGGGGACGGAGCCGCGGCGGCCGGGGTCGAGGTGCTGCTCGGACACATGGGCGGTCCGTTCTGGGAGCGGCGCGACGCCGGTGCCTGGTCGATCCCCAAGGGCGAGTACCTGGCGGACGAGGCCCCTCGGGACGCGGCCCGCCGGGAGTTCACCGAGGAGATCGGGCTGCCGCCGCCGGAGGGCGCCTACCTCCCCCTGGGCGAGGTCCGCCAGTCGAACGGGAAGCTGGTCGTCGTCTGGGCGGTCGAAGCGGACCTCGATCCGACACTCATGCGGCCCGGGACCTTCTCGATGGAGTGGCCACCGGGGTCCGGGAGGGTTCAGGACTTCCCCGAGCTGGACCGCGTGGCCTGGTTCGCTCCCCCGCTGGCCCGCAACAGCATGGTCGTGTCCCAAGTCCCTTTCCTCGAAAGGCTATTGATGCTATTGAACGATTGACTCGACCTTGACTTGCCAGCGGGCTCGACTGCGTGGACATTACAACTCATGACGAGCGTCGTGCTGGTGGGAACCCTGGACACCAAGGGTGTCGAGTACGGCTGGCTGCGCGAGCGGATCGTGCGCGCCGGCGTCGAGGTGGTCCTGGTCGACACAGGAATCATGGGCGATCCCCGGGTGCCCGCCGATGTACCGCGGGAAGCGGTGGCCCGGGCAGCGGGAACGGAACTGACGGAACTGCGCGCGGCCGCCGACCGGGGTGCGGCCGTGACCACGATGGCCAGGGGCGCCGAGGCGACCCTCTTACGGCTGCACGCCGAGGGGCGGCTCGACGGCGTGCTGGCGATAGGCGGCAGCGGGGGCACCTCCATCGCCACCCGGGCGATGCGGGCCCTGCCCCTCGGGGTGCCGAAACTGATGGTGTCCTCCATGGCGTCCGGCGACGTGGCCCCGTACGTCGGATCGTCGGACATCACGATGATGTACAGCGTGGTGGACATCGCGGGGATCAACAGCGTCTCCGCGCCCGTCCTGGCGAACGCCGCCGAGGCCGTCGCCGCGATGGCGAAGGCCTACGCACGGACCTCACACGAGGCACGTGCGACCCGGCTCGGCGCGGGCGGGCGGCCGCTGATAGCCGCCAGCATGGCGGGGGTGACCACGCCCGGCGTGGACGCGGCCCGCGAGCGGCTGACCGAACTGGGCTACGAGGTCCTCGTCTTCCACACCAGCGGCGCGGGCGGCCGCACCTTGGAGACCCTCGCGGGCCAGGGGCTCTTCGCGGGCGTGCTCGACCTCACCCTCAGCGAACTCGCCGACGACCTGTGCGGCGGGATCCTCACCGCCGGCCCGGACCGGCTCAGCGCGGCCGGGCGGGCCGGGATCCCGCAGGTGGTGAGCCTGGGCGCGCTGGACATGGTCAAGTTCGGGCCGCTGGAGAGCCTGCCCGAGCACGCCCGCTACCGGCGGGTCCGGGTGCACAACCCGTCGATCACGGTGATCCGCACGACCCAGGCCGAGTGCACGGAGCTGGGCCGCAGGGTCGCGGCCAAACTGCGGGTGGCGACCGGGCCGACCGCCGTGTGCCTGCCGCTGCGCGGGCTCTCCACCCTGGGCGAGCCGGGGGGTCCGTACCACGACGCGGTCGCGGACCGGGCACTGTTCACGGCCCTGCGCGAGGGGCTGCGGGGCAGTGCCACCCGGCTCTACGACTACGACACCCACATCAACGACCCGGCCTTCGGGCGGGCGGCCGCCGAGCGGCTGCACGACATGATCGCGGTGCGGCAGGCCGCGGCTTAGGGGGCCCCGACCGGACCCCGCCACCCGCCCCACCCACCGCCCCGCCGACCCGGCCGGGAAGGACCGGCCGGAAACCAGTGGGTGAGACGGGTGTACGACCGGGAACCGGCCACGGCACAATCCGTGTCCCAGGAGATGGCCCGGCACCGCCGGGCCGTCGGACGACAGCGCAGGACGCGGCGACGCCATGGCAGGGGGCGAAGGATGAACACGTGGACCGTCCCCGGTTACACGCAGAGCAGGGAGCTCGGTTCGGGCGGCAGCGGGCGCGTGGTGCTCGCCGTGCACGACACGACGGGTACGGCGGTCGCGATCAAGTACCTCGCCGACCGGCTGCGCCACGACCCGGCCTTCATCAGGGAGTTCCGGGCGGAGGCACGGCTGCTGGGCGGCCTGCACTCTCCCTACGTGGTGGGGCTGTACGAGTACGTGGAGGCGCCCGGCGGCGCCGCCATCGTGATGGAGCTGGTGGACGGGATATCCCTGCGCGCGGTCCTCAAGCGCTCGGGCGCCACCGACGCGGAGGCCGCGCTGGTGGTGCTCAAGGGATCGCTGCTCGGGCTGGCGGAGGCGCACCGCGCCGGGGTCGTGCACCGCGACTACAAGCCGGAGAACGTCCTGGTCGCCCAGGACGGTTCGTCCAAGCTCGTGGACTTCGGGATCGCGACGGGGCGCGGCACCAAGCCGGGAGTGGCCGGCACCCCCGCCTACATGGCCCCCGAGCAGTGGCAGGGCGAGCCCGCCTCCCCGGCCGCCGACGTGTACGCGGCGACGGCGACCTTCTTCGAGTGCCTGACCGGGCGCAAGCCCTTCGCCGGGGAGAACTTCGCCGAGCTGGCGGTGCAGCACATCGAGGCGCCGGTACCCGAGTCCGAGGCCCCCGAGCCGGTACGGCCGCTGATCCGCCGCGGCATGGCGAAGCAGCCGGAGCAGCGCCCGGAGAACGCGGACGCCTTCGTCGTGGAGCTGGAGGACGTGGCCCGCGCGGCGTACGGGCCCGACTGGGAGGAGCGCGGGCAGCGCAAGCTGGCGGCGCTGGCCGCGCTGCTGCCGCTGCTGTTCCCGTCGGCGGGTGCGCCGGGCGCCGGGACGACCGCGCTGGCCACCACCGTGCTCCCGCCGCCGCCCGCCTCCTGGCTGCCGGGCAGGCGGGGCTGGGTGGCGGCCGGGACGGCCCTGGTGCTGGGAACCGTGCTGCTGTTCGCGACGGAGGCGGTCGGGGCCTCCCCGGACTCCACTTCCGCGGTGAGCGCCTTCGCGACGACCAGCGCGGGCCCGCCCGGGTCCGCCTCGCCTTCGACCTCCGCGTCCCCCTCGGCCTCCGTGTCCGCCTCCCCTTCGGCCTCCGCGTCCCCCTCGGCGTCCGTCTCGCCGAGCCCCAGCCCGAGCACGAGCGCGGGTACGAGCCCGAGCCCGAGCACCTCGGTGACCCCGCCGCCGACCCCCACGCCGACCCCGACCCCGTCCCCCAAGCCGACCGTGGTCGTCGGCTCCGTGTCGGTCACGCTGCGCGCCGGGACCCGGTCCGGGCAGGCGACCGTCTCCGTCGGCGTCAAGGGCGGCGAGGCGACCGTGGTCCTGGAGTGGTTCCTCGGCACCTACGAGGGCGACCTGCGCGTGGCGGACGGTTCGACGAGTGCCAGGACCCAGGGCGGCGCGCTGCCTCCGCAGACGCACGTCTTCACCCAGGGCCGCGGCTGCTACCTGAGCGTGCGCGTCACCACGGTGCCTGCCGCGGGGAACAAGTCGGCGACCGCCACGGCCGCCATCCCGCGGTGCTCGGTCGTGGAGGTGCCGCGATGAGCGATCCCCGCGCGCCCCAGGACGACGACTACAGCGCGACCGTGCTCGGCAGCCACTGGATCAGCGGCCCGCCGGAGCGGCCCGACGACCTCGCGGCGACCCGCCGGTTCGACGGTCCCGAGGCGGTGCCCGACCGGGTCGAGGGCTCCGTGCTGCGCTTCGGGCCCGGGGTGACGGCCGCGCTGGCCGCGCCCTTCCCGGTGACCGCCGCGGGGCCCGCCGCACCGCGGCGGGGGCGCCGGGGCGCGGGGCTGCGCCGCTACGCGCTGGCGCTGGTGGTGCTGGCGGCCGTGGTCGCGTACCTGGCCTGGCAGCGGTACGGGCCGGCGCTGGCGGTGCGGGACGTCACCGTGAGCACCGACGCGCAGGGGCCGGCCTGCGACTCGGCCGCCGACGTGGTGGCCGTCGTACGGACCGACGGGCGGCCGGGCACGATCAGCTACCGGTGGGTGCGCAGCGACGGCAGCGGCTCGGACCTGCTGACCGAGCGGGTGCCGCGCGGTCAGCACGAGGCGCGGCTGCACCTGTTGTGGACCTTCCACGGCACGGGCGGTTACCCGGCACGGGCCGAGGTCCGGATCGAGGAGCCGAGCCGGCACACGGCGGCCGTGGAGTTCAGCTACCGCTGTCCCCGCTGATCGGGGCGGCGCCGGAGGCGGGCGGGACCGCGGGGAGCCGGATCACCGCGCGCCCGCCGTCGAGGTCGACGCGGGTGCGCGGCGGGGCGCCGTCCTCCTCGTCGTCCCGCATGACGAGGGCGCTCTGCCGCTCCTTCAGTTCGTTCTGCTTGCCCGGGGAGAAGCTCGCGTGGAGCTGCTCGAAGCCCGTGGAGGAGATCTGGCCCTGGCGGCCGCTCCAGCGCCAGGGCAGCACCCCGGCGCGGCCCGCCCGTTCGAGCGCGAGGTCGAGGAACGCCATGGCCGTGAGCAGCAGGGCGAGCCCGGGCAGGGTCATGAAGATCACGAAGCCCATGGCAACCTCCGGCGTTCGCAGCGGATCGGATCGCGTCCCGGTCGGACGGTGTGACATTAACCCAACCGGTGGCCCGCCCGACCCCTCTCGACGTCCCCTCGCCCGTCCTCCGTCCGTTCCCCGCCCGTCCCCCGCCCTTCCCCCGTTCGGCCCATCCCGCCGTGGCCGTCCGGCCGAAGCCCGGGCCGTGTGCCCGCTGGTTGACTCGTAGACGTTGACGGAGGTGTGCAGGACGCCTCCCGGCACCCCTGCGTGCCACGTTCCAGCCGGCGTACACCCCAACCGGAACGTGGCCGTCCCGCACGGATGCCAAGTCCGCGCGGGGAGGCCCGTAGCTGCTTTGGGGAGCAGCTGCGGGCCGCTTCGTCTTCCGGCACCGAGCACCGAGCACCGGGCTTCGGCCTCCGGGCACCGGGGCCGCGGAATCCTTCAGAACCGGGCGTGCGCCGTGATGTCCGCCTCGAACTGTCCCGTCAGCGCCGGGGTCACGGTCGGCCGGCACTGGGCGACGGCGGCCAGGTAGTCCTCGGTGCTCGCGCCGGGCGGCCCGGCCGACGCGCCGCGGATCCCCGTCCCCTCCAGGTCCCGCTCGAAGGACACCTGGGCCGCGAGCCGCGCCGCGTGCTCGATGTCCGCGGGGGTGAACAGCTCGCTCGCCCCGACCAGCGCCGCCACGTCGACGTCCGCGCGGCCCGCCGTGTAGCGGGCCCAGATCGCGGCGCGCGCGCCGGAGTCCGGCGTTCCGATGGGGATGAGGTAGTCGAAGCGGCCGGGCCTGAGGAAGGCCGGGTCCAGCGAGCGGATCGAATTGGTCGCGCAGACCAGCAGCCGCTCCCCGCCCTCGCGGAAACCGGGTATCAGCTTGAGCAGCTCGTTGGTGACCCCGTGGATCCCGCCGGGCTGCGCGGGCTCGGTGCGCACGGGCGCGATCTCCTCGACCTCGTCGATGAAGACCAGGACCCGTTCCAGTTCGGCGATGCGCGCGAAGGCCCCGCGCAGGGCGGTGGCCAGATTTCCCTCGTCGGCGAGCCGGGAGGGCAGGAGTTCCACGAAGGGCCAGCCGAGGCGGGAGGCGATCGCGCGGGCGAAGGTGGTCTTACCGGTGCCGGGCGGTCCGAAGAGCGTGATGGCGCGCGGCGGTCGCACCCCGTGCTGGGCGGCCCGTTCCGGTTCGGCGAGCGGCAGCACCACGCGCCGCTCGATCAGGTCCTTCTCCGTCTCCATCCCGGCGACGGCGTCCCAGAGGTCCGACGGCAGGAAGCGGCCGCCCAGCTCGTCGAGGAGCCCGGCCGCCGGTCCGTGCAGCGGCTCGGTCTTCTCGAAGTAGGCGACGGCGGGCTGGCGCGTGTACCCGGCGTTCAGGAGCCCCTCGCCGAGCAGGTCCTCCTCGGGCAGGACGTAGGCGATCCGCCCGACCCGGGCCGCGATCAGCCGCCGCTCCAGCTCCACGAGCAGCGCACTGGCCAGGCCGCGGCCCCGCCACCCCGCCGAGATCGCGATCCGCATCACCCAGGCCCGCTCCCCCGCGACGCAGGCCAGGGCCGCGCCGATCGGCACCCCCTGGTGGACGGCGACCACGGCGGGCTGGCGCCCGGTGAGGGCGCTGATGCACTCGGCGAGGGAGAAGACGGACTCCTGGCCCAGCTCCGCGGTGGTGTCGATCAGGTGGACGACCGCGGCGAGATCGTTCTCGCGGTAGTCGTGGATGAGCCAGTTCACCGGGTTGCCGCCCCTCGTACGTACTGCTCCTGCGTGCTCCTTGCGGCGAGGCTAGGGGCGGGGACCACGGGCGATCACGTACCGCGGTGCACAACAAGCGGTCGGGAACCCTCCGCCACGTCCATAGACTGGGCGCACACCTCCCGAACAATCGACCGAGAACCCGAGCACTCCCATGACTTCCGGCACGTCCCGCCCCGCCCGCGCCTCCCGGGCCGGGAGCACTCCGGCCGAGGTCCCGCAGGAGGGGCACCGGTACGCCGCGCGGCTGGTCGTGCTGGTCCCCGTCCTGTGGACCCTGGGGCTCGGCGCGTGGGGCCTCTCCCGGCAGGACAGCGTCTGGCGCGACGAGGCCGCGACCTGGCAGGTGGCCCTGCGCTCCACCGGCGAGATCTGGCACATGCTCGGCAACGTCGACGCCGTGCACGGCCTGTACTACCTGCTGATGCACGGCCTCTTCGAGGTCTTCGGGGCCGGCACGACCACCCTGCGGCTGCCCTCGGTGCTGGCGGTCGCGGTCGCGGCGGGCTGTGTGGCGGCCATCGCACGGCGGCTGACCCCGGGGCGGGCCGGCGCCTGGGCGGGGATCGGCGCCGGCACGGCCCTCGGGCTGCTCCCGGCCGTGCAGTTCCAGCTCCAGGAGGGGCGGCCGTACGCCCTCGTCGCGGCCGGGGCCGGGCTCTCGACCCTGCTGCTGGTGGGGCGGCTGGAGACCGGGCCGGACGGGCGGCGCGGCCGGGCGCGCTGGTGGGCGTACGGCGTCATCGTGCTGGTGTGCGCCCTGCTGAACTGGCTCTCGCTGCTGGTCCTGCCCGCCCACGCGGCCACCCTGTGGTGGGTGCGGGCCGGGCGGCCGGTCCTGCTGCGGTGGGCGCTGGCCTCGGCGGGGGCGGTGCTGGGGGCGCTCCCGCTGGTCCTGTTCAGCCGGACCCAGTCCGGTCAGGTGTCCTGGATACCGCCGCTGACCTGGTCGATGCTGATCGGCCCGGCGATCCTGCTGGCCATCGGCGCCGTCGGGGCCCTGCTGGACCGGCCGCGCGCCGGCTCGCACGGCAGGCCGCACGACCGGCCGCGCGACCGGAGGCCGTCGGTGGCCGCCGTCGGGCTGCCGCTGCTGGTGGTGCCCTTCGTGGCGCTGGCCGGGCTGTCGCTGGTGCAGCCCCTCTTCCTCGACCGGTACGTGCTCTTCTCGATGCTGGGGCTGGCCCTGCTGATCGGCGCCGCCCTGGGCGCGGGCGTACGGGCCGCCGCCCGCCGGTCCTCCCTGGCCGCCGCCCTGGTCGTACCCGTGGCGATCACGGGGGCGCTGCTCGCGATGCTGCCCCTGGAGCTGGGCAAGCGGGCCCCCGCCAGCCGGGTGGACGACGTGCTCGCCGTGGCCGACGCGGTGGCCCGGCTGAAGGGCGCGGGGGACGCCGTGCTCTACGTGCCGGCCGCTCGCCGGGACACCGCGCTCGTCTCCCCCAGGGATTTCGCGGGGCTGGCCGACATAGCGCTCGTCCGGTCCCCGGCGGCGTCCGGGACCCTGAAGGGCGTCGAGGGCGAGGACCCGGCCCGGCTGCGGGCCGCGATGCTCGCGCACCGCCGGATCCTGCTGGTCACGGACGCGGCGAAGAACGCGAAGCCGTCAGGAGCGGAGCGGGACCGGGTGAAGGCCGCGGTGCTCCGGGAGCACTTCGTGGCGGTGGCCGACCGGCAGGTGCGGGGGCGCAGGGTGACGGTGTACGAGCAGAGGGCGGATGCGCGTTAGGCCGTCGAGGTTCCACCTCCAGGTCACGAATTCACAGCTGATTCTTATGGAATCCGAGGCTCCGGGCAAAGGTTCGCGTTACAAGCTCTGAGCATGATCCAGCGCATGCTTCCCCGACAGGCCCACCGCGCCCGCCGCGCGGCCCGTGCCGTGCTGGCCATCGGCGCGATGTCCGCACTGCTCACGGTGAACATCCCGGACGCTTCGGCGGCGCCGCCCCTGGGGGTGACCGTCCTGGCTCCGGCGGACGGCTCGGCGCAGCGGGTGGGCGCACTCTTCGCGGGCGGACTGGACGGCGGGCACTACTGCACCGCCTCCGTGGTCCGCAGCGACGGGCACGACGTGATCGCGACCGCCGCGCACTGTCTGGGCGACGTGCGCGACGCCGTGTTCGTGCCGGGCTACCGCGACGGCACCGCGCCGTACGGCGTGTGGCAGCTCACCGGCCAGTACGTCGATCCCGGCTGGCAGAGCGGACAGGACCCGGACGCGGACATCTCCTTCGCGACCGTCGCCCCGCTGGACGGCCGCCGCATCGAGGACGTGGTCGGCGGCTACCCGGTGATCGCCGAGCAGCCCGACGACGTGACGGTGACGATCGTCGGTTACCCGGCGAGCGAGGAGACCCCGCTGGTCTGCTCCAACGACACCACGATGCAGAGCGACACCCAGCGCCGGATCGGCTGCCCCGACCTGACGGGCGGCACCAGCGGCAGCCCGTGGCTGGCGGACGGTGCGCTGGTGGGCGTACTGGGCGGGTACCAGGGCGGCGGCGAGGTCCCGGAGGTCTCCTACAGCGCGGTCATGGGCGACGGCGCGCAGGAGCTGTACCGGGAGGCCGCGGGCCGCGCCGCCGACCCGGGGGTGCACCACTGGACGCGGGACACCTGGTGGTCCTGAGGCTCCCGGCGCCATGGTCGGTGCCTCAGGCATCCCCTACGGCGCGGGGAACGCTTCCGCCTCGTCCGGGGCCTCGAACCAGGCCCGTTCCTCGTCCGAGAGCGCCCGGTGGATGCGGTCGAGGGCGAAGGGCTCCAGCGGCGGCAGGGCGTCGACGGCGAACCAGGCCACCTCCAGCGATTCCGCGTCGTTCACCCGGGCCTCGCCGCCGATCGCGCGGCAGCGGAAGGTGATGTCGGTGAACTGGCACTCGTCCCCGTTGGGGTAGACGATCCGCGACAGCTGCTGGACCAGGACGACCCGCTCCGGCACGCAGCGCACCGCCGTCTCCTCGTACACCTCGCGCACCGCGGTCAGCGCGGGCTGCTCCCCCGGCTCGCAGATGCCCCCGATCACGGACCACTCGCCGGTGTCGGTGCGCCGCCCGAGCAGCACCCGCCCCAGGTCGTCGACGACGATGGCGGTCACGCCGGGCAGCAGGAGCAGCTGGTGCCCGGCGTGCTCACGGATCCTGCGGATGAACTCGGGGGTGCTCATCCCCCGACCCTACGACGCCTTGTCGCGGGCCCCGGCCCGGCGCAGCAGGACCCAGCCGAAACCGCCCGCCGCGAGCGCGAGCAGGGCGTACTCGGGAAGCGGACCGAACCGGGTGGCCGGGGTCTGCGAGGAACGCAGCGGGATGGTGGCGACGAGCGCGTCCGGGGTGAACATCTTCGTCTGCTGGACGACCTTGCCGTCGGGGTGGATGACGGCGCTCACCCCGCTGGTGACGGGGACGAGGACGGTCCGGCTGTGCTCGACGGCGCGCACCCGGTCCATGGCGAGCTGCTGGTAGGTCATCTCGCTGCGGCCGAAGGTGGCGTTGTTGCTGGGAACGGCGATCACCTGCGCGCCGGCCCGGACGGTGGAGAGCACGGCGTCGTCGAAGGCGGCCTCGTAGCAGGTGACCATGCCGACGTGGCTGCCCGCCATGTCGAAGACCCCCGGCTCCTTGCCGGGACCGAAGTCGCGCCGGACCCGGTCCACGTCCGAGCTGAAGATCCGTACGAAGGAGCGCATCGGCATGCGTTCGCCGAACGGCTGGATCTTGCGCTTGTCGTAGGTGGACGTGGGCCCCTTGACCGGATCCCAGAGGATCATGGTGTTGCGCAGCGGGCCGGTCTCCGGGGCGATCACCGAGCCGATGGCCACGGGCACTCCGATCGCCTTCACGGCCCGGTCGATCACCGCGTAGGCGTCGGGCTCGGCGAAGGGGTCGAGGTCGGAGGAGTTCTCCGGCCAGACCACGAAGTCGGGCTGCGGCGCACGGCCCGCCCTCACATCGGCGGCGAGCTGGAGCGTGCGCTTGGCGTGGTTGTCGAGGACCGCGCGGCGCTGGGAGTTGAAGTCGAGCCCTATGGTCGGGACGTTGCCCTGGATGACGGCCGCCACGGCCGTGCCGTCCTCGGCCGCGTCGGAGACCAGCGGGCGGGCGGCGAGGGCGGCGACGAGCGGTACGACGACGCTGAGCGCGGCGACGGCGGCCGCGAGGGCGGTGGCCCGCGTGGCGCCAGGGGGCCGCGTGGCGCCGGGTGCTCCTGTGACGTCGGTGCCGGCGCCGGCGCCGGCCGTGGTGCCCGCGGGGCTCTCGGTCCCGGAGTCGTCGGGGTTCGCCCTGCCGAGGGTGCGGCGGGCGAGGGCCACGCTCAGGGCTTCGTAGAGCCCGAATCCGAACAGGGCCACGGCGAAGCCCACCAGCGGGGTGCCGCCGAGCGCGGCCAGCGGCAGGAAGAACCCGTCGGCCTGACCGAAGGCGATCTTGCCCCAGGGGAAGCCGCCGAAGGGGATCCGGGCCCGGACCGCCTCGCCCGCCACCCAGACGGCCGCGGCCCACAAGGGCCAGCCCGGCAACCGCCGGACCAGCGTGATCCCGAGCCCGGTCAGCCCGACGAAGAGCGCCTCCAGCACCGCGAGGGCCAGCCACGGCACCGGGCCGACCTCCTCGCCGGTCCAGAAGAGCAACGGCAGCATGAAGCCGAGCCCGGCCAGCAGCCCGAAGCCGAATCCGGCGCGCGCCCGGCGCACCTGGAGGCACCAGCCGAGCAGCGCGAAGGCGACGGGGGCGAGCCACCACAGGGGCCGGGGCGGGAAGCTCAGGTACAGCAGCACCCCGGCCGCCACCGAGCCGCCCGCGCGCAGCAGCCAGGCGATCCGGCGCGCCCGTGGGGACACCGGTTCGCCGGAGGGCACGACGGGGGGCTCGTTCTCGACCGCACGGGTGGCGCTGCTGCTCATCTGGCGGAGTGTACGTCGCCGACCTGGGCCCCGGCCCGTGAGGGCGCGCGCCCAGGGCCTGTCGTCAACGCGTCAGGGCGCGCAGGTGCGTACGGATGACGCGCACCGCGTTCTCGGCGTCGTCGACCGTGACGGTGAAGAGCTTGCCGTCGCCGAGCCTCAGCTCGACGCCCTCGCCGCGCCGGACGACGACGGCCGTGCCCTTGTCGGGCCGCCAGCGGTAGCCCCAGCCGCCCCACTGCTGCGGGGTGATGCGGGGGACGAACTCGGCCGCGGTGACCTCGGAGAGCCGGATCCGGCGGCGCGGCAGCCCTATGTGCCCGCAGCGCACTTCCATGTTCTCGGCGTCGACGGTGACGGCGACGTGGACGAAGGCGAGGGTGCCGTAGAGGATCAGCAGCCCGACCGCGAGGCAGCCGACGACCGACATCACCAGCGGGATGATCCCGGCCGTCCATGCGGAGTCGACGGCGAGTTCGATGCCGAGCGCCAGGCAGGCCGCGCCGGCGGCGGCGATCAGCCACTGCACGCGGTTGGAGGCCCGGCCGGTCCACAGCGGGCCCGGAGGGTGGTCCGTCATGTGTAGCAGCGTACTCACGTTCCGCACGTGCGCCACCGCCTCTCGCCCTTTGGCGGACTGGGCGCGCGGCGGTCCGCGTCCGCTCTGCGCCGCCGCCCTCAGCCTCCGCTGTCCGCGCCTGCCCGCCGCGCCGCGGGGGCAAACGCGGGACGGGAGCCCGCCGGAAGGGGCCGGGCGCCGCCGGGGCGGTGTCGTTAGGCTGCCCCGGTGAATCGGGAGCGCAGAGAACTGCTGCGGGACGCGGCCGTCGACGTACTGGCGGAGGCGGGTGGCCGCGGGCTGACCCACCGGGCCGTCGACGCGGTCGCCGGGGTGCCGCTCGGCACGGCCAAGAACTACTTCCCCACCCGGGACGCCCTGCTGCGCGCCGTGGCCGAACGGTGCCTGGAGCGCTACCGGGAGCGGGCGGACGCGCTGGCGGGAGCCGGGCCGACCGACCGGGCCGGGGTGGCCGCGCTGCTCGCCGGACTGCTGCGCGAGGTCGCGGGGCCGGGGCGCCCGCGCGTACTGGCCTACCTGGAGCTGCTGGCCGAGGGCGCCCGGCGGCCCTGGCTGGCCGCGCTGCTGGACCCGATCGCCGCCGCCGACTTCGCGGCCCACGCCCACCTGTTGCGCGCGCTGGGGGCGGGCGGCAGCACGGAACGGGCCCGCGCGCTGACCCTCGTCCTGCACGGGGCCCTCCCGCACCTGCTGACCGGGGCGCCGGGGACGCTGGCCGCGGCCGGGCTGGACGACCTGGACGCTTTCGCCCGGGGCGTGCTGGACGTCGTGTGCCCGGGCGCGACGACGGAGCACGCCCTGTGAGCCCGGACCGCACCGACCGCGCCGTGGGAGCCGTCCTCGGATCGGCGGTCGGGGACGCGCTGGGCGCCCCCTTCGAGTTCGGCCCCGCGGGCGCCTTCTCCGCGCGCTTCCCGACGCCGGGCGGGGGCGGCGAGATGTGCGGGGGCGGCGGCTGGGAGCCGGGCGAGGCGACCGACGACACCCAGATGGCCGTCCTCGTCGGCGCATCGCTGCTGGAGCACGGCGGACTCCGACTGCCGGACGTCTTCGCCCGGTTCCAACGGTGGGCGGCGGGCGAACCGAAGGACATCGGGCTACAGACCGAGGACGTGCTGACGAACGGCGCGTCCTGGGAACTCGCCGCGGCGCTGCACTTCCAGATCAACGCCCGGGCCGCGGGCAATGGTTCCCTGATGCGGGCGTCGACGTCCGCGGTGTACTTCGCCGCGGACGGGCGGGCCGCGACGATGGACGCCGCCCGGCGGATCGCGGCGCTCACGCACGGCGATCCGGCGGCCTGGGAGGGCACGGCGGTGCTGCACGAGCTGGTGCGGACCGCCCTGGAGGGCGAGGACCCGCTCGCCGCCCTGCCCGGGGCGCTCGCCGAGGTGCGTCCCCAGCAGCGGGAGCGCTACGCCCGGGTGCTCGCGCCGGACTGGCATCCCGGGCTGGCGACCGAGTTCAACGGCGCGGTGTGGCCGTGCCTGGGCACGGCGGTGTGGGCGCTGCGGACGACGACCGGCTTCGAGGAGGCGCTGCGGGCGGCCGTGGACGTCGGCGGCGACACGGACACGGTGGCCGCGGTGACGGGCATCCTGGCCGGCGCGACGTACGGGTCCGGGGCGATCCCGCAGCGGTGGACCGACCCCCTGCACGTCCCGCTGCCCGGCTTCGGCGACCAGGTCCTGGACGCCGGTGCACTGCGAGTGATGGCCGAGTCCCTCGTCCACGCACCCCGGCGGCAGCCGGATTAGAAAGCTCTGGTGCTAACGCCCCGCCGGGGCGTCCTGGGTGGCGGTGAGGAGGCGGCCTTCGGCGTAGCCGAGGGCGGCGGCCGGTAGGTGGCCGGGGCGGCCGCTGTGCAGCACGGTCAGGGTGCCGGTGCGCGGCAGGCCCGGCTCGGGGCGGGCGCCGATGCGGCGCAGCGCCTGGGTGGCGACGGCCTCCGCCGAGCCGTGGTAGACGAGCGCGGCGCCGCCGGTGCGTTCGGCCAGCGCGGCCCGGATGGGGGCCTCGACGAGTTCGTAGTGCGTGCAGCCGAGGACCACGTCGGTGACGTCCGGCGGGGTCAGTGCGGCGGCCGCGGCGACGGCTCGCACGACGGCTTCCGCGTCCCCGTACTCCACGGCGTCGGCCAGTCCGGGGCAGGGGACCTCGGTGACCGGGACGCCCGCGGCGAAGTCGCGGATCAGCCCGCGCTGGTAGGGACTGCCGGTGGTGGCGGGGGTGGCCCAGATGGCGACCCGGCCGCCGCGGGCCGCGGCGGGCTTGATCGCGGGGACCGTGCCGACGACGGGGATCCCCGGCTCCAGCTCGGCCCGCAGGGTGGGCAGGGAGTGCACGGAGGCGGTGTTGCAGGCGACGATCAGGGCCTGCGGTCGCAGCCCGGCCGCGGCGCGCGCGACCTCCAGCGCCCGCCCCGTGAGGTCGTCGGGGGTACGCGGTCCCCAGGGCATGCCGTCGGGGTCGGAGGAGATGACCAGGTCGGCGTCCGGCCGCAGCCGTCGCATCGCGGCGGCCGCCGCGAGGAGGCCGATGCCGGAGTCCATGAGCGCGATCTTCACTTGGTCACCTTAATCGACCCCCGCCCCCGACCGGCCCGCCACACTGCTTTCCGGACGCCGGAGCGCCCGCGCGCCGGAGCCGGGTCGAAGCGGGCCTGCGTCGGTGCGCGACACGCGCGGCCGGTTTCGGCACACTGCGGGGATGGGCCCCCTCAGCATCGCCGCCTGCGTGTCGCTCGCCGTCTGGCTCTGGCTCACCTTCGGCCAGGGGATGTTCTGGCGCACCGACGTCCGGCTCCCGCCGCGCACACCGCCCGCACGGTGGCCCTCCGTCGCCGTCGTCGTGCCCGCCCGGGACGAGGCCGGGGTGCTGCCCCTGAGCCTTCCCTCGCTGCTCGCCCAGGACTATCCCGGCGAGGCGGAGGTGTTCCTCGTCGACGACGGGAGCAGCGACGGCACGGGCGCGCTCGCGCTGGCCCTCGCCAGGGAGCACCCCGGGCTGCCGCTCACCGTCTGCTCCCCGGGCGAGCCGGAGGCCGGGTGGACGGGAAAGCTGTGGGCGGTGCGGCACGGCATCGGCCTCGCGCGGGCCGCGGACGCCGGGGAGCCGGAGTACCTGCTGCTCACCGACGCCGACATCGCGCACGAGCCGGACAGCCTGCGCGAGCTGGTCGCGGCCGCGGTCTCGGCCGACCTCGACCTCGTGTCGTTGATGGCCCGGCTGCGGGTGGTCACCGTCTGGGAGCGCCTGGTCGTACCGGCCTTCGTGTACTTCTTCGCCCAGCTCTACCCCTTCCGCTGGATCAACCGTCCGGCGGGACGGACCGCCGCCGCGGCGGGCGGGTGCGTGCTGCTGCGCACGGAGACGGCCGTACGGGCGGGCGTACCGGAGTCGATCCGTCAGGCGGTGATCGACGACGTGTCCCTCGCCCGCGCGGTGCGGCGCAGCGGCGGCCGGATCTGGCTGGGACTGGCGGAGCGGGTGGACAGCGTGCGCCCGTACTCGGGGCTCGGTGACCTGTGGCGGATGGTCTCGCGCAGCGCCTACGCGCAGCTGCGGCACCAGCCGTTGCTGCTGGTCGGGACGGTGGCGGGGCTGGCGCTCGTCTACCTGGCCCCGCCGGTGACCTGCTGCGCGGGCCTGCTGACCGGGCGGCCCGTGGCCGCGTGGGCGGGCGCCGCGGCCTGGCTGCTGATGGCCGGTACGTACCTGCCGATGCTGCGCTACTACCGGCAGTCGGCGGTGCTCGCCCCGCTGTTGCCGCTGACCGCGCTGCTCTACCTGCTGATGACGGTCGACTCGGCCGTCCAGCACTACCGCGGGCGCGGCGCGGCGTGGAAGGGACGCACCTATGCCCGCCCCAGCGATGCCTGAAACACGTCGCCGTCTGGCCTGAACACGCGTCATGCGAGGTCACAGCGGTGCGCGGGGCGTTCACCCAACTCCCCTCCAGGGAGGCACGAGTAGGAACAAGAGCGGCTTAAAGCGACGAATCGTGCACGTGAACGTCAAGTGAAAGCCGTGGCGCTGACCTGCGAATATGCAGGTCAGCGCGGTGTTGACGGGACCTCGCTATGGACCCCGTGAAGTCGTGGGCTTAACTTATGTGCCATGACCTCCCCCCGCTCCACTTATGGCGGCGGTTACTACTCCGCGCCCTCCTTCTCGGACACCCCCATCTACGACTCCCTCGTCGCCGAACGCGGCACCCCTCAGATCGCGCCCATCCGCGTGCCGGCCGCCTACGACTCCATGGGCGGCGGCTACCAGGGGCAGAGCGCCCCCCAGGGCAACAACGGCTATGCGGGCGGCTACCTGCCCGCCCTGCCGTCGGCCCTGCCCGCGCTGCCCGCGGCCCCCTCGCAGCAGCAGCAGCCCGCCTACGGGTACCCGTACCAGCAGCAGGGCGCTCCGCAGCCCATGCCGTTGCAGCACGCGCCCGCGCCGTACATCCCGCAGCAGCAGCCGGCCGGCGCCCGTTCCGGATACGCGCCCCAGCCGCAGCAGCCACGGCCGGTGGCCGCGGCTTCCGGTTACGAGGCCATGCGCCCGGCCGCGCCGCGGCCGATGCAGGCCGCGGCTCCGGTTCCCTCCGGCATGCCGTCCGGTTACGAGGACCAGTACGGCCGCCCGTACCAGGGACGCGGCTACTGACGGCGCCCGCGGCACATACCCGCTGGTAAGCCTCCGGGGGCGGCTGGAATGATGCCCCCATGACGAACATGCGCGTCCAGGAACTCCACGTCCATCCCGTCAAATCGGTAGCGGGGACCTCTCCCGATGAGGTGGCCGTGGAGCCCTGGGGCCTCGCCGGGGACCGGCGCTGGGCGGTGATCGACACCGAGGGCAACGTCATCACCCAACGCCAGCAGCCGCGCCTCGCGTTGGCCTCGGCCCGCCCGCTGGGGAGCGGCGGGGTCGCGCTGTCGGCTCCCGGGCTGGCGTCCGTGGTGGTGGAACCGCCCGCGCCGGGCCCGCTGGAGCCCGTCGCGCTGTTCGGCAAGAAGATCGACACCGTCGTCGCGCACACGGTCGGCCACGCCTGGTTCACCGAGTACCTCGGTTTCCCGGCCCGGCTGGTGCACCTCGACGACCCGGCCGTACGACGGCCCGTGGACCCGGACTACGCGCTGCCGGGCGAGACGGTGAGCCTGGCCGACGCCTACCCGCTGCTGGTGGCCACCCTCGCCTCGCTGGACGCGCTCAACGCGCTGATCGCGCAGGGGGACCACGCCGATGAGGGTCCGCTGCCGATGAATCGTTTCCGCCCCAACCTGGTGGTGTCCGGCGCCGAGGCGTGGGCCGAGGACGGCTGGAAGCGCGTCGCGATCGGGGACGCCGTCTTCCGCGGGGTCCGCGAGTGCGGCCGGTGCGTGATCACCACCACCGACCAGCGGACCGGCGAGCGAGGCAAGGAACCGCTCAAGACCCTGGCCGCGCACCGGCGGATCGGCAAGTCGCTGGCCTTCGGACGGATGCTGGTCCCGGTGCGGCTCGGCACCGTCCGGGTCGGCGACGAGGTCCGGATCCTCGACTGACCACCCGGCGCGAGCGGCGCCCGAGGGCGGCCCTAGGGCCTGTCGTCAAAGTCGAGTCTGCCCCGGCGACGACCCGACTTTGACGACAGGCCCTAGCGGGCGCCACGAGACTGTGCCGACCCGCCCGGATCCGGTCCGAGCCCATCTGACCGCATCCGGACTGACACCTTCGGGCGGCTCCCCACAGGAACGGGAACCGGGCGGCCCCACGGTGCCGTTGTGCCGAATGAGACGTGCGGCGACCCATCGTCCGACTGACCACCGGATCGGGTGACACACCTCTCGCGAGTCCCGGAATGCGCGTCCTCGGGACATGGGCGAGGCTTGGACGTGCAGGCAGACGGAGGCAAGGGGGTGCCCGACCGTGTGGACGGCAATGGGAGTCTGGCGTTGGCGGCGCAACCCGCTGCGCCGGCAGACGGATCTGATCGAGGCGTGGGTGGCCTTCGCCGCCCTGGTGTGCGTGTTGGTGGTGGTGCCGGCCGTCGGCTGGACGGCCGGTCTGCGCGTGGACGTGACGTTGCAGCGCGCCGCGCGCGAGCAGCGGCAGGAGCGGTACCTGATCCCGGCGGTCGTGGTGCGGCCCGCCGGTGATTCGCTCGGCGGATCGGCCGCCGATCCCACCGCGCAACGGCAGTCGCCGCAGCGGACGCAGGTCGTCGCCGCGTGGACCGCGCCCGACGGCACCAACCATCAGGGAACGGTCCCGGCGGCGCAGGAACCACCGCGCCAGGGCGATCACTTCCGGATATGGACCGACGACCACGGCCGGCTCGTGGGCCACCCACTGGATCCCTCCACCGCCGCCGTGCACGCCGCTCTGGCGGGCCTGGCCGCCGCGATCGGCGCGGCCGCGCTCGTGGAGACGCTCCGACGCATGGTCGTACGCCGTCTCATGCATCGGCGGTACTTGCGGCTGGACAGGGCCTGGGCAGCGGCCGGGCCCGACTGGGGCAGAGCGGGTGCGGGCAGCTGACCTGGCAACTCACCGGGCCCGCGCGCGCTACGGTGGACCGGCCGGTGCGGACACGGTCGCGAACGCGGGCCGCCGACCGCCGGTGAAGTCGCTTCGGCACGAGCACGAGGGTGGGGGCACGGCAGCACGATGGCACAGGGCACGGTCCAGGTGACGCACGGCGGACCTTCGCGATGGCGGCGCCGCTCCGGTGAGTATCCGACACTGACCGCCGCGCTGGCGGCCGCGGGTGACGGGGACGTCCTGTCCATCGCCCCCGGGACCTATCGCGAGAACCTGGTGCTGCACCATGCCGTCACGCTGCGCGGGCCCGAGGGCGGGCTGGGATCGGTGCGCATCGCCCCGCCCGACGGGGTGGCGCTCACCGTCCGGGCCTCGGCGATCGTGCAGGACCTGCACCTGGAGGGACAGGACCGGGCCGCGCCCGCCCTGCTCGTCGAGGACGGCTCCCCCGAGCTGACCGACCTGCGGGTGAGCACCCGGTCCGCGGCCGGCATCGAGGTGCGGGGCGGGGCCCGCCCGGTGGTGCGCCGGTGCACCGTCGAGAACCCGACGGGCGTCGGCATCTCCGTGCTCGACGGCGGTGGCGGGGTCTTCGAGGAGTGCGAGGTGGTGGCGGCCGGGCAGACGGGCGTCTCGGTGCGCGGCGGCGGCCACCCGCGCCTGGAGCGCTGCCGGATCCACCACAGCACCGGCGCGGGCATCGGCGTCACGGGCGAGGGCTCGGGCCTGGACGCGCTGGGCTGCGAGGTCTACGAGATCAAGGGCACCGGGGTGCAGATCGCCGCCCGGGCCACGGCCCGGCTCACCGACTGCTCCGTGCACCGCACCTCCGCGGACGGGGTCACCCTCGACACCGACGCGGTGCTGACGCTTGCGGGCTGCGACATCCACGACATCCCCGAGAACGCGGTGGACCTGCGTTCCCGTTCGGTGCTGACCCTCAGCCGCACCACCGTGCGCCGCTTCGGCCGCAATGGCCTGTCGGTGTGGGACCCGGGCACCCGGGTGGACGCCGAGTCCTGCGAGATCCACGACAGTACGGGCGACTACCCGGCGGTGTGGATCAGCGACGGGGCGACGGCGTCCCTCGACTCGTGCCGGGTGCACGACGTACCGGACGCGCTCTTCGTCCTGGACCGGGGTTCGCGCGTCGACGTGGTCGACAGCGACCTGTCCCAGGTGCGCAACACCGCCGTCTCCGTCAGCGACGGCGCCACCGCCCAACTCGACGACTGCCGGATCCGCGAGGCCGCGACCGGGGCCTGGTTCCGCGACCACGGGAGCGGCGGCACCCTGGCCAACTGCACCATCGACTCGGTGCAGACGGGCGTGATCGTCACCAAGGGCGCCGATCCCGCGCTGGAGCGCTGCACCGTCAGCTCGGCCGCCGAGGCCGGGTTCTACGTCTCGGCGGGCGGCCGGGGCACCTTCCACGCCTGCCGGGTGAGCGGCAGCTCGGGTTTCGGCTTCCACGTCATCGACGGCTGCCGGACCTCGCTGACCCGCTGCCACACCGAGCGCTGCTCCCGCGGGGGCTACGAGTTCGCCGAGGAGGGCCCGCTCTCCGAGGACTGCACGAGCGACGAGGCCGCCGTGCGCGCCGGGGTCCTGGGCACGGCGTCCGCGGCGGGCGCGGGGGCCGGTACCGGCGCGGGCGCGGGTGCGCGGGGCGGCGTACCGCTGACGGTTGCGACGGCTCCGGCCGGTGCGGGGAGCAGCGGCGCCGGCGCCGCGCACCCGCAGACCCCGGTTCCGGAACAGCGGGCCACCGACGGCGAGGGGCAGTCCGGTGCGGCGGCCCGCGGCTCCGGCGAGGTGCTCGGGCAGCTCGACGCCCTGGTGGGCCTGGACAGCGTCAAGCGCGAGGTACGCGCCCTGACGGACATGATCGAGGTCGGCCGCCGCCGGCAGCGGGCCGGCCTCAAAGCCGCCTCCGTCCGCCGCCACCTGGTCTTCACCGGCTCCCCCGGTACCGGCAAGACCACCGTCGCCCGCCTCTACGGGGAGATCCTGGCCTCGCTCGGGGTGCTGGAGCGGGGGCACCTGGTCGAGGTGTCCCGGGTGGACCTGGTCGGCGAGCACATCGGGTCCACGGCCATCCGTACCCAGGAGGCCTTCGACCGGGCGAGGGGCGGCGTCCTCTTCATCGACGAGGCGTACGCGCTGGCCCCCGAGGACTCGGGCCGGGACTTCGGGCGCGAGGCGATCGACACGCTGGTGAAGCTGATGGAGGACCACCGGGACGCGGTGGTGGTCATCGTCGCCGGCTACACGGCGGAGATGGACCGCTTCCTGACGGTCAACCCCGGGGTGGCCTCGCGGTTCTCCCGGACCATCACCTTCGGCGACTACGGCCCGCACGAGCTGCTGCGGATCGTGGAACAGCAGGCGGAGGAGCACGAGTACCGCCTCGGCGAGGGCACCGTCGAGGCCCTGCTGACCTATTTCACCGAGCTGCCGAAGGGTGCGGCCTTCGGCAACGGCCGCACCGCCCGCCAGA
This sequence comes from Streptomyces sp. NPDC098789, assembly GCF_044759975.1. Taxonomy (NCBI): domain Bacteria; kingdom Bacillati; phylum Actinomycetota; class Actinomycetes; order Kitasatosporales; family Streptomycetaceae; genus Streptomyces; species Streptomyces sp. NPDC098789. The sequence goes on from NZ_JBIWAJ010000003.1 coordinate 550,325, forward strand.
CCTTCGAGTCGATGGTCGAGCGGCACGCGGGGCGGGTGGCCCAGCTGTCGGAGCCGACCACCGACGACCTCACCCTGCTGTTCGTGGCGGACCTTCCGCTGCTCCCCTCGCCTTGCTGAGCCCCTCGCTGAGCCCCTCGTCGACGCGCTCCTCGGCGTCCACCGGGCGGTCCGCGAGGAGGAGGCGGGCCAGCAGCGCGGCCCGTTCGGCGGCGAAGGCCGGGTCCGCCTGGTAATCGGAGTGCCCGAGGACGGGTGCGGGCAAGGGGTGCAGGGCGGTACGTCCGTAGGCGACCGGATCGGCCAGCGGCCCCCGGTCCACGTCCCGCTCCCCCGCCTCCAGGACCGGCCCGCCGATCGGGTCGGTGGCGCGCCAGAGGTTGCGCCAGCACTCCACCTCGCGGTGCAGGGCGGCGAGCGGGCCGGGCCCGAAGTACGCGGGGAACCAACGCCCGTAGAGCCGGGCCAGCGGTGAGCCGTACGTCAGCAGCGCGACCCGGCGGCGCACCTGCGGCGGCAGCTGCCAGACGGCGGCGGCCGCGAGCACGCTGCCTTGGGAGTGACCGGAGAGGACCAGTCGGCCGCCGGTCCGCCCGGTCCAGGTGGTCATCCTCCAGGTCAGGTCGGGCACGGCGCGCTCGGCGTAGCAGGGCGGGGCGAAGGGGTGCGCCGCGCGGGGCCAGAAGGTGCCCACGTCCCAGAGGATGCCGATGGTCCGGCGGGCCGAGGCGTCCTTGTAGGCGCGGCGGCCCAGGGTGACGAACAGGACGAAGCCGAAGCCGACCAGCCAGGAGCCGGCGTCCTGCGCGCCCCGGGCGGCGTCCTCCAGGACGGGCGTGGCGTGCCGGGCGGCCTCGCCCGGGACCCGCCCGCTGAGCCAGGCACCGGCGACGGCGCCCGCGCCGAGGACCAGCGTGACGGTGGAGACCGCGCCGATGAACCACGGCGCCGAGTCGGTGAGCGCCGCGGCGGCCCGGGCCCCCGCGATCCGGCGGCTGCGCGCCCGGTCCGGCCGGGCGCCCGGGTACTCGGCGGCGACCGTCACGGCCGTCGCGCGCCGGGCCCGGGCGCCGCGCACCGCGAACCAGCTCGCGGCCAGGAGCAACACCAGGAGCAGCGGTGGCAGGACGGCGGCCTGCCAGGACAGCAGCACGGGCGGTCCGGCCAACGCGCCGACCCCCGCGGAAGCGCCCACCGCCGCCCCCGTGCCCGCCTCCGCACCGGGGGCCGGGGTTCCGGTCTCCCCCAGCCAGTCGCCCACCCGCTGCGCGACCCCGGCCGACATCACCCCGCCCAGCGCGCACGCGAGCATCGCCACGGCCGGGCCGCCCAGCCCGTGCAGCACGCCTCCCGCGCCCCGGCGGTGCAGGTGCAGGGCGACGGCCGAGAGGGCCAGGACGCAGCCGCCCTGGGCGAGCGCGAGCCATCCGAAGACGAGGTCCCCCGGGAGCCGGCCCGTGGAGGTCCACCCCGGCCGGGACCAGCAGGCGTAGCAGAGCACGGCGGCCAGCACGGCCAGCGCGCACCCCGGCAGCCAGGTGACCACCGCGCGGTCCACCCGCTGGTCGGCCCGCGATTCGGAGCGACCGCGCCGGCAGACGACCCAGAGCACCACGGCGCCCCCGGCCACGAGCAGGGCCTGCGCGATCCGGCCCGGTCCGGCCGGAAGGCCGGCTCCGGCCGCGTGGGCGTCGTGGCGCAGGGTCGGCACGGCGACGGCCGCCGCGACCGTCAGCAACCCCGCGGCGGTGTGGGCGGCCCGCAGCCGGGCCACGATCCGTCGCCCGTACCAGAATCCGGGCCGGCCGAGCGCGGGGGCGCCGCCCTCCGCGTCCTCCTCCGCCTCGTCGGGGTCGGGGGCGGTCGGGGGCGGCGGCTGGGCTTCATAGGCGCTCCACGTGCGGTTCGAGAGGTACCAGAGCAGCCAGGTCAGCCCGGCCGGGACCAGGGCGCCCAGGGCCAGGCGCCGCCCCGGCTGCGACCACCAGCCGCCGCGCTCGGGCGAGAGGACCGCGAGCCAGGAGCGGGACGCGGCGCAGTGCGGCGAGCCCGCGCACTGCCAGGCGAAGAGGTCGAGGGAGACCTCGCAGGCCGCGGCGATCAGCAGCACGGTGAGGCTCAGCGCGACGACCCGGACGAGGACCCCGTAGGCGCGCACCGCGCGGGCGGACCCGGCGGGCGCGGGCGGCCGGGCCCAGTGGGCGAGGTTGGCCACCATGAACGGCAGGAGGAGCAGCCACAGCGCCCGGGCGCCGTTGCCCGAGGTGAGCCGGGACCAGCAGTAGACCTCGGGCACCGGGCGGCCGGTGTAGCGCTCGGGGTGGGCCTCGGCGTCGGCGTCGTCGCTGCGCCGGAAGACGGCGGCGGTGGAGTCCCCGGTGACGCGGACGGTGCGCGGATCGCCGAGCAGTTCCTCGGGCGCGGCGCCCGCGACCCCGTGGACGAGCAGTTCGAGCGCGAGCGGCCCGGCGAGCGGGGCGGCGGCGAGGGCGGGACCGGGGCCGGGGCCAGGACCGGGGCCGGGGCCGGGATCGGGATCGGGGCCAGGACCGGGGTCGGCGCCGGCGACCTGGTCGGGAGGAAGGAGGTCCGGGGTGGCCGAAGGAGCGGGGCGGGGACGGGGCGTGGGGATGTCCGGCACGATGGCCTCCACTCTCGGGGCGCGGCGCCACGGAGCCAGCATCCCGCGCGCGGAGCCCCCTGCCCAGTACCCGGAGGGCTGACGCAGACATCTGACGGTGGGACAGATATGGTGACGCGCACGCGTGTTCCCCTCTCACCACAAGGGAGTTCCGTCATGGCCCGCCGACTGCGCCCCGTGGGGCTGGACTTCATCGAGACCGCGCCCGTACGCCTGGTGTACACCGCCCGAGCGGCCGCTCCGCCGGAATCGGTGTACCGGGCGCTGGCGGAGGAGGTGACGGGGTGGCCGTCCTGGTTCCGGGCGGTGACCCTCGCCCGGCCGACGCACGGCGGCGCGGGTCGGGAGATCAAGCTGCTGGGAGGAGTGCGCTTCCAGGAGACGATCATGGCGGCGGACGCCGAGCGGCGGTACGCCTACCGGGTCGACCAGACCAACGTCCCCGGCATGCGCGCCCTGTTGGAGGAATGGCTGCTGACCGCGTCCGGCTCCGGCACGCAGATCCGGTGGACCTTCGCCGCGGACGGCTCCACGCCCTTCCGGCTGGGCCTGGCCGCCGCCCGGCCGGGCCTGGGGCACTCGTTCCGCACGGCCGTCCGGACCCTGGACGCCCGGCTGGCCGCGGCGCAGCGGTCCGCGGGCCAGTAGGCCTCCGCGGGGCGGCAGGCCTCCGCGGGGCCGCGTACGGGCCCGCGCGTCCTCAGGTCGTCGGGTACCGGTCGACCAGGTCCGCGTACCCGCCCGCTCCCCAGACGCGGGTGCGGAACTCCCGCAGGTTCAGGGACGGTCCGCGGTCCTCGCCGGCGCGGGCGAAGTACACGCCCGCACACCGGGCGCAGAACCACCCCTCGGACCAGAGGGCTTCGGCGGCGGACCGACCCCGGGCGGTGCGCCGGCGACGGGCCGCCTCCACCCGGCCGACGGCGAAGAACAGGGCCGCGGCCGCGAGGAGCGCGATCCCCGAGATCCAGGCGAGGTGGGCCATGGGGAGTTCGGTCACGAACCGCCTTTCGCCGTGGTCCTGTGCGACCCACCAGCCGCCGGACTCGCGACCGAACCAGCCGCCCGCGATCGCACCCCACAGGAACGTGCCGAGCGACACCAGGACGAGGGTGCCGCCCAGGCACCCGACGGAGTCGGTGGCCGGGTCCGGCGGCACCGGGGCCAGACCCTTCGCCAGCGCCGAATTCCCTTCGCGGACGGACGTCTTGCGGGTGCCGTCGCCGTCGGTCCACTCGTCGCGGGTGCTGGCCTTCGCCGCCAGGTAGGCGGCGGCGACGCCCGTCACCTCGCCGTCGCGCCCGCACCGCGGGCAACACAGCGGTCCGCCGCCCGAAACGGCCGCATCATCCGCACCGCCCGTACCGGCCACACTGCCCGCACCGGCCGCACCGGCCGCACCGCTCGTACCGGCCGCACCATGCGTACTGCCCGCATCATGCGTACCGCCCGCACCGTGCGTACCGCCCGCACAGTCCCTGCCCGTCATGGCGCCCCCGGGGCTCGTTCGTGATCACGCGTCGGCCCAGCGTATTCAGCCGACGCGGCCCCGCCCAGGGCCCGTTCGTCAGGGTCTCGGTACGGTCAGGCCACGGGCTCGTACCAGCCGCCCGAGGCCAGCAGGGCCTCGATGGTCCTGGCGTAGGGGGCCAGGTCCAGGCCCTGGGCGGCCACCCACTCGTCCGAGTAGTACTTGTCGAGGTAGCGGTCGCCCGGGTCGCAGAGCAGGGTGACGACGCTGCCCGTGCGCCCCTCGGCCACCATCTCCGCGATGATCTTCAGCGCGCTCCACAGGCCGGTGCCCGTGGAACCGCCGGCCTTGCGGCCGATGGCCTGCTCCAGCGCGCGGCAGGCCGCCACGCTCGCCGCGTCCGGCACCTTCATCATGCGGTCGATCGCGCCGGGCACGAAGCTCGGCTCCATGCGCGGGCGGCCGATGCCCTCGATGCGCGAGCCGCAGTCGCTGCTCGCGTCCGGGTCGTGGTGCGTCCAGCCGTCGAAGAAGCAGGAGTTCTCCGGGTCCGGTACGCAGATGCGGGTGTCGTGCTGCATGTAGTGCACGTAGCGGGCGATCGTCGCCGAGGTGCCGCCGGTGCCGGCCGTGGCCACGATCCAGGTGGGCTCGGGGTACCGCTCCAGGCGCAGCTGCTGATAGATCGATTCTGCAATGTTGTTGTTGCCCCGCCAGTCGGTGGCGCGCTCGGCGTAGGTGAACTGGTCCATGTAGTGGCCGCCGGTCTGCGCGGCGAGGAGCGCCGACTCCTCGTACATCTTCATCGAGTCGTCGACGAAGTGGCATTCGCCGCCGTGGAACTCGATCAGCCGACACTTCTCCGGGCTGGTCGTGCGCGGCATCACGGCGATGAACGGGACCCCGATCAGCTTGGCGAAGTACGCCTCGGAGACCGCGGTGGAGCCCGAGGACGCCTCGATCACCGGACGGCCGGGCCTGATCCAGCCGTTGCACAGGGCGTAGAGGAACAGCGACCGGGCGAGGCGGTGCTTGAGCGAGCCCGTCGGGTGGGTGGACTCGTCCTTGAGGTAGAGGTCGATGCCCCACTCCTCCGGGAGGGGGAAGCGCAGCAGGTGCGTGTCGGCGGAGCGGTTGGCGTCCGCCTGGACCTTGCGGACGGCTTCTTTCAGCCAGGCCCGGTAGTCGGCGTCGCTTCGGTCGACGTCGACGGTGGTGCTCGTCGTACCGGTGGTGCTCATGCGCCTTGCTCCTCTGTGCGTGCCGTGTCTCTGCCTCCCCCCGCTTTCGCAATGTACCCCCCTCACCTGCACAAACAGTCACTTTGGGGTTCCATGCGAATGCCTTTTGGTTGCCTTCGGTTGCATGCCGGCGCACGGTGGGTGACTCTGGTGGGGCGTCACAGAGGGTGCAGCACCCGTAACACTCATGTCGGGGAGTCGCAGCCGTGATCAGTCCTCCACGCAGGCACTGCGTCGTCGCATTGCAGGCCATGCCACAGCGGATCGGCCAGGTCCGCCGAATCGTTTCTGCACAACTGCGCCACTGGCAGCTCGATCCGCTCATAGACCGGGCTGCGCTCGGCGTGACGGAGCTGCTCAGCAACGTCCACCGCCACGCGCAGCCGGACAAGGCGTGCCGGGTCGAGATCGAGCTGCGGCTCGGCAGACTCACGGTCTCGGTCCACGACAGCGATCCCAGACTGCCCGTGGCCCGGGACGCGGACCCGCTGGAGACCTGTGGCCGCGGCCTCGCGCTCATAGCGGCGGTCAGCGAGTCCTGGGGCTCCCGGCCGCAGCCGGACAGCCGGGGCAAGGTGGTCTGGTTCTCGCTCCGCGCGGAACCGGCGGCCGCCGCACCCGCCGCTCCGGTGCGGATCCGTCCCGTGCCGCTACGACGGCCGACGGCGCCGCCGGTCACCCTCGCGACCGGCGTCACCGCACCGCCCGCCCAGCAGCCGGCCCACGAGCCCGCCCAGCAGCCCGCACGGCACCCGGCCCGGCCGCCGTCGCGGCCACCGGCCGGGCCGCCCGCGGATCCGGTCGTCGAGCCGTCCGTGGAACCGCTGCCGCATCCGGTGGCGGTGCCGGTGCCGGTCTCGGTCGCCGTGGCGGCGGGGCACCCGGCGGGCGGCACGGCGACGGGCCGCGCGGTGGGCGGCACGGCGACCGGCCACGCCGTGGCCGTCACGGCGGCGGGCCCGGTGGCCGGAACCGCGCCCTTGGGCGCCCTGGGCCCCGCCCCGGGATGAGAGCGCCCCGCGGCGTCCGTCGCGCCCGTCGGCCCGGCGGGCGCGGCCGGATCAGGCCGCTGCCCCCAGAGCGCCGAGCGGGTCGTCCAGGACGGGCTGCCAGGCCAGCTCGGCCGCGCCGACCAGGCTGTTGTGGTCCAGGGTGCACGGCAGGATCGGCACCCCGCCGCTGCGGCCCCACAGGCTGCGGTCCGCGACCACCGCGCGCAGCCGGTCCGGGTCCGCCTGGAGCAGCTCGCGGTGCAGGCCGCCCAGGATGATCCGGTCCGGGTTCAGGATGTTCACCAGGCCGGCGAGCCCGAGCCCGAGCCGGTCGATGAGCTCCTCCGCCGCCCCCCGCACGGAGGGGTCGGCGTACTCCGCGCGCAGCAGGTCGCGGGCCTGCTGGAGCAGCGAGACCTCGGGGCCGGGGACGCGGCCCGCCGCCGTCAGGAAGGCCAGCGGGTCGGCCTCCACGTCCAGGCAACCGCGGCTGCCGCAGTGACAGGCCCGGCCCTCCGGGTTCACCGTGAGGTGGCCGACCTCCAGCGCCAGGCCCGAACTCCCGCTGTGCAGGCGCCCGTCGAGGACGAGTGCGCCGCCGACGCCGCGGTGTCCGGTGGCCACGCAGAGCAGGTGCTGGGCGCTGCGCCCGGCGCCGTGGCGGTGTTCGGCCAGCGCGGCGAGGTTGACGTCGTTGCCGGTCAGGGCCGGTCCCTCGATCCCGGCCGCGCGGACGCACCGCGCGAAGATGGACCGTACCGGCGAGCCGGCGGGCCAGGCCAGGTGCAGCGGGTTGAGCGCCGTGCCGTCGGGCTCCGCGACCGCGGACGGCACGGCGAGGCCGGCGCCCACGCACCGGCGCCCGCTGCTGGCCAGCAGCGCGGCGCCCGCTTCGACGACCGCGCCCAGCACCTGGGCCGGGTCGGCGGTGACCTCCACCTTGCCGGGGGCGGTGGCCACGATGTGCCCACCGAGCCCGACCAGCGCGGCCCGGAACCCGTCCGGGTGGACCTGCGCGGCCAGGACGACCGGCCCGTTCTCGTCCACCGACAGCCGGTGCGACGGGCGGCCCTGGGCGCCGCCGGCACCGCCGGGGCGGGAATCGACGCGGATCAGACCGAGCGCCTCCAGCTCGGCGGCGACGGCTCCGGCGGTGGCCCGGGTCACGCCCAGCTCGGCCGTGAGGACGGCGCGGGTCGGGGCCCGGCCGGTGTGCACCAGTTCCAGCGCCGGGCCGAGCGCGCCGCGACCCCGCTCCAGTTTGGTCCGCGTGGACGTGCCCGTCACGTCCGTCACGTCCGTCACGTCCGTGGTCACATCCCCCGCCCGCCGCGGGGTCGTGTTGCCGTTCATGACAGCGATCCTCGCATGATCGGCCGGGCCCGGGCGCCGACCTTCAGCCCAGCCCGCTGACGCGCAGCGTGATGTTGAGGCGCCCGGTCAGGCCCAGGGCGGGCGGAGCCGTCCCCGGCAGGACTTTGGGCACCGAATGAAAGGCCCTTCGGGCCGGACCGCCGAAGACGAACAGGTCGCCGCTGCGCAGCTCCACGTCCCGGTACGGGCGAGCGCGCGAGACGGTGTTGCCGAAGCGGAACACGCAGCTGTCGCCGAGGCTGAGCGAGACCACCGGCGCCGGGGAGCGCTCCTCGGCGTCGCGGTGCATGCCCATCCGGGCGTCGGCGTCGTAGAAGTTGATCAGCGCGATGTCGTACGCCGCCGGGTCGCCCGGTTCGGGGGGAGCCGCCCCGGCTCCGGCTCCGGCCGCGGCCACGGCCTCCCGGCCCAGCTCGGCGAGCCAGTCGGGCATCGGCTTGACCGGTTCCCCGTCCCCGTCCACGACGGTCCGGGCGTAGCCGTACGGGTACCAGTGCAGCCCCAGGCAGACCTGGCGGGCGGTCATCGCGGCGCCGCCGGGGAGGCGGACCGTGCGCAGTCCGGCGGGCGGGCGCGCCCACGCGCGGCAGGCGGTCAGCAGGGCGAGCTGGCGCTCCGGTTCGAGCCAGTCGGGCACGTGGACCGCGCCGGGCGCGATCTCGGTCCGCTCGCGCGGGAAGAGCTCCGCCGGCCGCCCCGGCGGCAGGTCCGGGTGCGGGGCCGGGTGCGGGGCCGGGCTCGGGGCAGGGCTCGGGGCAGGGCGCGGGTCCGGGTCCGGGGGGAGGTCGCGAGAGGGGGGCCGCTCCATGGACCCATTGTCGGCGCCCCCTGGCACACTCGCCGCATGGAGATCATCGATTACGTGAACACGCTTGACCGTGAAGGCCGGTTGATGGCCGACGCGGCCGAAGAGGCGGGCCCGGAGGCCCTGGTGCCGTTCTGTCCCGATTGGCGCGTGGCCGACCTGCTGCGGCACACGGGGTCGGTGCACCGGTGGGCGGCGGGGATGGTCGCGGGCGCCCTGACCGAGCCCGTGCCCTTCCCGGAGGCCCCGGAGCTGACCGGCGCTCCGCTGGTGGCCTGGTTCCGCGAGGGGCACGCCGCGCTGGTGCGGACCCTGACGGAGGCGCCCGCCGACGTGCGGTGCTGGACCTTCCTGCCGACGGACCCACCCTCCCCGCTGGCCTTCTGGGCACGGCGTCAGGCGCACGAGACGACGGTGCACCGGATGGACGCGCAGGGCGCGCTCGGCGCCGCACCCTCGCCGGTGGAGGCGCGGTTCGCCGCGGACGGGGTGGACGAGGTGCTCACCGGATTCCACGCGCGGCCGCGCAGCCGGGTGCGCACCCCGGAGCCGCGGGTGCTGCGGCTGCGCGCCTCCGACACCGGCGACGCCTGGACCGTACGCCTGTCGTCCGAGCCCGCGGTCACGGTCCGCGGTGACGCGGGTCCCGCGGACTGCGAGGTGAAGGGCGGGGCGGCGTGGCTGTACGCGGCCCTCTGGAACCGCGCTCCGCTGGACGGCGCCGCGGTGAGCGGCGACGCCTCGCTGGTCAAGCTCTGGCAGGAGACGGCGGGCATCTGACGTCGCCGCCACGCCCCGCCGGACGGCCCGCGCGGGCCGACCGGCGTGCACAGGGATGATCGCCGCGCGCAAGGCCGATCGGCGGCGCGGAGCGGGCCGCCGCCCCGTGCCGATCAGCCCCGCGCCGGTCAGTCCTGTGCCGGTCAGTCCTGTGCCCCGCTGGCGAAGCGCTCGCGGGCGGTGACCCCGCGTCGTTCGACGGGAAGGGACCCGGTGGCGGCGGCCAGGCCGTAGGGCGGCATGTCCCCGTAGATCGACTCGTACGACCCGGCGGGGACCACGTAGGTCTCGTGCCAGATCCCCACGTGCTGGCGGGACCCGCGCTCGAAGCGGTTGATCATCGCCCAGGCCTTGCGGTGCAGCCGGTCCGGGGCGGCCGCGTAGTCCAGCAGCTTCTCCTTGGACTCCCAGTACTGGACCACGTAGTAGGTGCGCGGGGAACCGCTGAGGAGTTGGTGGCCCAGCAGTCCACTGCCCGGGATCCCCTTCAGCTCGCGCAGCATCCGGAGCATTCCGACGAACACGGGAACCCACTGGTGCGGCGCCCGGAAGTGATTGATCCGCATGCCGATCAGGAAGACGACGATCTCCCCTTCGGCAGCGGCCGTCGTGCGGCCGGGAATCGGTCTCGCGGACATGCCACCCCCTGGTGACGGGACGGACGGGGCCGGGGCCCACCGCCCTGCTTTGGATAGTCCAACTATCCTTTCGGATGGGATAGTTACACTATTCAATGACGCCCACAAGCCCACAGCGGAGAACCAGGGGAAGGATCACCGATGCGCCTCGCGGACCTGAGCGAGCAGAGCCAGGTCTCGCTCGCGACCATCAAGTACTACCTGCGCGAAGGCCTGTTGGCTCCTGGCCGGCGGATCAACGCCACACAGGCCGAGTACGACGCGTCGCACCTGCGGCGGCTGCGGCTGGTGCGGGCCATGATCCAGGTGGGACGGATGCCCGTGGCCACCGTGCGCGAGGTACTGGCACAGGTCGACGACGCCTCGCTCGGCCGGACCACCCGCCTCGGGGCCGCGCTCTGGGCCCTGCCCCGGGCCGCCGAGCCCGAGCCCGACGACCCGGACGTGGCCGCGGCCCGCGAGGAGGTCGACCGGATGCTCGCGGAACTCGGCTGGAGCGACGCGGCGCAGATCGGCTGGCTCTCGCCGGTCTACCGGGAGTTGGTCGCCTCGGTGGCCTCGCTGCACCGGCTCGGCTACCCGCTCGACGCGGCCGACCTGGCCCCGTACGCACTCCAGATGGAACAGACCGCGATCCACGACCTGGACCGGTTGGAGCGGCTGCACGGCCCGGTGGAGCAGGTGGAATCCGCGGTGGCTTCGGCCGTGCTCTTCGAACCCGTGCTGCTGAGCCTGCGCCGGCTGGCCCAGGAACAGCAGGCCGCGCGCCGGTTCGGGCTGGAGGACTGACCGCAGCCCAGCCCGGGTCAGCCGAGGGTGGCCGCGTAGGTGGTCTGCGGGCGGAACTCCCAATCCGGGCTGGCGTTCCAGGGGTTGGGCATGGCCGTGCTCGTCGCGTACGCGTAGCCCGCGCCGCGGTCGAAGGCCGTGCGCAGGGTCGTGCGCATCGCGGCGGCGTCCGGGACGTCGTGCACCAGGTGCCAGAAGGCGGTCCCGCTCGGATCGAATTCGGCGCCCGCCCGGTAACCGGTCCGTTCGTCGAAGACGTTCCCGCCGAGCCAACCGCTGCCGGTGTAGGCGGCGTAGGTGTCCTCGAAGGTCACGAAGACGTCGGCGGTGCGGTGGCCGGGTTCGAGGTAGCAGTCGGCGATGGCGGTGCCGGGGTTGTCGACCACCAGGTCGGGGGCGGCCGGGTCGACCGCCCGCATCGCTTCCTGGACGTAGCGGCGGTAGTCCGCGTAGAGGTCGCGCGTGGCATTGGCCGGGCCGCAGTCACGGCTGACGACGTCGAAGAAGATGCCGTCGACGTGCAGTCGGCCGTCCGCGGTCCTGAGGTAGTTGTCCACGGACGCCTTGACCTCGGCCGGCGGCCGCTTGCCGTGGTCGGTGTGGACGTAGCCGAGCACCTTGGTACGCTCGCCGTTGGCGGTGGTGCCGCCGCGCAGGACGTCGGCGCGGGCCCGCCACGGTGCGTCGAAGGGGGCGTCGCCGTTGCCGGGATTGAGGACGACCACGGAGGCGGCCGGGCCGGTGGCGGTCAGCTCGTCCAGCATCGGGTCGTCGGCCCACACGTACGCCGGAACCGCGACGTCCATGCCCCGCACCCCGGGTATCCGGGCCCGGACCGGCTCGCTCGGCCTGGGGGCGGGCGCCGGTCCGGACGCGGCCGGGGCCCGCTTGGAGGCGCCCGCCGAACCCTCCGCGGCCGAACAGATCGCGGGCGCCGGCGCCGCGAGGACGGCAACCGTCAGGACCGCGTAGAGGACCCTCGATGCGCGGGTCGTGGCCATGGTGATCCCTTCCTCCGGCAGGCGTCTGGGCGACGGGTCGCCGCCGCGAGGAAGACTAGAGGGGGCCGGGGACCGGGGGCTGGAGAACCGGTTCTCTCGATGCGAGGAACAGACAAGCGACTTGTCACCTTGTCGGCTTGTCAGTGCACCGGGCGTCTCGGTGCGTCAGCGGGTCTGCGGGTGACCGGGTGAGCGGGTGAGCGGGTCATGTGATCGTCCGTCACCTGACGAAGTCCGCGACCCTCCGCTCCGCCCCGGGACGCGGCGCCGGAGCGAGCGGGGCAGGGCGGCGGGCTCCGGGTGGGCCGCACGGTCCGCGGCTTCACGGTGGTCGAGCCGACCGACCCCGCCGGCCCCACCCGTAGGTGTGCCCGTAGGCGTACGGGCACCCGCGCGCAGGAGGTACGGGCGAGCACCCACGCGCGCGCTCGCACCCGCACCCCCTAGGCCTACGCCCGCCCCTGCCCCTGCCCCTGCTCCTGCCGGCGGTCGAGCGCGTGCAGCGCCTTGCGGGCCAGCGGGTACGTACGCACCAGGTCGGCCAGGTTCGTCGAGCCCCGGGTGATCCGGGCGAAGGCCCGCCAGGCCGGCCCGAAGCCGATGAGCGCGGCGTGCAGCACACCCGGCCGGGACACGAAGACGCCCATCATGCGCTTGCCCACGCCCATCTCGACGCCGAGCCCGGCCTTGACCGCGAAGGCGTAGTTGAGGGCCTGGCGGCGGGCGTCCACCGCGTCCGGCGCCTCGGAGATCTTCACGGCCCACTCCCCCGCGAGCCGCCCGGAGCGCAGCGCGAAGGAGATGCCCTCCCGGGTCCACGGCTCCAGCAGCCCGGCCGCGTCGCCCGCGACGAGCACCCGGCCGCGCGAGAGCGGCGACTGCGGCGTGCGGCAGCGGGTCAGGTGCCCCGAGGAGACGGCGGGCTCGAAACCGGCCAGCCCGAGTCGGGCGATGAAGTCCTCCAGGTAGCGTTTGGTCGCGGCGCCGTCACCCTTCGCCGAGATCACGCCGACGGTGAGGACATCGCCCTTGGGGAAGACCCAGCCGTAACTGCCGGGCAGGGGGCCCCAGTCGATGAGGACCCGCCCCTTCCAGTCCTCGGCCACGGTCGGCGGGACCGGGATCTCCGCTTCGAGACCCAGGTCGACCTGGTCCATCTCGACCCCGACGTGGGCGCCGATCCGGCTCGCGCTGCCGTCCGCGCCGATCACGGCACGCCCCAGCACGGTCTCCCCGCTGCCCAGCACCACCGCGACGGTGCGCCGGTCGGGCACCGCCGGACCGTGCTGCTCGACGCGGGTCACGGCCGTACCGGTGCGCACGGTCGCGCCCGCCTTCTCGGCCTCGGCGACCAGAGCGGCGTCGAACTCGGCCCGGTCGATGAGCCCGAACAGCATGCTCTTGGAGCGCCGGGTACGGGTCAGCTTGCCGTTGAGCGAGAAGGTCACCGCGTGGATGCGGTCCTTGAACGGCAGCACGAAGCCCGGCGGCAGCGCGTCCCGCGAAGGCCCGATGATGCCGCCGCCGCAGGTCTTGTAGCGCGGCAGTTCGGCCTTCTCCAGCAGCAGCACCCGCCGGCCCGCGGCGGCCGCGGCGTGCGCGGCCGATGCTCCGGCCGGCCCGGCGCCGACCACGATCACGTCCCAGACCTCGCCGGAATCCTCCTGCGTGCTCCGGAGCGCCTCCGCGATCAGGGGCTCCTCCGCCCCCTCCTGCTCGCCCGACGGCTCCTGCCCGCCCGACTCCTGCGGAACGTTCGGCCGCTGCTCCCCTCCCGACTCCTGCTGCTCCCGGGCCCCTTCCGGCCGCCCGGCCGCCGTACCGGTCACCTCCGCCACTTCGCCCGCCCCCTGCGCGTCCTGCCCCGCCCCGCCCGCCTGGCCTGCGTCGCCCGCATTGCCCGCGCCGTGTACGTCGTCGCTGCTCACGATGTGCTGCTGCTCCTGATCACGCGTTGGTCCCGATGGTCCCGACGGCCCCGACGGTCCCGGGGTCCCGATGCCGGGGAAATCCTACGGCGCGAGTCCGGCTCACCCCGCTGTGGGAGGATCGGACCGTCATACGCCGTAACCCGGTGTACGCACCCCGCCCCTGTCCACACTCTTACGCAGACCAACGTCGCACCCAAAAGGAGCGTGCCCATGCCGACCGATCCGATCGTCGAGACCGTCGCCTCGCTGATGCCCCGCGCCAAGCAGGAGCTGGCCGAGCTGGTGGCCTTCCAGTCGGTTGCGGACTGGGCCCAGTTCCCCAAGAGCGAGAGCGAGGGCGCCGCGAACTGGGTCGCCGACGCGCTGCGGGCCGAGGGCTTCCAGGACGTGGCACTGCTCGACACCCCGGACGGCACGCAGTCGGTGTACGGCTTCCTGCCGGGCCCGACGGACGCCCCGACCGTGCTGCTCTACGCGCACTACGACGTCCAGCCGCCGCTCGACGACGCCGCGTGGATCTCCCCCGCCTTCGAGCTGACCGAGCGCGACGGCCGTTGGTACGGGCGCGGCGCGGCCGACTGCAAGGGCGGGTTCATCATGCACCTGCTCGCCCTGCGCGCGCTCAAGGCCAATGGCGGTGTGCCGGTCAACGTCAAGGTGATCGTCGAGGGGTCCGAGGAGCAGGGCACCGGCGGCCTCCAGCAGTACGCCGAGGCCAACCCGGAGCTGCTGACCGCCGACACCATCGTCATCGGTGACGCGGGCAACTTCCGGCTCGGGCTGCCGACGGTGACCGCGACCCTGCGCGGGATGACCCTGCTCAAGGTCAAGGTGGACACCCTGGGCGGGAACCTGCACTCCGGGATGTTCGGCGGGGCCGCGCCGGACGCGCTCGCCGCGCTGATCCGGGTGCTGGACTCGCTGCGCGCGGCCGACGGTTCGACCACCGTGGACGGGCTCGCCTCGGACGCCGTGTGGGAGGGCCTGCAGTACCCGGAGGCGGACTTCCGCGGCGACGCCCGGGTGCTCGACGGCGTCGAGCTCATCGGCAACGGCACGGTCGCGGACCGGCTGTGGGCCCGTCCGGCCGTGACCGTGCTGGGCATCGACTGCCCGCCGGTGGTCGGCGCGACCCCGTCGGTGCACGCCGGTGCGGGCGCGCTCATCAGCCTGCGCGTGCCGCCGGGCGTGGACGTCGCCGAGGCGATCAAGCTGCTGGAGGCGCACCTGGTGGCGCACACCCCGTGGAAGGCGCGCCTCGAACTCGAAGTCGTCGGCCAGGGCCAGCCGTTCCAGGCGAACACCGACAGCCCGGCGTACGCGTCGATGCGTGCGGCCATGGAAGTGGCGTACCCCGGCGAGGAGATGCAGATCAGCGGCATGGGCGGATCGATTCCGCTGTGCAACACGCTGACCTCGCTGTACCCCGAGGCCGAGATGCTGCTGATCGGGCTGAGCGAGCCGGAAGCGCAGATCCACGCGGTCAACGAGAGCGTGTCGCCCGAGGAGCTGGAGCGGCTCTCGGTCGCCGAGGCGCTGTTCCTGGTCAACTACGCGGATTCCAAGCGCGGCTGACGCCGTACGCGGCGGGGTCCGCTCTGAGCGGACTCCGCTGCGGGTGAAGTAGGCCCGCGACCAGGGGCATCGAGAAGTACGTTCACCCCATGGACCTCGTGGACGTCATACCGCAGCGGCTGCACATGCTCCGTTATCCGATCGGTCAGGCCTACCTGTGGCGCGACGGTGGGGCGCTGACCCTGATCGACTCCGGCCCGGTCGGCTCCGCCGCCGGGATCGAGGAGGCGATCCGCTCGCTCGGGCTGAGCCCCGAGGGGCTGGAGCGGATCGTCCTGACCCACTGCCACCGGGACCACATCGGCTCCGCGGGCGAGCTCGCGGCCCGCTGGGGCGCGACGGTGGTGGCGCACCGCCTCGACGCTCCGGTGATCCGCGGCGAGCTGCCGGTACCGGAGCCGGTGCTCCTCGACTGGGAGGTCCCGTACTACGAGCGCGGGCTCACCCTGCCCGACGCGCCGCCGACCCCGGTGGACCGCGAGTTCGGGGACGGCGACGCGCTGGGCTTCGGGGACGGGGCGTACGTCGTGCACGCGCCCGGGCACACCGACGGCAGCATCGGAGTCCATCTGCCGGACCACGGCGTGCTGTTCACCGGTGACGCGGTGGCCTCGGTGGGGCAGGTGATGCTCGGGGTGTTCAACGTGGACCGCGGTCGCGCCCTGGGGTCCATGCGCCGGTTCGCCTCCCTCGCCCCGTCGGTGGCCTGCTTCGGGCACGGCGATCCGGTCACCGAGGACACCGCGGCCACCCTGAAGGCGGCCGCGGACGAGGCCTCCGGCTGAGCGGCGCACGACCGGTCCCCGATCGAGTGACGGGCGGCGGGCGGCCGGATCGCGGCGCCCGGCCGGCGCGCCCTCAGCCCGCCCCGACCGGGACGCCGGCCTCCAGGTTGAGCACGGTCGCCCGCTCCCGCGCGCGCAGGGCCCAGCGCAAACGTTCGAACCGATGTCGCGGGAGCAGCCCGGCGGCCTCGGCCTCGGTGACGAACCGCCAGGCCCGCAGCTCGGGCCCCGGCAGCCGGACCCGGGCCGCCGCCTCCGGGGAGAGCCGCCCTCCGTCGAAGATCAGCCGCAGCCCGCCGTAGGCCGGGGAGCAGGGCGGTTCCCAGTCGATGACCAGCAGCCCGGGCGGCTGGTCGAGTACGACGCCCAGCTCCTCGGCGACCTCGCGCACCCCCGCACGCGCGGGCGCCTCTCCCGCCTCGACCACGCCACCGGGGAACTCCCAGCCGGGCTTGTACGTCGGATCCACCAGGAGCACCCGGTCGTGGTCGTCGAAGAGCAGCACCCCGGCGGCGACGGTCTCCGCGGTGGGTTCCGGGGTCTGCACGATGTCGCAGAGGGCGACCTTGTCGGAGCGCAGCGCTTCGGCGATGCACCGTGCGGTCTCCCGGGCCGTCAGGGCGCCGTTGTCGATGACGTGCGCGTCCGAGGTGAGCCAGCCGAGCGCCTCCCGGTAGGAGGCGAAGTGCGCCTGCGACCACGACCGGCCCCTGTCGGCTCTGCCGGCCCCGTCGCCCTTGGTGCCCCCGTCGCTCCCGTCACGCCCACCGCTCCCGTCACCCGCCTCGCCGTCGTCACCCCCGACGGTCGCGGTCCGGGCCCGCAGGATCGTTTCCTCAGGAGCGAGCAGCACGTGCCGCACCGGGATCCGGCGCGCTGCGAGGGCCCCGAAGATCTCGTCCCGGTACTCCTGGCGCAGCAGGGTCATCGGCACCACGAGCACCCCGCCCACCTCGGCGAGCAGCGCGGCGGCGGCGTCCACGACCAGGCGCCGCCAGCTCGGCAGGTCCTGGTAGTCGGCCACCCCGTCGAGCCGTTCGCGCGGCAGCAGGAGCCGGAGGGCGTCACCGACGGTTTCGGGGTCGTACAGAGTGGCGTCCGGCAGGAGCCCGGTCAGTTCACGGGCCGTGCTGGTCTTCCCGGCCCCGAAAGCACCGTTGATCCAGACAATCACGATTACCCCTCTTCCCGATACTCCCGCGGCCCGTCCGAACCCCCAGTGGCTTGCCCGCACCAGCCCGTCGCGGAAACCCGGTAATCGGCCGAGGTGCTTATCCTCAAGGTCAGCGCGTTGCGACCGGACGCGCGACCGCCGCGCCCACCCTCACCGGAGGTTCCCCACCGTGCCGCACTCCCGCCGTTCGCCCGAGCCCCGCTACGGCCGGCGGCCGACGATGAAGGACGTGGCGGCCCGGGCGGGGGTCGGCCTGAAGACCGTGTCCCGGGTCGTCAACGACGAGCCCGGCGTCACCCCCGACACCGAGAAGCGGGTCCACGACGCCATCGACGAGCTGGGCTTCCGGCGCAACGACAGCGCCCGGGTCCTGCGCAAGGGCCGCACCGCGACGATCGGACTGGTCCTGGAGGACCTCGCCGACCCGTTCTACGGGCCGCTCAACCGGGCCGTGGAGGAGGTCGCGCGGGCCAACGGCGCCCTGCTGATCAACGGCTCCAGTGCGGAGGACCCGGACCGGGAGAAGGAGTTGGCGCTCGCGCTGTGCGCGCGCCGGGTGGACGGCCTGATCGTCATCCCGGCCGGTGCCGACCACCGCTACCTGGAGCCGGAGATCCGGGCCGGGGTGGCCACGGTGTTCGTGGACCGCCCGGCCGGCCTGATCGACGCGGACGTGGTGCTCTCGGACAGCTTCGGCGGCGCCCGCGACGGGGTGGCCCACCTGATCGCCCACGGCCACCGCCGGATCGGATTCATCGGCGACCATCCCCACATCCACACGGCCACGGAGCGGCTGCGCGGCTACCGCACGGCCATGGCCGCCGCCGGGCTCGCGGTGGACGGGGCGTGGGAGGCCCTCGGCCCGACCTCCCCGGAGCGGGTCACCTCGGCGGTCACCGCCATGCTCGCGGGCCCGGACCCGGTCACCGCCGTCTTCGCGGGCAACAACCGGGTGACGGTGACGGCGGTGCGGGTCCTGGCCGCGGCGGCCGCCTCCGGGGCGCGGCCCGTGGCGCTGGTGGGCTTCGACGACTTCGAGCTGGCGGACCTGATCCGTCCCGCGGTCTCCGTGGTCGCCCAGGACGCGGCGGCCCTGGGCCGGGTCGCGACCGAGCGCCTCTTCCAGCGGCTGGCCGGGGCGGACCTGCCGCCGGCGCGGATCGAGCTGCCGACCCGCCTGATCGCCCGCGGCTCGGGCGAGGTCCGCCCGTAGGGGGTGTCACCGGACGAGGCTGCGCAGGACGGGCACCGCGCCGCCCCCCGCGGTCAGCCCGGCGAGGACGGACAGGGCGGGATGGGCGCCTCCCAGGTGGCTGAGCGCGCCCACCGCGCAGCCGATGAGCACGGCCGTCACAAGGACGAAGGCGGTGTGCAGGGTCAGGAAGGGCTCGGGGAGCGGCTGGTTCGTCATGCCCCGATGTCAGCAGCCCGGACGGCCCCCGAGCACCGGTACCGAACGAAGCCGGACGCTTTCCGATCGACCCCGAACCCCCGTGAACGGCGGGGGTGTTCCGTTCCGTTCGACGAAGTCCGGGACCGACCGGCCGCAGCCGTTCTAACCTGGTGGGCGATGGAGCCACCGAACAGCTTCGACGAGGAACTACGGGCCTTCGCGGCGGAGTTGCGCGCCCTACGGGACGAGCGCGGGCACCGCTCGTACCGGGAACTCGCGGGTCGCGCGGGCCGGTCCGACAGCGGCATCCGGCTGCCGGTCGCGACCCAGAGCGACGCCTTCAGCGGCAAGCGGCTGCTCGGCTTCGACACGCTGATGGGGCTCGTACGGATCCTCTACGCCTACGACGCCTTCGGCCAGGAGATCGCGGTGCCCCCGCACTCCGCACCCGAGTTGGAGCGGTGGCGCCGCGACTGGCGCGCCCTCGCCGCGCTGCGACCCGCGCCGACGGGCCGACGGGCGGCGGCGCCCGGACCCGCGCCCGAGCCCGTACCGGCGGCCGGGCGTGCGCCCGCGCGCGGAGCCGCACCCGCACCCCCGCCGGTGCCCGCGTCCGAGCCGCTGCCCTGCCCCGAGCCCCAGCCGGCCCGCGCCCCGGCGGGCCGTGGGAACGCCGAGGAATCGGGAGCCTCCGCGGCTCCTCCCCCGCCCCCGGTCCTGTTCACCCCCCGCCACCGCCTGTCGCGCCATGCCGGTGCGGTCTGGAGCGTGGCCTTCTCCACGGACGGCCGGCTGCTCGCCACCACCTGCGAGGACGATCGGGTTCGGATCTGGCACACCGCGACGGGGAAGCAATTCGCCGCCTCGCTCCCCGGCACCTTTCCCGTGCTGTTCACCCCCGAGGGACGGATCCTGGTGACGGACGCCGGGAACCGCACCACCGTGCACCAGTTCTCGACCGGGACCCTCTCCCCGGCGGGACCCCCACTGGTCGGCACCGGCGCGCCGATCCGCATGATGGCCGCCGCCCCCGAACCGGCCCTGCTGGCCGTGCTCGACTTCGAGGGGGACGTACGGCTGTGGAACCCGGCCTCCGGCGACGGCGCGGCCCTGATCGACTCCGAGGTGCAGGACCCGCAGGAGCTGCGCACGCTCGTCCAGGTCCCCGACGGGCGCCTGCTCGGCGCCGGGTACGGCGCCCGGGTGTGGGACCTGCTGCACCCGCACCCGGGGACGGGGGAGCCGATCGGCCCGCGGGTGGACGCCCCGGGGGTGCTGGCCCTCTCCCCGGACGGCCGGTTGGTCGCCTTCGGCCGTGCCGACGGCACCGCGGGCGTGCTCGGCACCCGGCCCGGCCTCCCGCTCGTCCCGCTCGCCGGCCATCGGGGCGCGATCCACGCCCTGGCCTTCCGCGCCGACGGCCGGCTGCTCGCCAGCACCTCCGCCGACGGGACGGTCCGGCTCTGGGACCCCCGCACCGGGCTCCCGGCGGCCCCGCCCCTCACCCCGCACGACGGAGCCGAAGGAGCCGACGGAGCCGACCGAGCCGACCGAGCCGACCCAGCCGACCCAGCCGACCCAGCCATCAACGGAGTGGCCTTCTCCCCCGACGGGCGGCTGCTGGCCACCGCCGGCGCCGACGGGACGGTGGTCCTGTACGAACGGGCGGCCCCCGCCCCGGCGCCCACGGTCGCGACCCGCGCGCTGGCCACGGCGGTGCGGGCCCGCCGGCCCGTGCAGCTGCCGCCCGTGAAGGTCGGCAGCGCCCTCGTCCGGGTCGCCTTCGCGCCCTCCGGCCAGGTGCTGGCCACGACCACCGGCGAGCGGTCGGTGCTGCTGCACGATCCCGTCACCGGACGGGCCCTCGGCGAAGCGCTCGTCGACCCGCCGACCCTGCCCTGGGCCCTCGCCTTCACCTCGGACGGCGGCCTGCTGGCGACCGCCTCCGTAGGACGGTCCGTGTGCCTGCGCGATCCGGACGAGCCGTGGTCGGGGCGCGCCGTCGAGACCGGACACACCGGCGCCGTGAAGAAGATCGCCTTCTCGCCGGACGGACGGCAGATGGCGACGGGCGGTGCGGACGCCACCGTCCGGCTCTGGGACCGGGCCACCGGGCAGCTCACCGCGTCCTTGACCGAGCACACCAACGAGGTGGTCGGGCTGGCCTACTCGCCCTACGGCCTGCACCTGGCCAGCTCGGGCGCGGACGGACAGGTCCTGCTGTGGGACAAACACCTGCGGGCCCTCGTGGGCCGCTTCGGCCGGCTCGGCGGGGGCACGGCCTGGGCGGTCGGCTTCTCCCCCGACGGCGGCCGGCTCGCCGCGGCCCTGGCGGACGGCGGCGTGCGGTTCTGGGAGCCGCTGACCGGCCTACCGGTCGGCTCCGCCGGCTTCGGGGCCGGGCACACCGGCGCCGTCTACGACCTGGCCTTCTCGCCGGACGGGGAGCTGCTGGCCAGCGCCGGCGAGGACGGCAGGGTGCTGCTCTGGGACGTCACGTCGGGCGAGCGGGTCGGCCACCCCCTCACCGGGCACACCGGCGCCGTCAACGGCCTCGCCTTCTCCCCCGACGGCACCCTGCTGGCCACGGCGGGCCGGGACGGCACCCTGCGCCGCTGGATCGTCGGATCCGGGTGAACGCGGCGGGGCCCGGCCGGAGTCCTCTCCGGCCGGGCCCCGCCGGGCCGGCTCAGGCGTGCAGGGTGGCCGAGCGGCGCGGGATCGCGAAGGAGTCCAGCTCGGCGCGGGTCAGCCCGGTGAGCGCGGTGACCTCGTCGGCGCCGACCGCGCCGCAGTCCAGGCCGCGGACCAGGTACCCGGCCAGTGCCTTGGCGGTGGCGGGCTCGTCCATGACGTCGCCCTCGATCTTGGCGACGTAGGCCTTCAGGCGCGCGGCGGCGGCTTCCAGGCCCTCGCGGTAGAAGACGAAGACGGCCGCGTAACGGGTCGGCAGGTGCGCCGGGTGCATGTCCCAGCCCTGGTAGTAGGCGCGGGCCAGGGCGCGGCGGGTGAGGCCGTAGTGCAGCTTCCACGCCTCGTGGACCTGCTCGGTGGTGCCGACGGGCTTGACGTTGGTCGAGCCGTCGGAGACGCGTACTCCGGTGCCCGCGGCCGCGACCTGCATGATCGCCTTGGCGTGGTCGGCGGCCGGGTGGTCGCTGGACTGGTAGGCGGCCGAGACGCCGACGCAGGCGCTGTAGTCGAAGGTGCCGTAGTGCAGACCGGTGGCGCGGCCCTTGGCGGCCTCGATCATCCGGGCCACGGTGGCGGTGCCGTCGGAGGCCACGATGGACTGGCTGGTCTCGATCTGGATCTCGAAGCCGATCCGGCCCGGGCGCAGGCCGCGGCGGGTCTCGAAGGCCTCCAGCAGCTCGACGAAGGCGCTGACCTGCTCGGCGTAGGTCACCTTGGGCAGGGTCAGGACGAGGCCCTCGGGCAGGCCGCCGTGCTCCAGCAGGCCGGAGAGGAAGACGTCCGTGGTGCGGATGCCGCGGTCGCGGACGTTGGACTCCATGCACTTCATCCGGATGCCCATGTACGGGGCGTTGGTGCCGTTGGAGAAGGCCTCCGAGACGAGGCGGGCGGCGCGGGCCGCGGCCTGGTCCTCCTCCTCGTCGGAGCGGACGCCGAAGCCGTCCTCGAAGTCGACGCGGAGGTCCTCGACGGGCTCGCTGATGAGCTTGGCGCGCACGCGGTCGTAGACCGGTACCGCCAGTTCGTCGCTGATGCCGAGTACCTTGGCGAAGGTGGCCGCGTCCGGGGCGTGCTCGTCGAGGGCGGCCAGCGCCTGGTCGCCCCAGGAGCGGATGGTGTCCGCGGCGAAGACGTCACCGGGGACGTAGACCGTGTGGATGGGCTGGCGGGTGCCGGGGTCGCCGGGGTAGTGGCGCGCGAGTTCCGCGTCCACCGGTGCGAGGGAGGCGCTGATGCCCTCGCTGACCGCGCCTGCGAGGCTTGTCGCCACCTTCTCCTGCTGACCCATCGTGCACTCTCCTCTTTTCCGCTACACGGAAGCATTGATCCGCATAGCAGAATTTAGTCAGCGCATTCCGCTCCGTCAATGGTTGCCGGAAACAGCACGGGGCCGCGTGGCGAGAGTCACCACGCGGCCCCGGGGCACAGCGTCTACGCAGGTCAGGTCCGGTCGACGACCGGAACCCGAGTTCAGCCCTTGCGGGCCTGGATCTCTTCGGTCAGCTGCGGGACGACCGCGAAGAGGTCGCCGACCACGCCGTAGTCGACCAGGTCGAAGATCGGGGCCTCGGAGTCCTTGTTGATGGCCACGATGGTCTTCGAGGTCTGCATGCCCGCGCGGTGCTGGATCGCACCGGAGATGCCCGAGGCGATGTAGAGCTGCGGGGAGACCGACTTGCCGGTCTGGCCGACCTGGTTGGAGTGCGGGTACCAGCCGGCGTCCACGGCGGCGCGGGAAGCGCCGACGGCCGCACCGAGCGAGTCGGCGAGCGACTCGATGATGTGGAAGTTCTCGGCGCCGTTGACGCCGCGGCCGCCGGAGACCACGATCGCGGCCTCGGTCAGCTCCGGGCGACCGGTCGACTCGCGCGGGGTGCGGGAGACGACCTTGGTGCCGGTGGCCAGCGCGCCGAAGGTGACGGCGAGCGCCTCGACGGCGCCCGCGGCCGGGGCGGCCTCGACCGGAGCCGAGTTCGGCTTGACGGTGATGACCGGAGTGCCCTTGGAGACGCGGGACTTGGTGGTGAACGAAGCGGCGAAGGCGGCCTGCGTCGCGACCGGACCCTCGTCACCCGCCTCCAGGTCGACGGCGTCCGTGATGATGCCGGAGCCGATGCGGACGGCCAGACGGGCCGCGATCTCCTTGCCCTCGGCGGAGGAGGGGACGAGGACCGCTGCCGGGGACACGGCGTCGTAGGCGGCCTGGAGGGCGTCCACCTTCGGCACGACGAGGTACTCGGTGAACTCGGGGGCGTCGGCGGTGAGCACCTTGACC
Source organism: Streptomyces sp. NPDC098789 (assembly GCF_044759975.1). Lineage (NCBI taxonomy): Bacteria > Bacillati > Actinomycetota > Actinomycetes > Kitasatosporales > Streptomycetaceae > Streptomyces > Streptomyces sp. NPDC098789. Next base: position 573,883 of record NZ_JBIWAJ010000003.1, read on the forward strand.
GCGCCGTGCTCGGCGAGCACGGCGGCGGTGTCGGCCGCGCCGGCGCCCAGGGCGACGGCGACGGGCTCGCCGATGCGGCGGGCGAGGGTCAGCAGCTCAAGGGTGGGCTTGCGGACGGCGCCGTCCACGTGGTCGACGTAGACGAGGACTTCAGCCATGGGAATGCTCCTGCGAAAGCGAAGTAGTCAGGGGAGGTGGGGCGTGACCGCATGTGCGGCCGAAGCTCTTAGATGAACTTCTGGCCGGCCAGGAACTCGGCCAGCTGCTTGCCGCCCTCGCCCTCGTCCTTGACGATCGTGCCGGCGGTGCGGGCCGGGCGCTGCGTCGCGGAGTCGACCGCGGTCCAGGAGCCTTCGAGGCCGACCTCGTCCGCGTCGATCTCCAGGTCGGACAGGTCCCACGCCTCGACCGGCTTCTTCTTCGCGGCCATGATGCCCTTGAAGGACGGGTAGCGGGCTTCGCCCGACTGGTCCGTCACGGACACGAGGGCCGGCAGGGAGGCCTCCAGCTGCTCGCTGGCGGTGTCGCCGTCACGGCGGCCCTTGACGGTGCCGTCCTCGACCTTGACCTCCGAGAGCAGGGTGACCTGCGGGACGCCCAGGCGCTCGGCCAGGATCGCCGGGAGGACGGCCATGGTGCCGTCGGTCGAGGCCATGCCGGTGATGACCAGGTCGTAACCGGCCTTCTCGATGGCCTTGGCGAGCACCAGCGAGGTGCCCATGACGTCGGTGCCGTGCAGGTCGTCGTCCTCGACGTGGATCGCCTTGTCGGCGCCCATGGACAGCGCCTTGCGCAGCGCGTCCTTGGCGTCCTCGGGGCCCACCGTCAGGACGGTGATCTCCGCGTCGTCGGCCTCGTCGGCGATCTGCAGCGCCTGCTCGACGGCGTACTCGTCGAGCTCCGACAGCAGGCCGTCGACGTCGTCGCGGTCGACGGTCAGGTCATCGGCGAAGTGCCGGTCGCCGGTGGCGTCGGGCACGTACTTCACACAGACAACGATCCTCAAGCTCACGCCGGCTCTCCTACTGCATCGTCTTTACTGGTGCTGCCTTGATGCAGGCAGCATAGGCGCCATGTGGGGCCGATCCCGATCGGGGCGGCCCGCGCTCCTAAGGGAATGTTACTCGCCAGTACACCCCGGGTCCCCTCCGGTTGCAAGGCCGGCGAACTGTGACCTTGCCAACGCCGGACGGACCCGCCCCAGCAGGGACGATTCAGTCGCGCAACGCGTTGAAGCGCCCCTGGTGGTACAGCAGGGGACGACCTTCCCCGACGGGGTCCCCGGCAACCGCCTCCGCGATCACCACCCGGTGCGCACCCGCCGGAACGCGGGCCACGATCCGGCAGACCAGCCAGGCCAGCACGCCGTCCAGCAGCGGGACCCCGTGCGGGCCCGCGGTCCAGTCGGTGGCCGGACCGAAGCGGTCGGCCCCGCTCCGGGCGAACAGTCCGGCCAGCTCCCGCTGGTGCTCGCCGAGTATGTGGACCCCGAGGTGTTCGGAGTCGCGTATCGCGGGCCAGCTGGAGGACCCGGTGCCGATGGTGAAGGAGAGCAACGGAGGGTCGGCGGAGACGGAGTTGAGCGAGGTGGCCGTGAAGCCCACCGGTCGGCCGCCGCTCGCGGAGGTGATCACCGCGACCCCGGCGGCGTGCTGCCGGAAGACGGAACGCAGCAGGTCGGGCGAACCGGGGAGGACGGGCTCGGGGCTCGTGGGGCGGGCGTCCGCGGAGCCGGCGTCGGCGGGGCGGGCATCGGCAGGGGCGGCGCCCGTGGAGCGGGGCTCCGGGGAGCCGGCGTCCGCGCGGGTGGCGGCCGGGGCGGTGGTGGCCGGGGCGGTGGTGGCGGTCAGCGCCGTCATCGAAATGTCTCTTCCTTCTGCAGCGTCGTCTGTCCCGGCCGGGTCGCCGGAGGAGGTGGGGGCGATCAGTGACCCCGACAGCGCGCGCTCGCGTACCGGACCAGGTCGAGGTGGACCCGTCCGTAAAGCAGGAGTTCGTACCGCATGCCGAAAGACTGGCGATCACCGGCGCGCACAGTCAAGCGGCAGCCTGCACATTGTCAGGTGCGTCACGCTCCGTGGAGCGAGCACCGGTTCAGACGGCCGCGCCGAGGGCTGCGATCACGTCCGCCGTGCGGGGCATCCCGGCCGCCCGGCGCACGATCCGGCCCGTCGCGTCCAGGACCAGCACCGTCGGGGTCTTCTGCACCCCCAGCTCGCGGACCAGCGCGAGGTGCTCCTCGGCGTCGATCTCGATGTGCGCGACGCCCTCGACCATGGCCGCCACCTCGGCCAGGATCCGGCGGGTGGCCCGGCAGGGCTGGCAGAACGCGCTGGAGAACTGGACCAGGGTGGCCCGCTCCCCCGGTTCGGCGCCCAGCTCCGCCCGCCCCAGCCGCCGCGCACCTCGGTGCTCCCGCGCCGGCTCCCCCGCCGACTCCCCGCCCTGGTCCCGCACGTGCTCTCCCGTCGTCGCGGCCCGTCCGTCCGTACGGTCATCCGAGCGCCCGTCCGACGCGCCGCATTCCCGGCGTGACAAGAATCTCTCCTGGTCGGGGCATCTGGACTGGCCACCGGGGCAGGTATGGGGCACGATCCCCATGGCTACGTACCTACGATGGCGTAACTTACGGCCGGGAGTACCTCCCCAGGCAGAAAGCGGGGTCTCCCCACATGGCTGAGTTCGTCTACCCCCCGGTGATCGGCGCGGCGCACACGCTCTTCAAGGCGCTGGACGTCCGCATCGACATGAAGGGCACCGAGAACATCCCCCGCAAGGGCGGTGCGGTGCTCGTCTCCAACCACGTCGGTTACCTGGACTTCATCTTCGCCGGTCTGACGGCGCGGCCGTCCAAGCGCCTCGTGCGCTTCATGGCCAAGGAGTCGGTGTTCCGGCACAAGGTGTCCGGCCCGCTGATGCGCGCGATGAAGCACATCCCGGTCGACCGCACGCAGGGCGAGTCCGCCTACCAGCTCGCCCTCGACTCGCTGCGCGGCGGCGAGATCATCGGGGTGTTCCCCGAGGCGACGATCTCGCAGTCCTTCACGCTGAAGAGCTTCAAGTCCGGCGCGGCGCGGATGGCGCAGGAGGCCGGGGTCCCGCTGATCCCGGTGGCGCTGTGGGGCACCCAGCGGATGTGGACCAAGGGCCACCCGAAGGACCTGCGGCGCAGCCACATCCCCGTGACGATGCGCGTGGGCGAGCCCATGGAGGCGCCGGCCGACCAGTTCGCCGGCGCGATCACCCGGCGGCTGCGCGAGCGGGTGCAGGAGCTCCTCGACGCGGCGCAGCGGGCCTACCCGGCGAAGCCGAAGGGCACGGACGACTCGTGGTGGCTGCCGGCGCACCTCGGCGGTACCGCGCCCACCCCCGCCCAGGTCCGCGAAGCGGGCTGACGGGCCCGGGCCGGACGGCCGTCTCTATCCCCGCTCCACCCCCGCGGAGTACCGTCTCGACCCGGGGGGTGGTGGTCCTGTGCGCGGGTTCAAGCGGTACCTGGCCGCGGCGCTGGCCGGCCGGTTCGCGTCCGAGGGGATGGGGATCGCGCTGGTGCTGCTGGCGCTGGAGCGGACCGGGAGCGCCGCGAACGGCGCCTTCGTCCTGACGGCCTGGTTGGCACCGCACGTGCTGGCGGCCCCGCTCGCGGGAGCCGCCGCGGCGCGGACCCCGCGCCCCCGGCTCTTCCACGTGGGCGCCCTCGTCTGCTTCACGCTGGCCGTGGCGACCCTGTCGGTGCTGGTGGGCCGGGCCCCGGTCCCCGTGGTGATCGCGGTGGCGGTGGCCGGTGGCAGCTGCGGACCGATGGTCACGGGCGGGCTGTCCAGCCTGGTGGCCTCGCTGATCCCGGCGGGCGCCGAACGCGACCAGGCCTACGCCTGGGACGCGGCCACCTACAACGCGGCGGGCGTCACCGCCCCGGCCGTGGTGGGCCTGATCGCCTCGCTCGGTTCGGCGGGCCCGGCGATGGCCGTACTGGCCTGCTCGGGCGCGCTGGCCGCCGTCCTGGCCGCCCTGCTCCCGTACGAGGCCCCGCGCGCCCGCCACCGGGACGCGGCGCCCCGACCCACCGCGGGCGGCGGGTTCGCCGCCCTGTGGCGGGTCCGCGAGCTGCGGGCGATCTCCGCGGCGACCACCTTGGCCTTCGTCGGCATCGGCGCGCTGAGCACCACGGCGGTCCTGCTCGCCCGCGGCCTCGGCGCCCCCGGCGCCGGGGGCGCCCTGATGACGGCCTTCGCCGTGGGCGCGCTGTCGGGATCCGTGCTGCTGGCCCGGCGGCGGGCCTCCGGCCGCGCGGACGATCCGGGACTGCTGGCGCGCTGGGCGCTGGGCGGCACCGGGGTCGCGCTGGTCGCGGTCGCGTTCGCGCCGACCGTGCCGCTGGCCGCGGCCGGCTTCGCACTGGCGGGGGTGTGCGACGGCCCCCTGCTGACGGCGACACTGCGGATCCGGGCCGAGCACGCGCCGGACGCGGTGCGGGCCCAGGTGTTCACCCTGGGCGCCGGACTCAAGGTCACGGCGGCGGCCGCCGGGGCGGCCCTGGTGGGCCTCGCGGCGGGGCGGCCGCCCGGGATGCTGGTCCTGGGCATCGCGGCGCTCCAGCTCGCCGCCGTGGTCGTGCACCGGGCGGCCGCGGGCCCCGCCCGGCCGCCCGCCGCGCCGCTCCCCGCGGCCGCCGCCGGGCCGGCCGCCCCCGTCGCGCCGCGGGACGCCCCGCAGGACGCCCCCGCCGGGCCGTAGGGGCGCCTCCTACAGACCCGCCTACGGACCCGCCTACAGCCCCGTCGGCAGCAGGTCCCACAGGGCCTTGCTGTCGGGGGCCGCGCGCAGGGCGTCGAGCACCGGCGCGGGCGGGGCGGCGTACAGGGTCGGGTAGTCGATCTCGCCCAGTTCCGGACGGACCGGGAAGGCCAGCCGCTCGGCCTCCAGCGAGAACCGGGCGTCCACCCCCGGCTTGTTGCCGCGCGGGTCGATCCGGGACCAGGTGGTGCGGCCGGGCAGCCGCAGGGCCACCAGGCCGTGGATGACCGCGCCCGAGCCGTCGTCGTCCCCCAGGAGCTGGTAGCAGAGCCCGGTCGGGACGTCCCGGGCGCGCAGCAGCGCGGTCAGGGCGTGGGCCTTGGCGTAGCAGATGCCGGTGCGCAGGCGCAGGACGTCGGAGGCCCGCCAGGTGACGCGCGGATCGTCGACGTCGTTCGAGTGCGGGATGGTGTCGCGGACGAATACGAAGGCGGCCTCGGCGTATGAATATGCATCACCGGTATCGGCCCAGAGGGCTGCGGCGGTCTCCTGTACCAGTGGGTGGCCGTGATCTATGACCTCGTCAGCCACTAGATAGGGCGCGAGGTCGGGATGCTCCGGGATCGGTTCCATGATCGGGAGCATAGGTATACCCCGCACCGTAAGTCTATAGATTTACGGTGCGGGGTATGTCCATGCATGCGGTTGTCGCGGCCCGACCCTCAGGCGACCGGACCGTCGGACGGTGGACCCGTCAGCGCGCCAGCTCTTCCTTCAGCGCCTGGAGGAAGCCGTCGACGTCCTCCTCCTCGGTGTCGAAGCCGCACATCCAGCGCACGTCGCCCGCCACCTCGTCCCAGAAGTAGAAGCGGAAACGCTTCTGCAGGCGGCGCGACACCTCGTGCGGCAGCCGCGCGAACACCGCGTTGGCCTGCACCGGATAGAGGATCTCCACCCCGTCCAGCTCCCGCACTCCCGCCGCCAGCCGCTGCGCCATCGCGTTCGCGTGCCGGGCGTTGCGCAGCCACAGGTCCTTCGCGAGCAGCGCTTCGAGCTGCACCGAGACGAACCGCATCTTGGAGGCCAGCTGCATCGACATCTTGCGGACGTGCTTCATCTGCCGGACGGCGTCCGGGTTGAGCACCACGACGGCCTCGCCGAAGAGCATGCCGTTCTTCGTGCCGCCGTACGAGAGCACGTCGACCCCGACCGCGTTGGTGAACGCGCGCATCGGCACGTCCAGCGACGCCGCCGCATTGGATATCCGGGCCCCGTCGAGGTGGACCTTCATGCCCAGCCCGTGCGCGTGCTCGCAGATGGCCCGGATCTCGTCCGGGGTGTAGACCGTGCCCAGCTCGGTGTTCTGGGTGATGGACACGACCTGCGGCATCGCCCGGTGCTCGTCCTCCCAGCCCCAGGCCTGCCGGTCGATCAGCTCGGGCGTGAGCTTGCCGTCCGGCGTCGCCACGGTGAGCAGCTTGAGGCCCGCCATGCGCTCGGGCGCGCCGCCCTCGTCGACGTTGATGTGGGCCGACTCGGCGCACACCACCGCGCCCCAGCGGTCGGTCAGGGCCTGCAGCGCGGTCACGTTGGCGCCGGTGCCGTTGAAGACCGGGTAGGCCTCGGCGTACGGACCGAAGTGGCTGCGGATGACCTTCTGGAGGTGCGCGGTGTACTCGTCGTCGCCGTAGGCGACCTGGTGGCCGCCGTTGGCCAGGGCTATCGCCGCCAGGACCTCGGGATGCGCTCCCGCGTAGTTGTCGCTCGCGAAGCCGCGCACCGCCGGGTCGTGGTGCCGGCGGGCGTCGGTCCTCAGGGTTGCGGGGTCAGCCACAGACGCTGTCCGTTCACTTCGGTGGCGGGCCGCTCCCAGACGCCGGTGATGGCCTCGGCCAGCTCCTTGACGTCGGTGAAGCCCGCGAACTTCGCAGTGGGTCGCTCGGCGCGCATCGCGTCGTGCACCAGTGCCTTGATGACCAGGATCGCAGCTGCGGCGCCCGGGCCGTCCTCACCTCCCGCCTTGCGGAAGGAGTCGGCGAGCGCCAGGGTCCACGCCTCGGCCGCCGCCTTGCCCGCGTTGTACGCGGCGTTGTTGGCGACCGGCTTGTGCGCGCCGGACTGGCTCACCAGGACGTAGCGACCGCGGCCGCTGCGCAGCAGGCCGTCGTGGAACGCGAGCGAGGTGTGCTGGACGGTGCGGATGAGGAGCTTCTCCAGGAAGTCCCAGTCCGCCAGGTCCGTCTCGGTGAAGGACGTGCTGCCGCGCCAGCCGCCGACGAGGTGGACGACGCCGTCGACCGAGCCGTACTCCTTCTCGGTCCGGGCGGCCCACTCCTTGGTGGCGTCCAGGTCGAGCAGGTCGACGGTGTCACCGGTGACGGTGGCCCCGCCGTGGGCGTAGCGGGCGGCGTCCACCGCTTCCGCGAGGCGCGCCGCGTCGGCGTCGGCCGCTATCACCGTGGCACCCGCCTCGGCGAGGCGGATCAGCGTGGCGCGGCCGGCGGGCCCGCCGGCCCCCGCCACCGCCACGACCGCTCCGCTGAGCTTCCCGTTTCCGTTCCCGGAGCCGTTCATCGGCACTGCCTCCTCCGCGCGAGCGCTCACGCGGCGACCCGCTCTTCCTGGCGACGGTCCTCGGCGTTCAGCGCCGTGATCCCCTTGGTCGAGGCGATGACGCCCTTGAGCTTCTTGGCGAGGGCCTCAAAGAACATGCTGAGGGGGAACTCGTCCGGAAGCACGTCGTCCACGAGCTTGCGCGGCGGCTGTGTCAGGTCCAGGGCGTCCGGGCCCTTGGCCCAGCGGGAGCCCGGGTGCGGTGCGAGGTAGGTCGCGACCAGCTCGTAGGCCTTGAACCAGTGAACCAGCTTGGGGCGGTCGATGCCCGCCCGGTAGAGGTCCTCGATCTCGGCGCACAGCTGGTTGGTGACCTGCGGGGCGCGCATCCAGTCGATCTTCAGCGTGTTGTCCGTCCAGCGCACGACGTCGTGCTTGTGGAGGTACGCGAAGAGCAGCTGGCCGCCGAGGCCGTCGTAGTTGCGGGTGCGGTCACCGGATACGGGGAAGCGGAACATCCGGTCGAAGAGGACGGCGTACTGCACGTCACGACCGTGCTCGTTGCCCTCGGACTCCAGCTTCACGGCCTCCTTGAAGGCGGTGAGGTCGCAGCGCAGCTCCTCCAGGCCGTACATCCAGAACGGCTGGCGCTGCTTGATCATGAAGGGGTCGAACGGCAGGTCGCCGTGGCTGTGGGTGCGGTCGTGGACCATGTCCCACAGGACGAAGGCCTTCTCGCAGCGCTCCTGGTCGGTGACCATGGCGGCGATGTCGGCGGGCAGGGTGACGCCGAGGATGTCCACGGCCGCCTCGGTGACCTTGCGGAAGCGCGCGGCCTCGCGGTCGCAGAAGATGCCGCCCCAGGTGAAGCGCTCGGGGGCCTCGCGGACCGCGATGGTCTCCGGGAAGAGCACGGCCGAGTGGGTGTCGTAGCCCGCGGTGAAGTCCTCGAAGGTGATGCCGAGGAAGAGCGGGTTGTCGTACCGGGTGCGCTCCAGCTCGGCGAGCCACTCGGGCCACACCATCTTGAGCGCGACGGCCTCGAAGTTGCGGTCCGGGTTCCCGTTCTGCGTGTACATGGGGAACACGACGAGGTGCTGCAGCCCGTCGGCGCGCTCGGCGGCCGGGTGGAAGGCGAGCAGCGAGTCGAGGAAGTCCGGCACGGCGAAGCCGTCCGCGACCCACTTGCGCAGGTCGGCGACGAGGGCGCGGTGGTACTCCAGGGAGTGCGGCAGCAGCGGCGACAGCTGCTCCACGGCGTCGATCATCCGCTCGACGACCGCTTCGGCCTCCAGGCGTGTGGGTGCGCCCGCGACCTCGAAGTCGATCGAACCGTCCTTGGCCTGCCAAGGACGGATCTCCTCCACGGCGGCCTTGAGCTGGGGCCACGCCGGGTGGTCCACCACCCGTGCTCCGGCGGTTATCACGGCACCGACCGGTCCCGGCACAAGAGTTTCCGTCATGTCACTTCCTCCACAGGAGAACCTCACGTTAAGACAGCGTATGCATGTGAGGCTCTCCCGCTCAAGAGGTAAAGCCGAAAATTATCCTGCGTCACCCCCGTTGACGCCGCAATTCTTCCTGCCCGATACCGTCCGCGCGATCGCTTCGCCTACTCCGTCCAGGGCACGGCGGGCCGCGGGCAGGAAGTCGACCAGCCCCAGGAATCCGTGGAACATCCCGGGATGATGGTCCTCGTGGGCGCTCGTGCCCGCCTCGCGGAGCGCGCGAACGTACGCCGCCCCCTCGTCGCACAGCGGATCGCACCCCGCGGTGACCACGTGGGCGGGCGGCAGCCCGGTGAGGTCCGCGCGCAAGGGCGAGGCCAAGGGGTCCGCGCCGTCGCCGCCGGGCCCGAGGTACTGCGCCCAGAACCAGCGCAGGTGCGCGGCGGTCAGGAAGTACCCCTCGGCGTTGCGCCGTAACGAAGCGGTGTCCTGTGCGGCGTCGAGGGCCGGGTAGACGAGGACCTGGAGGGCGACCGCCGGTCCGCCCCGCTCGCGGGCGAGCAGCAGCGCGGCGGCCGCCAGGTTGCCGCCCGCGCTGTCCCCGGCGATCACCAGCGCCCCGGGGTCGCCCCCGAGCTCGGCCACCCGCCCGCCCGCCCAGCACAGGGCGGCGTGGGCGTCGTGGACGGCGGCCGGGAAGGGGGCCTCCGGAGCGAGCCGGTAGTCCACGGACACCACCACCGCGCCGGCGGACCGGCACAGGTGCCGCGCGGTGGAGTCGTGCGTGTCCAGGTCGCACAGCACCCACCCGCCGCCGTGGCAGAACACCACGGTCGGCCGGGGTCCGGGCCACCGCTCCGGGTCGGGCCGGTACACGCGCACGGGCAGCGGCGGCGCCCCGGCGGGCCCGGGCACCACCCGGTCCTCGACGCCGGCGACGACGGGCGACGGGAGCGGTGACACCGGGAGCGCCGCGAGGATCCGACGGGCCGTGGCGGCGTCGGTGACCCGGCCGCCGACGTCGGGGAAGGCGTCGGCGAGGGCGTCGGCGAAGGGGCGCACGCCGGGATCGAGCCGGTCGGGGTCGGGCTCGGGAACAAAGGGAGTAGCGGGGCTGGACGGCATCAGAGGTACCTCCGGCAGGGGTCTCGGATCGCGTGTCGCGCATCGGTCACTACCGCTGGGGCGCCCCTCTCACACCTCCCGGAAGTGCGGGATGACCTTCTCCCCCCACTGCCGCAGCGTCTCCAGGCAGGCCTCCTGCGGCACGGTCCCCATCTGGATCAGGCACATCACCTCGTCCGCTCCGGCCGCCCGCAGCCGTTCGACGTAGGCGATCGCGTCGTCGGCGCCGCCGTAGGCGTGGTCCGCGTGGAAGGTGGCGGTCGCGGCGGGCCGGACCGGTATGTCCAGCTCGTGCAGCCGCGCCACCACCTGCTCGGCGGCCCGGCGCAGCTCCTCCCCCTCGTCCGCGCCCGCGACCACCGCCTCGTCGGGGACCCCCGCACCGCCGTACCAGTGGCCGATGGACTGGGCGAAGAAGCGCTGGCCCCGGACCCCGATCCGGCGGGCCCGCGCCGGATCGTCGAGCACGATGGTCGGACAGAGCACCGAGAAGTGGTCGTTGACCACGCTCGACACGAACCGGGAACCGTCGCGTCCGGCGATCGCCGCGTCGTACGCGGCGCGCATCGCGGCGATCGACTCCGGCCCGGCGAAGCCCATCACCAGGGCGCCGACGCCCAGTTCGGCGGCCTGGCGCAGGGTGTCGGCGCGGCTGCACGCGAGGAACAGGGGCGGGTGCGGGGTCTGCCGGGGCCGGGGCAGGATCGGGTGCGGATCGATGTCGATCAGCTCGCCGTGGTACTCCAGCTCGTCCTCCTGCCATGCCTTGCCGATGATCCGCAGCGCCTCCTCGACCTCCTGGGTCGTGCGGTCCCGGTCCACCCCGCACAGCGAGGTCTCCTGGGCGGTGCCGCCGCGGCCCGCACCCAGGTCGAGCCGCCCGCCGGAGAGCAGGTCGAGCATCGCGGCGCGCTCCGCGACCCGGACGGGATGGTTGAAGTTGAAGGGCATGCACACGACGCCGTGCCCGATGCGTATGGTGTGCGTCTTGGCCGCGACCCACGTGAGGAAGACCTCCGGAGCGCTCATGTGGGCGTACCACTTCAGGGAGTGGTGCTCGACGGCCCAGATCCGGTCGAATCCCATCCGTTCGGCCAGGACGGCCTGCTCGACGCAGTCCCGGATGACCTGGTGCTCCCGCTCCACGGTCGGGTCGGCGAGCTGCGCCTCGAAGATGACGGAGAACTTCACGATGCCTCCAGGGTTGCGTCCTGTGCCCGGTCTCACTTCAATTCGAAATATGACTAGTAGTCAGACCTCGAAGAAGCAAGAGGCGCGCGACGACCTGCCGCCGACCGCGTGGGCGGTGCTCGGCCTGCTGTCCTTCCCCGGCGAGCGGACCGGGTACGAGCTGAAGAAGTGGGCGGACTCCTCGCTCCGCTTCTTCTACTGGTCGCCCGCGATCAGTCAGATCTACGCCGAGCTGCGGCGCCTGGAGGACCTCGGCTACGCCGCCTCCACCCGCTCGGGACCCGAGGAGGTCCGCGCCAAACGGCGCTACGCGATCACCGCCGCCGGGCGCGCGGCCCTGGCGGGTTGGGCCTCGGACACCGCCGAGGCCGGGCCCCCGGTGCTCAAGCACGGGCTGCTGCTCCGGGTCTGGCTGGGGCACCTGGCCGAGCCGGAGCGGCTGCGGGCCATGGTCACGGAGCACCTGGAGCGCACCCGGGGCGAGCTGGACTCCGTACGGGCGGCCCTCGCGGCCGCGGACGCACCGGACTGGGCCTTCCCCCGGCTGGCGCTGCGCTGGAGCGAGCGGCAGCACCTGGCCGAACTGGAGCTGACCGGGGCCCTCCTCGCGGACCTCGCGGAGCTCCCGGCGGCGCTCGCGGCCGGGGCGGCGACCGGGTCCGTCGGACCGTCCGCGACCGGCGCCGGGAGTCACCCTGAACCTGAGGTCGAGGGTCGGGGTCAAGGCGATGGGGACGCGCCCACGGCAGGGTGACGCCGGACGACGACGGCCGCCGTGCACAACCCTTGGCGGGAACCGGCCGGAGGGTCCTGCCGGAGCGCTGCACGGGCGGTCCCATCGCACCGTCGGCGCACTAGCATGCGTCCTCACCACGCGGGCGGTCGGGACACCGCGGCCGCGTGGGGAGCCGCCGTCGACGGAAGCGAGAGAACCTTGACTTTCCTCACCATCGGTCACCGCGGGGTCATGGGTGTGGAACCGGAGAACACCCTCCGGTCGTTCGTCCGCGCACAGCGCAGCGGCATGGACGTGATCATGCTGGACCTGCGGCTCAGCAAGGACGGCGCACTCGTCGCCCTGCACGATCCCGAGGTCGACCGGACCACGGACGGCTCGGGAGCCGTCGCCGATCTGACCCTCGCGGAACTGCGCGGACTCGACGCCGGCCACGGCGAGCGGGTGCCGGTCTTCGAGGAGGTGCTGGACGCGGTCGCCGCGCCGCTGCTGGTCACGGTGCGGGACCTCGGCTGCGCCCGGGTGCTGGCGGAGGTGCTGCTGCGGCGGGACCTGACCGGCCGGGTCGAGGTCTGCTCGGACGAGGACGCGGTGCTCGCCGGGATCGCCGACCTGGCGCCGGGGGTGCGGACCGTGCTGAGCGCGGGCAGCTACGGCACGGACATCGTGGAGCGGGCGCTGGCCGTCGGCGCGCGGACGCTCGCGCTGGACATCCGGCGGCTCACGCTGGAGACCGTCGAATCGGCGCACGCGGCCGGGCTGCGGGTGACGGGCTGGACGGTCAACACGCAGGAACGGCTGAAGCTGGCGCGGGCGTTGGAGTTGGACGCCGCGGTGACGGACCTGCCGGAGATCCGGCGCACGGGCCGCTTCACCGCCTGATCCGCCCCGCCCCCGGGCCGGCCCCCGGCGCCCGCGCGGCGCCGGGCCGGTCCCTTGCCGCGCGCTCCCGACTCAGAGCTGCTTGACGAGCAGCTCGAAGACCAGGTCGGGGCGGCGCGGGATGCCGAAGCGCTCGTCGCCGTACGGGAACGGGGTCAGCTCGCCGGTGCGCCGGTAGCCGCGACGCACGTAGTAGGCGATGAGTTCCTCGCGCAGGCTCACCACGGTCATGCGCATCTCCTTGGCGTCCCACTCCTCGCGGACCCGGCGTTCGGCCTCGGCCATGATCTCCTTGCCGAGGCCGGCGCCCTGGAGTGCGGGGCGGACCGCGAACATCCCGAAGTAGGCGTGGTCGCCGCGGTGTTCGAGGTGGCAGCAGGCGACGAGCTCGCCGTCGCGCTCGACCAGCAGGAGGATGCTGTCGGGGGTCGCGATCACCTCGCGCACGCCCCGCTCGTCGGTCCGCTGTCCGTCGAGGTAGTCCGCTTCGGTCGTCCAGCCGACCCGGCTGACGTCGCCGCGGTACGCCGACTCCACGAGCGCCACCAGAGCCGGTGCGTCCGAGTCGTCGGCGCTGCGGAAGCTGAGGGCCGTGGGGCGGGTGGGCTCGGCGGTCGACATCGGTGCGGCTCCGTTCGGAAAAACTGGCATATGACAAGCCTGGTGCGGCCCAGGAGAGCCTAACCCGGTCGGCGTGCGGCCCCCCCGGGGCGGGCATCTCTTCCGGTGACGCCGACGAACCGGGGGGTTCCGCCGTGCACGGTCCCGCGATGTCCCTTCCCACCTCCACCGCCGCCGCCGTGTCCGGCTGGCTGCTGGTGGCGCTGTGCGCCCTGAGCGGTGCGTACTGCCTGCTGCGGGCGCGCAGAGCGGAGCGGGCCGCTCGGGGCGCGGCGGGCGGCGAGGCCCTGATGGGCTTCGGGATGGCGGCGATGGCCGCGCCGACGGGGACCGGGGCGTGGGGGTCCGGGGTGCTGCTGGCGGTCTTCTGCGCGGCGTCGCTGCACGCGGTGTGGTTGCTGCGCAGCGGCGTCCACCACGTCCACCACCTGGTGGGGTCGCTGGCCATGGTCTACATGACGGTGACGATGGGGGCGGCGACGTCCCCGGGTGCGGGCGGCGCGCACGCGGGGGGCCACGGCGAGGGGCTGGCGCAAGGGCTCCCGCTGGTGACCGGGGCGCTGCTCCTCTACTTCGCGGGGTACGTGCTGCTCGGCGGGGCGCGGCTGGTGACGACGGCCGGCGGGTCCGCGGTCGCCCTGGCGCCGGGCGGCCCGGTGGGGCTCGGGCGCGGAGCCGCCGAGGTGACGCGGGCGTGCCGACTGGCCATGGGAATGGGGATGTTGGCCATGCTGCTCACCATGTGAGGCGCCGCGCCCGGGAGGCGGCGGGGGCGACGTGTCGTGCGTCACCAATGGACGGTGTCCATACCCGTGGGCAGCTCCGCCCTCCTAAAATGCGGCCATGATGGTCCCCGCCGTTCTCCTGCTGCTCGGCGCCCTGACCTCCCTCCTCGCCCCCCGCCTGCTGGCCCGTGCCGAGTGGCCCGAGCGCGAGCCCGTGGTGGCCCTGTGGGTGTGGCAGTGCGTGGTGGCCGCGGTGCTCCTGTGCTTCGCCCTGTCGATGCTGCTCAGCGCGGCCGCCGCCTGGCTGGCGGTGCGCGGCCCGCTCTTCGCTTCGGCGCCGCGCGGGGTGGTCGACGCGTACGCGCTGGGATCCGGCTCAGGCCCCTGGGCCGCCGGGACCGCGCTGGTGCTCGCGGGCGGCGGGCTGTGGACGGGGGCGATGCTGGCCGCGGAGGTGCTGCGGGCGCGTTCGCGCCGGCGCGCCGAGCGGGCCGAACTCCTGGTGCGGGCGCCGTTGCTGCCGGGCGAGGAGCCCGACGGCGGCCGGCTGGTCGTCCTGGAGGGCCGGCGGCCCGACGCGTGGTGGCTGCCGGGCGCCGCGCCGCAGCTGGTGGTCACGACGGGTGCGCTGGGGCGGCTCAAGGGCCAGCAGCTGGACGCCGTGCTCGCGCACGAGCAGGGGCACGCGGCGGCCCGGCACGACTGGCTGCTGCACTGCTCGCGGGCGCTGTCGGGGGCGTTCGGGCAGGTCCCGGTGTTCGCCGCGTTCGAGGCGCAGATGCACCGGCTGGTCGAGCTGGCCGCCGACGACGTGGCCTCGCGGCGGTACGGGCGCCTCACCGTGGCGCTGGCGCTGGTCGGGCTGAACGAGGACCGCGGCGTGTTCGGGCCCTGCCCGACCCCGCACGCCCACGTCCCCGCGCGGGTGCGCCGACTGCTCTCGGCCGCGCCGCGGCTCTCCCCCGTGCGCAGGCTGCGGCTGACCGCGCTGGCGGCCCTGGTGCCGGCGGTCCCGGTGCTGGTGGCGTTCGTACCGGGGCTCAGCACCCTGACGTAGCGGGACCTCGCCCGGAGGGTCGGGACGGACGCGCGGACCGGACGCGCGGGCCGGATGCTCGGGCCGGATGCGAGGATCGACGCATGACCGGGGCTCTCGTACGACGGACCGCGACCGGGTGCGTGCTGCTCGCCGCCGTGCTCACGGCCTTGGTCGTGGCCCGATGGCCGCCGCTGATCGCATTCGACGCCCGGGTCGCACGGTCCCTGCACGCGTACGCGCTCGGGCATCCGGTGCCCACCCGGCTGCTGCGGGTGCTCAGCGACTGGCCGTGGGACCCCTGGACGATGCGGGCGGCGGCGGCGCTCGCCTGCGTGTGGCTGTGGCGGCGCGGGGAACGGGCCCTCGCTCGGCGGTTCGGCGCGGCCGTCCTCGCCGCGGCCGTGGTGTCGCAGGGGCTCAAGGCGGCGGTGGGGCGCGAGCGGCCGGTGTGGCCGGATCCGGTGGACTCGGCGCACTTCGCGGCGTACCCGTCAGGGCACGCGCTGACGGCGACGGTGGTGTGCGGGCTGCTGCTGTGGCTGCTCCCCCGCTCCGGCGGGGCGCGGACCGCCGCCCTCGGCGGCGCCCTCGTCTGCGTCCTCGGAGTCGGCTTCAGCCGGCTCTACCTGGGTGTGCACTGGGCGTCGGACGTGGTCGGTGGCTGGCTGCTGGGCGCGGCCCTGGCCGCCTTCGCGATCGGTGGGGCGGGAGCGCCGAGGAGCGGCGAAATCCGGACGGGGACGGCCGGTGGTGGGCGATCCCCCGCGTCGCCCACCACCAGTCGGCCCGCGCGCTGAGTATATTGGCCCGGAGCCAGTCAACGCAGGAGCAAGCATGGTCCCGCGCAGCCCGTCGGTCAATGAAGAATTGCGCAGACGTTCCCGGGAGCGGCTGCTCCAGGCCACGGTCGAACTCGTCGGCGAACGCGGTTACGAGGCCACGACCCTCGGCGACATCGCGGACCGGGCGGGCGCGGCACGCGGCCTGATCTCCTACTACTTCCCCGGCAAGCGCCAGCTGTTGCAGTCGGCGGTGCACCGCCTCATGTTCCGCACCCTGCGCGAAGCGCTGGAGCGCGAGCCCCGGCCCACCGGAGCGGACGCCGGGCGGGAGCTGCTGGCCCGGGCGATCGACGCGATCCTCGGGCTGGCGCTGGAACATCCGCTGCTGATGCGCACGCACATGGCGGGCATCCTCTCGAACGAGGGCTTCGTCCAGGGCCCGGAGCAGCAGCAGCTGGCGGAGCTGCTGCGGGAGACGGTGGCCCGGCACGGCGCGGACGATCCGGACGTCGACCCCGATCGGGACTACCCGCTCCTGCGGGCCCTGCTGATGGGCGCGGTGTTCGCCGTCCTGTTGCCGGGGGCGCCGATGGCGGCGGCCCGACTGCGGGCGGAGCTCTTCCAGCGCTACGGGCTCGACTGGGAGCTGGGGGTCCCGCCGGACGGCGGGCCGCCCGACGGAACGTTCCTCTAGGTCGCGGGGGCGTAGGGGCCCGGCGCGCTCAGTGGTAGTCGGGCTGCGACTGGACGTTCAGCCGGTCCGTCCAGACCCACTTGGCGCTCTCGGTGCGCCAGTCGTCGAGGCGCAGCACGTCGAGGCCCTTGGTGATGTCGTTCGCGTAGATGTGGCCGTTGTAGTAGTACGCCGACCAGGCCCCGCCCAGGGTCAGCTTGTCGGTGCTAAGCGGGCCGCGCTCGAAGTAGGCGATCTCCTTCGGCCGGGTGGAGTCGGTGAAGTCCCAGACGGACACGCCGCCTTGGTACCAGGCCTGCACCATGATGTCGCGACCGCCGCCCACCGGCACCAGTGAGCCGTTGTGGGCGACGCAGTTCTCGGTGTCCGCCTGGTGGCGCGGGATCTTGTAGTAGCCGCGGAAGACGAGCTTGCGCTGGTCGCCGCGGCCGGCGATGTCGTAGATGCCGTCGGCGCCGCGGCTCGGGCCGGTGGCCTCGTTGCAGGTGGCGCCGCCACCGCCGCCCAGCTCGTCGGTGAACACCACCTTGTCCGCGCGCTCGTTGAAGGTCGCCGAGTGCCAGAAGGCGAAGTTGACGTTGTCCTGGACGCGGTCGATGACGCGCGGCCGCTCGGGCTCGCTGATGTCGAAGAGGATGCCGTCACCCATGCAGGCGCCCGCGGCGAGGTCCTTCGAGGGCAGCACGGTGATGTCGTGGCAGCCGGTGGTCTGGGAGACCCCGGGGTTGGTGGGTGCGCCCGGGTTGCCGCCGTCGGGGAAGAGCACCGGGAAGCCGACGACCGACGCCTGCCGGGGGTCCTTCTTCGGGACCTTGACGACGGAGATCCCGTCGTGCGGCGGCTGGCAGTCCGGGAAGGCCGCGCTCGGCGAGTACGAGGAGACGTAGAGGTAGACGTCGCCCCGCTTGCCCGGCACCAGGGTGTGGGTGTGCGAACCGCAGGCCGTCTCGACCGACTTGATGTATTTGGGGTTCTTCTTGTCGCGGATGTCGAAGATCTTGATGCCTTCCCACGACGACTTCTCGGTCGCGGGCTGCGAGACGCTGTTGCAGGAGTCGTCGCTGCGCGAGGAGTCGGTGGAGAGGAAGAGGAGGTCGCCGGAGACGGAGACGTCGTTCTGGCCTCCGGGGCAGAGCACGGTGGTGACGGTCTTGGGGGCGCTCGGGTTGCCGATGTCGTAGATGGTGAAGCCGTCGTAACTGCCCGCGTAGGCGTACCGGCCCTGGAAGGCGATGTCGGAGTTGATCACGGCCGGGTTGGCGCTCGGAACGTTGGCCAAGGGGGTGATGTTGCGGCTGTGGACGATCTCGTCCTGGCCGGGGATCTCGGAGGAAACGGTTCCGGTGGCCGGTGGGCCGGCTGCGCTCCGGCCGGGCCCTAACGGAGTCAGGTCCCCGGGGTCGGGTGTGGCGGAAGCGGGTCCGGCGACGGCGAGGAGCGTCACGAGGAGTCCGGCGCCGGCCGCGGCGGCGGCCAGGGTCCGGGTCCGGGTGCGTGCTCTGGGGATGCACTGTGGGGCTGATGGGACTGACGAGGTCATTGTGTCCTCCCTTGGGGGCGTTCCGAGCCCTATCGGCGGGAACGGAACCAGTACCCCCGACTCCCGCAGTATCTTCCTTTGCATGGCCATGACAACAGCGCGCATGACGGCACGACTGTTCCGCCGGCGCACCGCGGCGGCCCTGCGCCCCGTCTTCGTCCTCGGCGTCATCGGTGCCACGGGCCTCATCGGTGTGCTGGGGCTGACCTCCTGTCGCGTCGGCGGTGACGACGACGGGGCCGCCGCCGGGCCGGTGGTCATCGCCCCGGGCCGGCCCGGCGAGGGGTCCCGCACCCTCTCCCCCGGCCAGGCCGCGCGGGAACGGCCCGACGACAGCGCGAACGCCGCCGACCTGAGCTACGTGCGCCGGATGACCGAGCACCACCGGCAGGCCCTGACGATGAGCGCGCTGGCACCGCAGCGCGCCTCGGCGGAGCCGGTCAAGCGGCTGGCCGAACGGATCGCGGCGGCCCAGCGGCCGGAGATCGCGGTGATGGAGAGCTGGCTGACCAACCACCCGGACCCGGGCACCGCCCCGACGGGCGGGAGCGGCCGGGCCACGGAGGACCCCGCGGCCCACGACCGGACCCGCGACCACGACCACGGCGGGGCGACCATGCCCGGGATGGCCACCGCGCAGCAGTTGGCGGAGCTGGCGGCCGCCACGGGCCCTGACTTCGACCGGCTCTTCCTTCGTCTGATGATCGCGCACCACGAGGGGGCCGTGACGATGGCGGGCGAGGCCCTCGCGGGTGGGAACAACGGGGCGGTGGAGGAGATGGCGAACGAAGTGGTGGCCCAGCAGAGCGCCGAGGTACGCCGGATGCGCGCGATGGGCTGACGGTCCGGGAGAGCGGTGCCATGCTGGATCCCTCTGCGGAAGGAGACCCTCCGTGCTTCGTGTCGCCGTGGTCGGTTCGGGCCCGAGCGGGGTCTACGCCGCACAGACCCTGGTCCAGCAGCGCGAGGTGCCGGGCGTGCGGGTCGACGTACTGGACCGGCTGCCCTGCCCCTACGGCCTCGTGCGCTACGGCGTGGCCCCCGACCACGAGAAGATCAAATCGCTCCAGGGCAGCCTGCGCAGCGTCCTGGAGGACGAGCGGATCCGCTTCCTCGGCAATGTCGAGGTGGGCGGGGAGGCGCTGACCACCGGGCGGCTGCTGGAGCTGTACCACGCCGTCGTCTACTGCGTGGGCGCCGCCCGGGACCGGATGTTGGGGATCCCGGGCGAGGAGCTGGCCGGGGTGCACTCGGCGACCGCCTTCGTCTCCTGGTACAGCGCGCACCCGGACGCGGCGGCGGCCGGCTTCGGCCTGACGGACGTGCGGTCGGCGGTCGTGATCGGGGCGGGGAACGTCGCCGTGGACGTGACCCGGATCCTGGCCCGCGGCGCCCCGGAGCTCCGGCTCACCGACATGCCGGAGCCGGCCCTGGGGGCGCTGGCCGCCAGCGGGATCCGCGAGGTGGCCATGGTGGCCCGGCGCGGGCCCTCGCAGGGCAAGTTCACCACCAAGGAACTGCGCGAACTCGCCACCCTGTCCGGGGTGGACACCACGGTGCTGGCCGACGAGCTGGCACGGGACCCCGCCTACGCCGACCCGGCGGCCGCCGCCGCGCTGCCCGCCGTGAACCGGCGCAACGTGGAGGTGCTGCGGGACTGGACCGCGCACCGGCCGGACGCGCGGGCGCGGCGGATCACCCTGCGGTTCTTCCTGCGGCCCGTCGAGGTGCTGGGCGGGGCGGACGGACGGGTGAGCGGGGTGCGCTTCGAGCACACCGTCCCGGACGGGCGCGGAGGCGTGTCGGGAACCGGGACGTTCGAGGACGTCGACGCCCAGTTGGTGCTGCGGTCGGTCGGCTACCAGGGCGTCCCGCTGCCCGGGCTGCCCTTCGACGCGGCGCGCGGTACGGTCCCCCACGCGGCGGGTCGGGTCCTGCGGGAGGGCCGGGCCTCGGTCGGCGAGTACGTGGCCGGTTGGATCAAGCGCGGCCCGACCGGGGTCATCGGCACCAACCGTCCCTGCGCGAAGGAGACCGCCTCCTCGCTGCTCCAGGACGCGGGCGCGCTGGCCCGGCGAGATCTGCCCGGCGACCCCCTGGACGCCCTGCGCGCGGCGGGCCTGGCCCCGGTGCCGTGGCCGGGCTGGCTGGCGATCGAGGCCGCGGAGTCGACGCTGGGCCGCTCCCTGGGCCGCCGCTCGGTGAAGATCCCGGACTGGCCGGGCCTCCTCGCGGCGGCCGCCGGGGAGTAGGGGGTGTGTACTACGGCCTGCGGAACAGGCCCGCCCAAAGGAAGGGTTCGCCGAAGCGCGGGGAAGCGGACGGTTCGTCGCGCATGCGGCGGAGTTCGACCTCCGTGAGGTCGGCGAAGATCGCGCGGAGCGACTGCGCCGTGTAGGCGAGGCCGCCGTGGAGGCGCGCCTGGCCGTAGAACTCGGCGTCGGGGAGCTCGGAGCCCATGCCCGCTTCCCCCGCGGCGAAGCAGGTGAGCGAGAAGTGGCCGCCGGGGGCCAACGACCGTTCCAGCAGGGCCAGGTAGCTGATCCGGCGGTGCGGCGGCAGGTGGTGGAAACAGCCGGAGTCGAGGATCAGGTCGTACGGGCCGCTCCAGGCCGTTGCCGCGGCCGGGTCGAAGATGTCGCCGTGGTGGAAGCGGACGTCGAGGCCCGCTTCCGCCGCGCGCTCCCCCGCCCAGGCGAGGGCCGCCGGGGACAGGTCGACCGCGTCCACCTCGAAGCCGAGCGAGGCGAGGTGGAGGGCGTTGCGGCCGGGCCCGCAGCCGAGTTCGAGCGCGCGGCCCGGTGCGATCGCGCCCCGGTCGAGCGCCTCGGCCAGGTGCTCGTCCGGTTTCGCCACGAAGAACGGCACGGCTCTGCTCCGGTCCGCGTAGAAGCCGTCCCACCAGTCGGCCGCACCGGCCGTCCAGCGGTCGGATTCGGGCGCGAACAGCCCGTCCATGAGCTGAAGTACGTCATCGATGGTGCGGATGTTCCGGTCCATCCGGTCCCCCCTTCTCCCGTGGGGAACCGTAGGCCGGATCTTGATGAAAGACCAGGTCAGACGGGGTGCGCCGAAGCCGTGGTCGCCCCTCTCGCGAGCTACGCCACGCGGGCCGACGCCCCCCGACCGACCCCCGGGTGCGAGGCCGCCGTAGGACCCGCCGAGGGGTTCCACGGGGGCGCGGGCGGCGCCCCTCGGGCGGGTTTTCGAATCAGCCGGCCGTGCGCTCCGCCTCGGCGGAGGCGGCCGTCAGGATGCCGGTGAGGAGGCCAGGGAAGAGGGCTTCCAAGTCGTCCCGGCGCAGGTCGTTGAGCTTGGTGGTGCCGCGGTAGGTCTGACGCACGACCCCGCTCTCGCGCAACACCCGGAAGTGATGCGTGCTCGTCGACTTGGTCACCGGCAACTCGAAGTACGAGCAGGCCAGCTCACCGCCGCCGCCCGCCAACTCACGGACGATGGACAGCCGCACCGGATCGGAGAGGGCGTGCAGCACGCTCTCCAACCGGATCTCGGCGGGAGACGGGTGGTCGAGGGAACGGGCGGTGGCGCTGGGCTCCGTCATGTGTACTCCTCCACTCACTGGACACCACGAAGGTACGAGAACCATCGTAGTACATCTCCCGCCGGAGAACCGTGGAAGGCGTCACCCGCGACCCGACACCCCGGTCAGGACCGGTGGTACTGGTTCGGACGGCGGACCTCGGCCCCCAGCTCACCCGCCGCGCGCCGCGCCCAGTGGGGGTCGCGCAGGAGTTCACGCCCGAGCAGCACCGCATCCGCCTCGCCATTGGCCACGATCTTCGCCGCCTGCGCCGGCTCGGTGATCAGCCCCACCGCGGCGGCCGGGAATCCGGCCTCCGCCTTGACCCGCGCGGCGAACGGCACCTGGTAGCCCGGGCCGACGGGTATGCGGACGTCCGGGGCGAGCCCACCGGTGGAGACGTCGAGCAGATCCACCCCGTGCCGCTGGAGCACCTCGGCCAGCCGGACCGTCTCGTCGGCGGTCCACCCGCCTTCTTCGAGCCAGTCGGTGGCGGATATCCGGAAGAAGAGCGGGAGCTCCTCGGGCCACTCGGCGCGCACCGCGTCCACCACGGCGAGGGGGAAGCGGATCCGGTTCTCGAAGGATCCGCCGTACTCGTCGGTGCGCCGGTTGCTGTGCGGGGAGAGGAACTCCCCGATCAGGTAGCCGTGTGCGCCGTGGATCTCCACGACCTGGTAGCCGGCCGCCAGCGCGCGCCGGGTGGCGGCCGCGAACTGCTCGACCACCTCCCCGATCCCCTCCACCGTCAGCTCGTGCGGCACGGGGTGGCCCTCGGCGAAGGGCACCGGGCTCGGGGCGCTCGGCCGCCAACCGTGCCCCTCGGGGCCGACCGGGGCTCCGCCCTTCCAGGGGGCGTCGGTCGATCCCTTGCGCCCCGCGTGGGCGATCTGAATCCCGGGGACGGTGCCCTGGGCCTTGAGGAAGTCGGTGATCCGGCGCAGCGCCTCGACCTGGGTGTCGTTCCAGATGCCGAGGTCGTAGGGCGAGATCCGACCCTCCGGGGAGACGGCGGTGGCCTCCTGGAGGATCAGCCCCGTACCGCCGACCGCACGGGCCGCGTAGTGCGCGAAGTGCCAGTCGTGGGCCACACCCGCCTGCGGGCCCGTGGGCTCCGCGCTGTACTGGCACATCGGGGCCATCCACACGCGGTTCGGCGCGGTCACAGAACGGAGGGTGTAGGGCTCGAACAGGGTGGTACTCATCTGGACTCTCCACGGGATGCGGCCGGCGGGAGCCGGGCACGACGACTAAGTACGAGACACACCGTACTACGGAATCCCTCGTACTACGAGATCTCTCGTACAAGTTCTTCGAGTTCGGTCCGCAGCGCCAGCGCCAGCTCGTCCAGGTCCGGGACCGCGGCCCCGTCGGCCACCAGCCCGTAGTGCACCGTCCCCCGGTAGCTGGAGACCGCGACGGCCAACGCGTGCCCCTGTGCCAGCGGAGCCAGCGGGTAGATCTCGCGGACCGCGCTGCCGCCGAGCGAGAAGCCGAACCCGGGCAGCGGCACGCTGGTGACGAGGATGTCGAACAGCAGTCGCGCGGCCTGCGCCAGCAGCGGCCCGCCGAGCCGGTGGCCGAGCGGGTGCACGTGGTCGGCGAGGAGCGCCACCGCCCCCGCGCCCCGGGCCGGGCCGGCCTCCTTGTTCCGGTCCATGTCCGCCCGCACGGCGTCCAGGCGGCGCAGCGGCTCCTCCTCGGTGACCGGCAGCCGCAGCAGGTACCCGGAGAGCCGGTTCCCGCCGTCGGAGCCGCCGCGGGTGCGCCGGCGCGAGACGGGAATCAGGGCGCGCGGTCCGCTGCCGCCGTCCACGGGTTCGCCGCGCCCGACCAGCCAGCGCCGCAAGGCGCCCGCGACCAGGGCGATGAGCACGTCGTTGACGGTTCCTCCGACGACCTTGCGGATCCGGTTCACGTCGTCCAGGTCGAGCGCGACACCGGCGAGCGCCCGGGTCCCGGCCGCCGCGCCAGCGCCCGCGCTCAGCCCGTCGGGCACGCCGAAGGGCAACCCCGACCGGGCCACCGCGGCGCCGATCTCCAGCGCCTGCCCGACGTCCTGGGCGCGCGCGGCCAGCGCGCCGGGCAGTCGCCGCAGGGCCGAGCCGGAGCCGGCCGGCGGGCCGTCGCCGCGCCGGCGCTCCGCGCGGCCCGGGGGACGCGCGGAGCCCCGTACCGCCTGCCCCTCGTCGAAGAGACCGGCGGCCAGCGCGAGGACGCCCAGCCCGTCGGAGAGGGCGTGGTGGAACTTGAAGAGCACCGCGAAGGTGCCCGGGTCCGGCCCGGCCAGCACGTGGGCCTCCCAGGGCGGCAGCCCCCGCTCCAGCGGCCTGGCCATCAGCGGCCCGGCGGCGGCGTGCGGGTCCGTATGCGCGTGCCGCAGGAGGGACACGTGCCGGGCCGGGTCGAAGTCCCGGGCGGGCGACCAGGCGGCCGCCCCCACCGGCAGCAGGACGTCGTGGATCCGGCGGCGCAGCCGGGGCACGTCGGCGCAGCGCTCGGCGATCAGCTCGGCGGCGCGGGCGGCCGCGTCCGGACCGGCGGCCTCGAACACGCCGAGGGCGCCGAGGTGCATGGGATGGGAGGCGGATTCGATCCGCCAGAAGGCGAGGTCGAGCGGAGGAAGGTGCTCGGTGGCCACGGATCGCCTCTCACAAGTCAGCAGAGGGCAGAAGTGAACCCTTTCCGGCTCCGTACGATCAAGTAACCAGCTGGCTTGATCCACCTGTCGATCACGATCGATCAGCAGGTCAGCGCGACCGCGCGCCCCCGCGTGCTTGCCGGGTCACTGTCAGTGCCCGGGTGCAGACTGGCCGGAAGGGATCGTCCCAGGGACAACGACGTCCGGGAGGTGTCGGCCATGTCCGACGTGCTACTGCTCGCAGGAACCCGCAAGGGGCTCTTCATCGGCCGCCGGGGGGCCGACGGCCGCTGGGCGTTCGAGGAACCGCACTTCAACGCCCAGGCCGTCTACGCCGTGGCCATCGACCGGCGCGGCCCCGCGCCCCGGCTGCTGGTCGGCGCGGACAGCCTGCACTGGGGGCCCTCCGTCTTCCGGTCCGACGACCTCGGCGGGACCTGGCACGAACCGGCCGCGCCCGCGGTCAAGTTCCCCCAGGACACCGGCGCCTCCCTCGAACGCGTCTGGCAGTTGCATCCGGCCGGCCCCGAGGCCCCGGGCGTGGTGTACGCCGGGACCGAACCGGCGGCACTGTTCCGCTCCGCCGACCGGGGCGAGACCTTCGAGCTGGTACGGCCGCTGTGGGAGCACCCGACCCGCTCGGCCTGGGTGCCCGGTGGCGGCGGGGAGGCCGTGCACACCGTGATCACCGACCCGGCCCGCGCCGAGGCGGTGACCGTCGCCGTCTCCACGGCCGGGGTCTTCCGCACGGAGGACGGCGGGGCGAGCTGGGCCCCGTCCAACCAGGGGGTCTCCGCGGTCTTCCTGCCCGATCCACAGCCCGAGTTCGGCCAGTGCGTCCACAAGATCGCCCAGGACGCGGGGGACGGGGACCGCCTCTACCTGCAGAACCACTGGGGCGTCTACCGCAGCGACGACGCGGGGGCGCGCTGGACGGACATCGGCACCGGCCTGCCGTCCGACTTCGGCTTCGCGGTGGCCGCCCACCCCCACCGGCCGGACACCGCCTACGTCTTCCCCCTCAACGCCGACTCCGACCGGGTCCCGGCCGACCACCGCTGCCGGGTCTTCCGCACCCGCGACGCGGGGGCCACCTGGGAGCCGCTGAGCGCCGGGTTGCCCTCCGGCGACCACTACGGAACGGTGCTGCGCGACGCCCTCTGCACGGACGACGCGGACCCGGCGGGCATCTACTTCGGCAACCGCAACGGCGAGTTGTACGCCAGCGCCGACGACGGCGACAGCTGGCAGCTGCTGGCCGGACACCTGCCCGACGTGCTCTGCGTCCGGGCCGCCGTGATCGGCTGATCGCACGCACCGACCGCCGCCGCGCATCAACTAGAGTTGCGCAGCGTGGCAGCACGACCTTTGAACGAGATCGTCGAGCCGGGCTGGGCCCGCGCTCTGGAACCGGTGGCGGAGCAGATCGCCGCGATGGGCGACTTCCTGCGCGCCGAGATAGCGGCGGGCAGGACGTACCTACCGAGCGGTGCGAACGTCCTGCGCGCCTTCCAACAGCCCTTCGACGAGGTGAAGGTGCTCATCGTCGGGCAGGACCCCTACCCCACCCCGGGGCACGCGGTCGGGCTGTCCTTCTCGGTGGCCCCCGACGTGCGCCCGGTGCCCGGCAGCCTCGACAACATCTTCCGGGAACTGCACAGCGACCTGGGCGTGCCCCGGCCCGCGAACGGCGACCTGACCCCCTGGACCCGCCAGGGCGTCCTACTGCTCAACCGCGCCCTGACGACGGCGCCGCGCAAGCCCGCCGCCCATCGGGGCAAGGGCTGGGAAGCGGTGACGGAGCAGGCGATCCGGGCCCTGGTGGCCCGCAGCAAGCCGCTGGTTTCGGTGCTCTGGGGCCGGGATGCCCGGAATCTGCGCCCCCTGCTGGGGGAGCTGCCGGCCCTGGAGGCGGCGCACCCCTCCCCCATGTCGGCGGACCGCGGGTTCTTCGGGTCCAAGCCTTTCAGCAGGGCAAACGACCTGCTGGTTCACCAGGGGTCACAGCCCGTGGACTGGCGCTTGCCGTCAGTCAGTTGATCGTATCTGAACTTCACCGGATAAATACGGACAGATGCCGCTCGACCGGGCCCTGCCCGAACCCCCGGTCCGGGAAAGCCAGTAGCATGCGGCGCCATGAGCTCCCCCACTGGGCCCGCGAATGGCCTGCCCGTACGAATGCCGCGACCCCGCCAGACCGGACGGCACCGCCGGCCCGAGCCCGCGGTGGCGCCCGAGGGCGCGCCCGCGCTGGTGCTCGCCGTGCCCGGTGCGCCCTCGGCCGCCTCGCGGGGGTACGCGGAGGAGATCCTGAGCATCGGGCGCTCCGAGCTGCCCGGCCTGGACGCGCACATCGGTTTCCTCGACGGCGATGACACCCCGGGCGCCGAATTCCCCGCCCTGTCGGGCGTCCTGACCGCGATCGGACACCAGCGCGCGGCGCGCGCCGAATTCGCCCGCGCGAGCGGGCAGGAGGTGCCCCCGCCCAGCGGCCCGGACGCCGTGGTGGTGCCGCTGCTGGTCGGCCCCGACGGCGACCTGCTGCGCCGGATCCGCCAGGCGATGATGGACTGCGCCGCCGCCGTCGAGCTGGCCGACGTGCTCGGTCCGCACCCGCTGCTGGCGGAGGCCGTGCACGTACGGCTCTCCGAGGCGGGCCTGGCCCGCGCCGACCGCGCCCGACTGTTCACCGTGACCACCGCCGCCGACGGCATCATCCTGGCCACCACCGGTGGTCCGGAGGCCGTCCAGGCCGCCGGTATCACCGGCATGCTGCTGGCCGCGCGCCTCGCGGTGCCGGTGATGGCCGCCGCCCTGGACCAGGAGGGTTCCGTGGCCGCCGTCGCCGACGAGCTGCGCCAGTCCTCCGGCGCCGTCCAGCTGGCGCTGGCCCCCTACCTGATCGGGCCGGAGGCGGCCGACGGTCTGGTCGACACCGCGTGCAAGGAGGCCGGCTGCGCCGCGGCCGACGCCCTCGGGGCGTACCCGGCGCTCGGCAAGCTCGCCGTGGCCCAGTACAGCCGTGCGGCGGGCATCACCCTGGACGCCCCGGTGCACTGACCGTTCCCGTACGCACGAGGGCCCGCCCCGGACCACCAGGTCCGGGGGCGGGCCCTCTCGCGGTTGCGGGAGCCCGCCGGCCTTCCAGGCGCCCCTGGGTTGGCCCACCCCGCCGCAGGCGGCCACCCGGCCGTGCCGGCCAAAGTTGCCTCCGGCGGGCCCTCAAACGCCGGGCGGCTGAAGCCGGCACACCCGGCCGCAGACGCCGACACGGCCACCCCGGTCGGACTCGCCTCCGGCGGGCCCTCAAACGCCGGGCGGCTGAAACGGGCACACCCGGCCGCAGACGCCCACACGGCCACCCCGGTCGGACTCGCCTCCGGCCGGCCCTCAAACGCCGGGCGGCTGAAGCGGGCCCGGCCCCCGCCGCTTCCAGCCCCGCCGGCGTTTGAGGCGCCCCCGGAGGGCACGACACGCGCACGGCGGCTCCGGTCAGAACCGGCCCTCGAACGCCGGGCGGCCGAAGCGGGCCCGACCCCTTCACCGCGGCTCCGGTCGAAGCCGGACCTCGAACGCCGGGCGGCTGAAACGGACGGGCACAGCCCGCCGCAGGCGCCCGCACGGCCGTGCCGGTCGGGACCTCAGTCGAAGACGACGCAGGTGGCGGCGGGCACCGGGGCGGATCCGGCGCGCCGCGGCAGGCCGGTCAGCGGGTCCACGTCGAACCAGGTGACGTCCCCGGAGTGCTCGTTGGCGGCGTACAGCCGCCGAGCGGTCGGGTCGAGGGCGAGGTCGCGCGGCCACCGACCACCGCAGGACACGCTGCCCGTGAGCTGGGGGCGCGCGCCGTCGCCGGGGAGGGCGACGGCGGCGATCACGTCGATGCCGCGGACGGCCGCCCAGAGGAACCGGCCGTCCGGCGAGACGACGACGGCCGAGGGATAGGCCCGTGCGGCCCCTGAGCCGCCCTCTGGGGCGACCGGAAGCTCCGCGACCGGCTCCACTGTCCCGGCGGTCGCGTCCCACCGGCAGACGGTCAGCAGCGGCCGCAGCTCGTTCAGTACGTAGAGCAGCGCTCCGCCGGGGTGGAAGGCGAGGTGCCGGGGACCGTGACCCGGCGTCAGCGCGGCTTCGGAGTGCACCCGCAGGGCGCCTGAGGCCGGGTCGAGGGCGCACACGCGGACCGAGTCGGTGCCGAGGTCCACGCTG
Organism: Streptomyces sp. NPDC098789; assembly: GCF_044759975.1. Classification (NCBI taxonomy): domain Bacteria; kingdom Bacillati; phylum Actinomycetota; class Actinomycetes; order Kitasatosporales; family Streptomycetaceae; genus Streptomyces; species Streptomyces sp. NPDC098789. The sequence goes on from NZ_JBIWAJ010000003.1 coordinate 602,347, forward strand.
AGCACCCAACGCCCGCTCGGATCCGGCAGCACCTGGTGGGCGTGCGGCTCCCGCTGCCGGTCGGCGTCGGGACCGGAGCCGTGGTGGCGCAGCACCGAAGCCGGGCCCGTCGGGCGCCCGTCGGCGGCGCGGGCGAGCGTACTCACGCTGCCCGAGGTGTAGTTCGCGGTGACCAGGTGGTCCCCGGCGAGGCTGAGGTGCGTGGGGCCGGAGGCGTCCACGACGACCGGGGAGCCCAGGGGCACGAGCCCGGCGGCGGTCGGCCGGAAGGCTCCGACGGCGCCGCGCTTGGTCTCGCTGACCGCGTACAGCGTCGCAGCGCCGGAGCCGTCCGCACCGCCCGCGCCGAGCACGAGGTACGAGGGGTCGTCGAGGGCGTCGGTGGTGGCGATCGGGGTCAGGGCGCCGCTCGCCGGATCGACGGTCGCCGTGGTGATGCCGCGACCGCCCGTCGAGGTGAACGAGCCGACGTACGCGCGCCGCCCGCGCGCGGGCCCGGGCTCCGCGGGCCCGGCCGCCGTCCCGCCCGCGCCGCCGTGCCCGCCCGCGTCCGCCCGCTCGCCGCCCCGGTCCGTACTTCCCACGGTCTTCCCCTTTCCGTCGGTTCGTCCGGGGCCGACGGTAACAGAGGGGTCTAGACCAAATCTCGCCCTTGGGCGCGTTCCCGCGCGCCGGCGTGCTGGACGTACGCCGGGCTCTGCTTCCGGTCCTCGTAGGTGCGGTGGAAGACCGGGGTCGCCGAGCCGGACATCGGGGGCACGATCCAGGACCAGTCCGCTCCCACCTCGCGCCCCTTGCGCTCCTCCCGGTCGATGTGGGAGAGGAAGCGGCGGGACTCGGTGTGGTGGTCGGCGATGGTGACGCCGGCGCGGTCGAAGGAGTCGAGCACGGCCCGGTTCAGCTCGACCATCGCCCGGTCCTTCCACAGCGAGCGGTCGCTGGAGGTGTCCAGGCGCATCCTGCGCGCCACCTCGGGCAGCAGGTTGTAGCGGTCCTCGTCCCCGAGGTTGCGGGAGCCGATCTCGGTCCCCATGTACCAGCCGTTGAAGGGGGCGGCCGGGTAGTGGATGCCGCCGATCTCCAGGCACATGTTGGAGATCGCCGGAACCGCGTGCCAGCGCAGCCCCCAGTCCGCCCAGTGGTCGCCCTCCGGGTGCTCGATGGGCACCTCCAGCACCGCGTCCTCGGGGAGTTCGAACCAGCGGGGCTTGTCGTCACAGCCCTGCACCACGAGGGGCAGCAGGTCGAAGGCGCCGCCGCGGGCGCCGGTCCAGCCCAGTCGGCACAGGGTCCGGGTCAGGGACGCGTTGCGCGGGTCGCCCACCGGGATCGAGTCCTCGTCGCCGTATCCGGCGTAGCGGATCAGCTGCTCGCTCCAGATCAGCGGCCCGGGGCGGTGGGGGGCGTCCGGGGCGAAGACGGTGATCGTGGGACGCACCCGCCCGCCGTTGGTCGCGTCCCGCAGGTGCTCGAAGCACTCCTCGGCTATCTCGTCCGCCCCGGTGAGCCCTCTGCGGTCGCGCACGCGCAGCGAGTTCCAGTACAGCCGACCTATGCACCGGTTACTGTTGCGCCAGGCGACGCGGGCCCCGTGGACGACCTCGTCGTGGGTGTGCCGGTAGGTTCCGGTCTCCGCCAACTCCGCCCGTACGGCTTCGAGTCGCATGGCCGGATCGCCCGCCTCCGGATTCTCCCGGTGGAACAGCCCGATGAACTCCTGCGCCTCTTCCCACACCTGATGGGCCGTCGGCGTCTGATGCAGAATTTCCATTTCGTGCGGTTACCCCCTGTCCGGGCAGATCCACCCTGTACATGTCAGATGAATGTGCGATGCGCCATCACTCTTTGTACGGGCCGCAGGTCAGCCGCGTAAGACAGCTGACCCCGGAACACCCGTTCGAGTGAAATGTGCGCGAATGGCTGCGTCAGTCGGGGCGCCGGCATAGGATCCGCGGCACGACGAAGGCTCAACCAGCGGTATTCGGCCACGCACCGTAGCGCCGGGCCAGCTCCGCGACGGTGGTCGCGATCCTCGCCCGCAGCTCCGGCGGGGCGAGCACTTCTACCTCCGCGCCCAGGGCCAGGAACGTGCCGTGCGCGTGGTCGACGGACTCGATGGGCAGCACCGCGCGCGTCCAGCCGCCCTCCTCGGGCGTTCCGGTTTCGGCCAGGGCCGTGGCCGCGGCCCCCTCCAGGGCCGCCGCGCCGCGCGCCGAGATCCGTACGACCGCCTCCCCGCGGTGCAGCCGCGCGTGGAACCCGACCCGCGCCTCGGCCCAGTGCGCGGCCAGATCGAAGTCCGCCGGGGGCTCGAACCCCTCCGACGCCACCGAGAGCTCCAGGATCTGGTCCACCCGATAGGTCCGCGCCCCCGGTCCCGGCCCGGCGACGAGGTACCAGCGCCCGGCCTTGAGGACCAGACCGTAGGGCTCCAGCCGCCGGTCCACGTCGGTCGGTGCCTTCCAACGGCGGTAGCGGACCTCGATCACCCGGCTGCGCCACACCGCGTCGGCGACCTGCGGGAGGAACGGCACCCCGGTGTCCCGGGCGTACCAGCCGGGGGCGTCGAGGTGGAACCGCGAGCGCATCCGATCGGCCTGGGCGCGCAGCTCGGGCGGGAGCGCCGCGCGCAGCTTCAGCTGGGCGGCGGCGAGCGAGGTGCCCAGACCCAGTTCGGCGGCGGGTCCCGGGACGCCGGTGAGGAAGAGGGCCTCCGCCTCGTCCGCGTTCAGTCCGGTGAGCCGGGTGCGGTAGCCCTCCAGCAGCCGGTAGCCGCCGTCGTGTCCCGCGTCGGCGCGCAGCGGGACCCCGGCGGCCAGCAGGGCGTCGATGTCGCGGTAGACGGTCCGGACGGAGACCTCCAGCTCCTCGGCGAGGCGGGCGGCGGTCATCCGTCCGCGGGTCTGGAGCAGCAGCAGGATCGACAGCAGGCGGCTGGATTTCACGGCGTCTTCACTGACACAAGGTGTCAGTGAAGACGTCCTACGGTCCAGCCATGACCTTCACCGAGAAGCTGTTGACCGTGCCCGCGCCGATCGAGGTGGGCGGCCGGCGGATCAAGCGCTACCACGTCACCTACGACCCCGCCGGGATCGAGCCCGGGGTGGAGCGGGCGGCCTACGCGCTCCTGCCCGAGCTGCTGCCCGAGCCGGACGGGACGCCGCCCGCGTCCTTCGTCGTCCTCCACCGGGGCGGGGACACCGGCGCCTACCTCAACGTCTACAGCTGGGCCTGGGACAACGCGCTGCACTTCGTCGGCGCGGCGGCGGGCCAGCCGGTGCTCGGTTGTCCGGACACCGATCCGACGCGCTTCGTCCGCATCGGGCCGGGGCTGATCGGCTGCGTCTGGGAACTGGCGCCCCTGCTCCACGAGCGCGACGCCTGGGTGCGCCACCTGCTCGCCCCCGACCGCCCCGACCTCGACGGCTACCTCGCCGACTCGCTCGCCGCGGGCACGACGGGAGACCGCGCGTGAACGACGTCGACTTCGCCACCGGCGCCCGGGACGTCACCCACCGGGCGACGGCCTTCAGCCGGCGCTGACCAGCGGGGAGGGCCGGTCCGAGCGCAGCGGGTGCGCCAGTTCGGCGAGCGCCCGCTCCAGCCCGTGCAGGTGGGCGAGCGCGGGCTCGGCCAGCGGCGGGGGCGTGGCGGCGACCGCGGGCTCCCGGTCCTGGCCGAGGTCGGTGATGGGCGCGGTCAGCGCCTCCACGGCGGCCTCCACCCGCCAGCAGGCGGCGGCGAGCCGGGCGTCGTGGGAGGCGGAGGGATCGGCCGCGACGGCGGCGAGGCCGCGCACCTCGCGGGCGCAGTCGTCCAGCAGGGCGATGACCCGGCGGGCGCGGGCCCGGCGGTCGCGGAAGGGGCTCAGCGGATGGACGAGGGGCGCGAGCGCCATCCGTACGCGCGCCAGGAGCAGCTCCAGCTCCGCGGCGTGCGGGGCCGGATCGGCGGTCGGCGAGCCGGCGAGGCGCGCCGCGGCGGCCGCGGTGGCCGCGTGCACGCAGCGCAGGGCGCGCTGGATCCAGGCGTCGTTGGTGGCGTGGGTGGTGACGGGCAGGACGAGGACAACGGCGAGCGCGGCGCACACCGCCCCGACCCCGGTCTCCACCAGCCGCAGGACCAACAGGGCCGGGTTCAGCACGCCGAGGAGGCCGTAGAGCAGCCCGGCCATCACGGTGACGGCGAGCATCATCCAGCTGTAGGACACGGGGGCGGTGTAGAAGATGCCGAAGACGCACACGGCGACCAGCGCGGCGGTCGGCGCGGGGGCGCCGTGCAGCGGGATCGCGATCAGCAGGCCGACGACGATGCCGATGACCGTACCGAGCACCCGGCGAAAGCCCCGGACCAGCGTCTCGCCCCGCGAGGCGGTGTTGACGAAGATCCACCACGTGGTGCCGACGGCCCAGTACCAGCGGTCCTCGGAGAAGAACTGGCCGAGGGACAGGGCGACCGCGCAGGCGGCCGTGGCCTGGAGGGCCTGGCGGGTGGTGGGGCGGGCGAAGCCGCGCCCGGGCAGCCCCGGGGGCACGGCGGCGGGCGGGTTGCGCCGCTCGATGGGCCACAGCAGGAACCGCACCGTGCCCGCGGCCAGCAGGGCGAGCGCCACGGCGGCGTAGAGCTCGGGCAGCTGGGCGGGGACGGCGTGCAGGAACTGGGTGACGAAGAAGCTCATGAAGGCGAAGATGCCGAGGGCGTGGCCGCGCGGGCCCCAGCGGCGGGCGTAGACCCCGCAGAGGACGACGACGAGGAACGCCGCGTCGCGGGCGAGCGGGACACCGTGCAGGCACGTGGCCAGGGCCAGCACCGGGAACCCGGCCACCGGCAGCAGGGCCGTGGTCGCCCGCTGGGCGCGCACGCTGGCGTCGGTCACGGTGAACAGGGCGAGCAGTGCGGTCAGGCCTCCGGTGATGGAGGCGGTGAGCGAGAAGCCGCACAGCTCGGCGGCGGTGACGGCGAGGCCGATCCCGACCACGGCGCGCAGTGAGTTGCGCAGTCTCAGACGCCCCGGATCCGGAGCCACGAACATCCTCTTCACGGCGGTGTGCCGCCCCCCTTGCGATGGTGCGCTCGCCGGTCGCGCGACGGCCCGGGGTGGTGGGCGTGGGCGGACACGGCGAAGGCACCGTGGTCCGGAGCGGCCTCGTCGCCGTCCGGCGCTGCACGGCGCCGTAAGTACATGGATACGGCACAGATAACCATCCGGAGGCCCAACGGCTCAACTCGCCCTCCGATGACTGGGCCATTGGCACAGTCGACGGGGCTGCGTGGTGGCCGACAGAGGACCGTCGGACCACTTCTTCAGGCAGCCTGCGCACGTGCCTCCGCCGCGGCCCCCGGCAGCCAGTCGGCGACCCGGGAGAAGGCGAAGCCGAGGCGGGCGGCCCGCTCGTTGTCCATCGCGTAGGAACGGTCGAAGGAGAAGGGGGAGGCGGCGCCGTCGTGCACCGTGCGGTAGCGGGGGCGCGGGCCGCCCCCGGCGGCGATCAGCTCGGCCAGTCCGGTCACGTCGAGCGCGCCGTGGGAGGCGGCGTTGACGGGTCCGGTGAAGGTGCCGGCCGCCGCCCAGTGCAGGAAGCGGGCGATCTCCTCGTGGTGCACGAAGGAGGTCGGGCGGGGGTCGGGGTGGACGTCGAGGGGGCGACCCGCGGCGATCCGCTCGACGTAGTGGGCGAGCCGCCCGGTGAAGTCCGCGGCGCCGCCGCCGAGCACGTGGGCGGTGCGGACGGACACGGTGTCGAACTCCGGGTCGCTCAAGAGCACCGCTTCGGCCCGGCGCTTGCCCTCGGCGTAGGCGGTCGCGGGGTCCGGCGCGCCGCCACCGCGCGCCGGGGACAGGGCGGCGAGGTCGAGGTGGTCCTCGGTGAGCGCGGCGCCCGTGCTCGCCCCGGCGTTCGCGACGGGCGGGACGGGCGGGACGGCGAAGGTCGCGGGGTCGTACACCTCCATGGTCGAGGTCATCACGTACCGCCCGGTGCGCCCCGCGAAGACCCGGCGGGCGAGGGCGGCCTGCCGCGGGGTGTAGCAGATCTGGTCGATGACCACGTCGAAGGTGCGCTCGCCCAGGGCCTCGCGCAGCTGCCGCTCGTCGTCGCGGTCGGCGACGAGACGCGTGGTGCCGGGCAGCGGCTCGCCGGAGCCGCGGTTGATGACGGTGACCGCGTGGCCGGCGTCCCGCTCCAGGGCGACCAGGTGCTTGCCGAAGTACCGGCTTCCGCCGATGACGCATATGTTTCGCATGCCCTCGACTCTGCCGCCGGCCGGTCCCCAGCGGAACCGACCACTTGCTGCACCCGTATGAAGGAAAACTGATGATCGATGTGCAGCGGCTGCGCGTGCTGCGGGCCGTCGCCGAGCACGGCAGCTTCAACAAGGCCGCCGGGGCACTGCTGCTCACCCCGTCGGCGGTCTCGCAGCACATCGCGGTGCTGGAGCGGACGCTCGGTCACCCGGTCGCGGTGCGCAGCACCCGCGGGGTCACCCTCACCGAGCCCGGCCGGCTGCTGGTCGAAGCGGCGGAGTCGATCTCCGACGAGCTCGATCGGGTGCGGCGGCGGATCGACCGGCTGGGCGCGGCGCGCCCCCGGCTGACCCTGGCCACCTTCACCAGCGGTGGCCGCCACATGCTGCCAGGAGCGCTGGCGCGCTTCGTGGCCGCGCTCCCCGAGGTCGAGCTGACCGTCCTGGAGGCCGAGCCGGAGGAGGCGGTGCCGATGGTCCGCCGGGGCGCGGCCGATCTGGCCCTGACCTACCACTTCGACGGTCCGCAGCCCTCGGGGCCCGGGAGCCGGCCCGCGCTGGACTGGACGCCGCTGATGGACGATCCGCTGTCGGTGGTGCTGCCGCGCGGCCACCGGCTCGCGGAACGGGGCTCGCTGGAGCTCGGCGAGCTGGCGGCCGAGCGCTGGGTGCTGGGCTGCCTGAAGACGGAGGCGTACCTGCGGCGGTACGCGGCGCAGGCCGGTTTCGAGCTGCGCGTCGCCGCCTCCACGACCGACTACTTCTTCGCGCAGTCGCTGGTCACGGCGGGTGTGGGGGTCTCGCTCGTGCCCCGGGTCTCACTGGCCCCGGGGCCGGGAGCGGTGGCGGTCGAGGTCGAACCGCCGCGGCCGGCCCGGTACCTCGGGGTGATCGCGGTGCGCCGGCGCGCGCCGCAGCCCTACGTCGAGGCGCTGACCGCCGAGCTGGTCGCCGAGGCCCGCGCGGACAGGGGTGCGCGGACGGGTACCGGCGCGGACAGGGGTGCGGCCGGGGCGGAGGATCCCGCCCCGGCCGCCGCGGCCCCGGTGTCCGTCAGGGGGTGAAGGTCCAGCGCTGCGCCGCGGCGCCCGTGCAGGCGGCCAGCCCGAACGTGGTCCCGTTGGCCGCGGCGGAGCCGGTCGGGACCAGGCATTGACCGGCGGTGCGCAGGCTGCCGTCCGGCCCCTGCTGCCAACTCTGCGCGGCCGGGACCGGGGCGGGGGCGCAGGCCCGTACGGTCACGGCGCCGGTGGCCCCGGCCGTCGAGTCGAGGCAGACCCCGCCGAGCCCGGTGAGCCGGCCGTCGCCCGTCAGGCTCCAGTGCTGGTTGGGCCCGCCGTGGCAGGTGTACAGCGTGGGTTCGGTGCCCGGTGCAGTGGCGCTGTGCGGCAGGTCCGCGCAGCTGCCCGAGGCGCCGTTGACCAGGGTGGCGTCGGTGGGCAGCGGCGCGGGCCGCCCGGTGAGGGTGATCTCGGCCGCGCTGGTCCAGGGCCCGCGGCCGCCCGCTTCGGTGAGCGCCTTCAGCCGCAGGTAGCGGCCGGTCTTAGCGGCCAGCGGTACGGTCTTGGCCGCCGCGGTGTCGGCGAGCGTCCCGGTGGCCACCGGGGAGCCCCAGTCGGTGGTGCTGTCGGAGAGGTACACCTCGTAGCCGCCGATCCGGCCGTTGCTCCCGCCGTCCTGGCGGGGCAGGTAGCCGAGGCCGTCCACCGCGTAGCGGGCGCCGAGGTCGATGCGGATCTCGTGCGGCAGCGCCGCCGGGGTGCCGGAGGACCAGGCGGTGTGCCAGAGGGTGGCCGGGTTGCCGTCGAAGGCGTTGGCGGCGGCGCCGTTCTCGCCGCTCGTCTCCTGGCTGTCCGCGGAGATCAGGGACCAGCCTGCCTGCGGGACGGGGGTGGCGGAGGTCGGGATCGGCTGGGCCGCGGGGAGCGTCGTACCGGTGGCGGAGACGGTGAAGGCCGCGGACTTCGTCCCGGTCTTGACCCACAGCACGCCCGCCCGGTCGGCCGGGTCGAAGAACCATCCGGTCGTCGCCGCGTCGTAGGCGCTCTTGGAGCCGAGGCGGGTGAGGGCGGCGGCGTCCGCGGTGACGGTGGCGGGGGCCGAGGCCACGTGGAGGGTGAACTCGTAGCCGCGGGAGGCGGGCTTGCCCGCGTAGCTGCCGGTGGGGGCGCCGACGGAGACCGTGACGGTGCCGGAGCCGGTGGTCGGCGCGCTGACGTCGACCTGCTGGTGGGCGAAGGCGCCGTTCTGGTGGGCTCGGGTGAGGCCGTCGTCCTCGTAGAGGGAGAAGGCGGAGTTGCCGCGCGGGGTGATGTCGTAGGTGAGGGTGGAGACCGGCTTCTCGCCGGCGTAGTTCATCTGGGGCCACATCGGCACGATGGCTCCGCCCTTGACGAACAGGGGCAGGGTGTCGAGGGGGGCCGCATAGCCGTTCAGCCAGCCCGGTCCGGCGTAGGTCCTGCCCGTCCAGTAGTCGGTCCAGGTCCCGGCGGGGAGGTAGATCCCGTCGCGGACGGCGGTGTCGGAGACGACCGGGGCGACGAGGAAGGAGTCCCCGGCCATGAACTGGCCGCTGGTGAGGTTGCCGCGGGCCACCGGGTCGTCGGGGTAGTCCAGGACCATGGCGCGGGTGCTGGGCACGCCGGTGTCGTGGGCGACGGAGCTCATCGTGTAGAGGTACGGCATCAGGCGCATCTTGAGCTGGAGGTACTTGCGGTTGATGGACAGGTAGGGCTCGGCGAACCGCCAGGGCTGCTTGTCCTGGTAGCCGGCGCTCGGGCCGGTCGCGCCCCACCCGGACATGGTCATGAAGGCCGGGGTGAAGGCCTTCCACTGGAGGTCGCGGGCGTAGGTCTTGGGGCTGCCGCCGAAGATGCCGTCGACGTCCCCCGAGGCGTAGTTCAGGCCGGACAGGCCGGCGCCCGCGATGGCGGGGACGTGCCAGCGCATGTCGTCCCAGGTGCCGTTGGTGTCCCCGGTCCAGACGACGGCGTTGCGCTGGGTGCCCGCCCAGCCGTCGACGGTCCACACGTAGCGGCGGGCGTCGGAGTTCTTCTCGATGCCGTCGACGGCCTGCTGGACGCCGGTGAAGGCGGTCTTGTAGCCGCCGCCGATCCAGGCGACGTCCGTCTTGACCCCCCGGCTGCCCGCCACGGACACCTCGTCCTTGATGGAGCCGAGCCCGGTGGAGGTCCACAGTCCGGTCTGGAAGCCCTTGGCCTTCAGGGCGTCGACGGTGGACTTGAGGGGCGCGGTGTAGCCGCAGCCGTAGCCGTCGTTGGGCAGGAACCAGCCGGAGGGCATGTCGGCGGCGCGGGCGTCGCTCGCGTAGCCGACGACGTCCGGGGTGCTCTGGTGGCGCAGCCGGTCGTGGTCACCTTGGTATGCGGGGTTGGAGGCGTTGAAACAGTCGGCGTTGCCGAGCTCGAAGCCCCACAGGGGGGCCATGAACGGCTTGCCGCTGACATCGGTGTAGGCGTCGAGCACGGACTTGAGGGAATCGCCGGTGAAGTACCAGGCGTCGAAGCGCTTCTCGTCGTGGGTCAGCGCGCTGGGGGCGTTGAAGGCGTACGAACCCGGGGCCCAGGTGTTGCGCATGACGCCGTAGTTGTTGGTCGACATGTAGAAGGGCGCGGGGCTGGCGTTGTTGTTCTCCCGCCACTTGTTGTCCACGGCCACCGGCACGGTCTTGCCGCGCAGCGCCCACTCCCCCAGCCGCAGGCCGGTTCCGTAGAACTGCTCGTCGGCGCCGCGGGCCAGGTACTGGGTGGTCTGACCGGCGGTCCAGCTGGTCGGCTGGGACTCCTGCCAGACGAGGGTGGTGTTGTCGGCCCGGTAGACGGAGAACTGCAACGGCGACTTGTTCACCCGGATCGAGACGGAGCCGGCGGTGGAACCCGTGGTGATCTTGTAATAGCTGCCGGCGTCGGTGTATCCGGCGTTCACCGGGCCGAAGTCGGTGGTGGGGGCCAGGTCGGAGCCCGCGGGATCGTTGGTGAAGGCGCCGTCCGGGGAGAGCCAGAGCCGGAAGACATCGGCCCGCGCGACCACCACGCGGACCTTGGCGCCGCTGGTGGAGGTCACGGTGAAGGTGTTTGCGGACTGGCTCACTCCGGTGGCGTTGCCGGCCGTGGACGCGGCCGCGGCGGAGTCGGTGGGCGCGGCCTCGGCCGTGGAGGCCGCCGGTCCCGCGGCGGCCAGGCCCGCCACGGCGAGGGCGCCGGCCAGGAGCGCGGCGAGGTGGGCGCGGCGCCGGGGCGGGGTCCCGCCGGGGCGCCGGGATCGCCGGAACAGGGGTGGGAGCGGTGGCAGGAGGTGGGGGGTGAGTCTCATGGGGCAGCTCCTCGTGCGGTCCGGGAAACGGACACAGCTCTTTGGCATGCACCGGGCAACATAGCGCGCCCACAGGTTCACGTGAAGGAAGATGCTCGAAGTGACGCATTATCGCGCAGCTTCGAGCACGCGCTGCTGGCCGAACACGGCTCACCGTTCGCGCGGTTCATACCCGTTGGTGGCGAACCGCGGTATTCGGCCCGGCCTCTCCTACCGTGACGCCAGGGCGACAACACGGCGACGAGGCAACAGGAGCGGCCCCATGGAACACCGCACACCACCACCCCCGGAGCCGTCGTCGCCGCCGCTGACCGCCCCGCCGCGCAGGACGCTCCGGGGTCGCTGGATCGGCGCCGTGGCCGCGGTCGTGCTGGCGGGCGGCGCGGTCGGATGCGCGCTGGCGTACGACGACGTGTTCTCGGACACGGGTGACATCGTCCGCGTCGACCAGGAACAGGACCAGGGCCAGGGCCGGCCACCGGTCCGGGCCGGCGATCCGGCGGTCGCACCCGCCGATCCGCTGACCCTGATGCCGACCGGACCCCGGCCGGAGCTGCGGATCGCCGCCACCGTCCCCGAGGACGGCACCAAGGTCATGGTCACGAACTTGGAGGGGAAGAAGTCCGGGTTCACCGGAAGGGTCTGGCTGTGGGTGCCCCCGCAGTACAAGGAACCCCGTTACGCACACAGCGGGTTCCCCGTGATGATCGCCCTGCCGGGCGGCCCCGGGTACCCGAACAACTACTGGATGGACCCGCACCTCAAGCTGGAGTCCAGCATTTCCAAGTGGTCACGGGAGGGCAGCAGCCTGCCCTTCATCCTGGCCATGCCCGTCCTCAACCCGCAGACCGACAGGGACGGCCTCTACTGGGACGGGAGCGACATCCCCGGCCAGCCCAAGATGGGCACCTGGCTGACCGAGGACGTGCCGGACCTGGTCCGGGCCACCTTCCGCACCATCGCTTCGCGCGACGGGTGGGCCTTCATGGGCAGTTCCTCGGGCGGCTTCGCGGGGCTCAAGGCGGTGCTGCAGAAGCCGGACCAGTTCAAGGCCGTGATCGCCGGAGGGCCCGACATCGTTCCCGACTCCCGGCTGTGGAACGGACACCCGCGGGAGAAGGCCGAGAACAGCCCTCCGGAACTCGCGCAGAAGCTGCTGGACCGCCAGGGCCCCGAGGTCTACCTGGGCTTCCAGGTCGGCACCAAGGGCAGTGACATCCGCAACCGGCCGCCCATCGAGAAGTTCATCAAGCAGTACGGGGTCGGCCCGGTCAAGACGAAGTTCCGGGTCGACGAGGGCGGCGGGCACGACGCCTACAGCTACGTCCCCGGCATGTACGACGGCGGCCTGATCCAGTGGATCAGTCAGCACATGCGGGGACCGGTCCCGACCGCCTAGGGGGTGTCCCGTCACCGGGGCGGCCGGGACGACGGTCGGGTCAGCTGCCTTCGGTGATCGCCGGGGCGGGCTCGTTCTTGTAGTTGGCCGCCCCGAAGTTGCTCTTGACGAACTTCTCCCAGGACCCGTCCTGCTCCATCTTGCGCAGCGCGGCGTTGATCTTCTTCTGGAGCTCCTTGTCGCCCTTCTTGATCCCGATGCCGTAGTTCTCCTTGCTCAGGTTCAATCCGGCCAGCTTGAACTTGCCCTGGTTCCCCTCCTGCGCGGCGTAGCCGGCGAGGATGGTGTTGTCCGTGGTCAGCGCGTCGAGCTGGCTGTCCTGGAGGGCGACGAGGCACTCGGAGTAGCCGGGCAGCTCCAGCAGCTCCGCCTTGGGGGCGAGGTTGCTCTTGATGTTCTCGGCGGAGGTGGAGCCGGTCACCGAGCAGAGCTTCTTGTGGTTGAGGTCCTCGGCCTTGGTGATGTCGGCCTGGGAGGAACGGACCAGCAGGTCCTGGTGGGCCAGGAAGTACGGCCCGGCGAAGTCGACCTTGGACTTGCGCTTGTCGTTGATCGAATAGCTCGCCGCGACGAACTTGACCTCGTTGAACTGGATCAGCAGTTCCCGGTCGGCGCTGAAGACCTGCTTGAACTCGATCTCGCTGGGCTTGTAACCCAGTTCCTTGGCCACGTAGCGGGCGACGTCCACGTCGAACCCGGAGAACGTGCCGTCCGCCGCCCGGTACCCGAGGCCGGGTTGATCGAACTTGATGCCGATCGGGATCGTGTGTTTGGCGTCGTCGTTCCCGCCGCACCCGGAGGTGGTCAGGGCTAGGGCGATCGTTGCGGCGACCGCACCGGCCTGGGAAACCTTCATGCTGGACTCTCTCCGATGGTAACGGCTTGCTTGGAGAAGCTAGAAAGCCCGTGAGCGCAGCGTCACTACATCTGAGCGAAACTTGAGGATAACGATCCGGTCGGGCGCGAAGATCCCCGTGACAGCATGACGGGGTACGGGGGCAACGCACATGACCTGGAGGGGGAGTTCGGTGAGTGGAGTACGCAAGAGTCTGGCCCGGGTGGAGGTGGCGCTGAAATGGGACCCCAGCGCGTCCGGTGAGCCCGCGAACGACCTCGACATCATCGCGGCGGTGTACGCGGAGGGTGATCTGCGGGGCACGCCCGAGTACGTCGTCCATTTCGACCATCGGGCCCCCGACGGCACCGTCACCCTGAACCGGGACAGCCGCACCGGCCAGGGGTTCGGCTTCGACGAGGTGATGACCCTCGAACTCGACCGGATGTCGGAGCGGCTGCGCCGCGTGGTCGTGGGCGTGGTCATCCAGGGCGACGACGGCTCGAAGACCTTCGGCGACATCGGCGGCTTGGCCCTGCGGATCCGCGAGGGGTACGTCGACCTCGTCACCGAGGGCCCGGTCGCGGGCGTGACCGGCGCCACGGCGGCCACGGTCGCGGTGTTCACGCGGGACGCCGGGGGCGCGTGGTCCCTGGACGCGGCCGTGCACGGCTCGACGGCCGGTCCGGACGAGTACCTCCGGACCATGGGCGACACCCCCGGGGCCGGCGCCTGAAACGAACGCGGACCGGGTGGCGGCCGCTCCTGTTGGAGCGTCCGCCGCCCGGTCCGCGGGGGTGCGCTGCCACCGTCCCCACGAGGCAGCGCGGGCAGGCGGGCCGTCCGGTCATCGGAGACGGCCGCCCGCCGGTCTTCAGGGGCCCGGAGCCAGGCCCAGTGCGGGGAGCAGCGCGGCATCGACGAAGCGGACGAGGTAGTCGGCGTCGGCGTAGCGGCCCTCCAGGACGGGGCGGATCCGCAGGACGCCCATCAACTGCGCCGGGAGGAACTCCACGGCGGGGTGCCCCGCGGCGATCTCGCCGCGGGCGACGCCGCGGGCCACCATCACGTCGAAGGCGGCGAGTTCGGGTTCGACCAGCGCCTCGCGCAGGGCTCCCTGGAGTTCCTCGTCGTTCATGACGGCGTGGCCGAGGGCCTGGGTGAGGCGGGTGTCACGGCCCGAGGTGCCGGCCGCGATGCGGGCGACCGCGCGGAGGTCCCCGGCGAGGGTTCCGGTGTCCACGGCGGCGAGGCTGCGGTCGCTCCGCGCCGAGCGCAGGGCCGCGGCGACCAGGCGCGGCTTGGTCCTCCACTGTCGGTAGAGCGTGGACTTGCCACAATTGGCGCGGGCCGCGACGCCCTCCATGGTCAGGGCCTCGTAGCCGTGCTCGCGGAGCTGTTCGAGGACCGCGTCGAAGAATTCCTGCTCCCGCTCCGGGGTGATCTTGGAGCGGCGCGCGGCGGCCGTCGGCAACGGCGACGACGTCATGAGCGGCTCTCCTTCGGCGGACGGCGGGGCGGGTGGCGGGTGCGGTGCCCTTCGATACGGCAGCGTACCGGAACGCAGACGTATCGGTACACTCTCGTATCGATACATTGTCGTATCGATAGTCGCAGAGGAAAGAGACCGGGGCATGACCCAGCGCACCACGGCCGTCGGGCGGCCCCGCGCGATACCCGAGCTGTTGCTCGTCGCGGTCCTCTTCGCCGTGTACAAGGGCGGCCGGATGCTGACGTCGGGCCACACCGACGACGCCTTCCGCAACGCGGGCCGCGTCTGGGACGCCGAGCGCGCCCTGGGACTGCCGGGCGAGGGCCGGGTCCAGGACCTGCTCCTGCACAGCGACGCCGTCGTCCACCTCGCGAACACCTACTACGCGGCCGTCCACTTCCCGGCCACCGCGGCCTTCCTGATCTGGCTGTACCTGCGCCGGCCCGGCCACTACCTGTGGGCCCGCCGCGTGCTCGCGGCGCTCACCGCCGTCGGGCTGGTCGTGCACCTCGGCTTCCCGCTGGCCCCGCCGCGGCTGCTCGACTCGGCGCACCTGATCGACACCGGCCAGGTCTACGGGCCGACGGTCTACGGCGCCGCGCCCGCCCAGGACCACATGGCCAACCAGTTCGCGGCGATGCCCTCGCTGCACTTCGGCTGGGCGCTGATGCTCGCGATCGGCATGATCGCGGTCACCCGCGGGCGGTGGCGGTACCTGTGGCTGCTGCACCCGCTGCTGACCCTGACCGTGATAGTCGGTACGGCCAACCACTACTGGCTGGACGCGGCCGTGGCGACCGCGCTGCTCGGCATCGCCCTGCTGGTGATGCCCCGGCCCGTGACGCGGCGGGTGCCGGAGCGCGGTTCACGTGCTCCGGGCGACGAGACCGTGCTCGTGGGCGAGGACGACCGCCTGCGCGCGGCTGGACAGCGCGAGCTTGCTCATGCAGTGGTGCACGTGGGTCTTGACGGTGGCCGGGCTCAGGACCAGCCGGCGCGCGATGTCGGCGTTGGACAGCCCGGCCCCGACCAGGCCGAGCACTTCCCGCTCCCGCGGCGTGAGCACGTCCAGCCCGGCCCACGGGGTGCGGAGCACCGGGGCGCAGCTCTCGATCAGACCGGTCAGCGCGCCGGGGCTGAAGAGCATCTCGCCGGCGTGGACGGTCTCGATGGCGGCGAGCAGCCGCTCCGGCGGGGTGTCCTTGACCAGGAACCCACCCGCGCCGGCGCGTAGCGCCCGGTAGACGTACTCGTCGGTGCCGAAGGTGGTCAGTACGAGCACCCGCGGGCCCGGACCGGCGGCCGGGTCCGCGGCGGCGGCCGCCAGGATGCGCTCGGTGGTGGCGATCCCGTCGGCGCCCGGCATCCGGATGTCCATGAGGACGACGTCGGGGCGGGTCTCGGCCGCGAGGCGCACCGCCTCCTCGCCGTCCGCCGCCTCGCCGACGGGCTCGAAGCCGGGAGCGGCCCGGAGCAGCGCGGTCAGCCCCGACCGGATCAGGAACTGATCGTCGACGACGAGTACAGACGGCATCCGCGCTCCCCCGCTTCCCGTGCTTCCTGTGCTTACCGATGGGTCCGGACGAGCCGGTTCCGTCGCCCGGCGCTCCTCACCGGGCGGCGACCGGACGGGGCACCGGGACGGTCAGGCTGACCTCGAAACCGCCTTCCGGGACGGACCGGGTCACCACCGTGCCGTGGTAGATCGTCGCCCGCTCGCGCATGCCGATCAAGCCCTGGCCGGAGGACGGGGACCGGGTGGCCGAAACCCGCTGGGCCGCTCCCTCGTCCCTGACCAGGACCGACACGGAGTCCCTCGCGTAGTGGACGTGGACGGTGGTGCGGGCGGCCGGGGCATGCTTCATGACGTTGGTCAGCGCCTCCTGGACCACGCGGTACGCGCAGAGGTCGATCCCGGGCGGGAGCGCGTACGCGCTCCCGGTGACCCGCACCCGCACCGGGACCCCGGCCGCCGAGACGCGCGCCGCGAGCTCGCCGAGCCGCCCCAGCCCCGGCACCTCGGGCGCCGGTTCGGCCGCCGCGCCCGGGGCGGCCGGAACCCGGTCGGCCGCGCGCAGGACCACGAGCATCCGGCGCATCTCGCCCAGTGCCTCGCGGGCACTGGCCGCGATGACGTCGAGGGCGGAGCGCGCCGTCGCGGGGTCGGTGGTGACCACGTACCCCGCGACACCGGTCTGGACGGCGATCACCGAGACGTGGTGCGCGATCACGTCGTGCAGTTCGCGGGCGATCTGGATGCGCTCCTCCATCACGGCCCGGCGCGCCTTCTCCTCCTGCTCCCGGCGCAGCCGCAGGGTCAGGTCGCGCAGGCGCCTGGCCCCGTCGCCCGCCTTCCAGCCGACGATCGTGGCGGCCACGACGAAGCCGGCGCTGAGTGCGCCGATCCCCGGTTCGGCCAGCCGCGAGCCCCACAGCTCGACGAGGAGCACCAGGACGGCGCAGCTGGCCGAAACCCGCCGCTCCCGGCGGGCGGCGACCGTGTACAGGGGGAGCAACAGGCAGCCCACGGCGGGTACGTGGTAGTAGCCGCGGGTGAAGTAGCAGGCCGTCCACAGCACCGTACTGACGAGCACGGCCGCCGGGAAGCGGCGCCGCAGCACCTGCGGCAGGAGGATCGCGCCCAGCAGCACGTAGGCGAGGACGTCGCCGTCGCGCCAGTAGCCGTGGGGATCGGGCCAGTTGGCGAGCATGGTCGCGGAGATCCACAGCCCCCCGAGCGCGTAGGCGGCGTCCCCCGCGATCGGCAGCGCCGCCCGGATCCGGACGACCGCCGGATGTGCCGACACCGGCGCCGACGTCCTCCAGCGCGAAGAACCTCGCACGTCACCCCCCTCAGGACCACTCATGGTTGTACAGGGTCTACACCCAGGGGGGTAGGCGCATTTCAACCCGCGGATGGGCGAGCACCGCCCCTCGGCGCACGTACGTTCTCCACGACGACACGTCGACCACGACCGCACCGGTTCCGCGGGCGCCCCGCCCGCAGCAGACCCTGCTCCCGGGGACGCCGTGCGGCCGTGCCCGTTCGGGGGCGGGCACGGCCGTGCGGAGGGGGCAGCGCTCCCGGCGGAATCCGATGCAGAAACGATGCGAGTTGAAGGGGCCGGTGGTGCTCACGAGGCTGGGTCCATGGACCTCAAGGACCACCCGGACCTCGGACGAGCCCAGCGCACCGGCGACGACGGCACGGCCGACGACGCCGAGGACGCCCGGCTCGCGGCGCTCTTCCTCGCCGGCGACGAGGACGGCATGACGGCCGTCTACCTCCGCTGGCGGCCGCTCGTGCACTCCCTCGCCCGCCGTTGGCTGGGGGACGACCGGGAGGCCGAGGACGTGACCCAGCAGGTGTTCCTCGCCGCCTGGCGCGGCCGCGGCGGCTATCGGCCCGCCAGCGGCGACCTGGGCGGCTGGCTGGTCGGCATCACCCGTCACAAGGTGGCGGACGCACTGGCCGCGCGCACCCGGCGGGCCCGGGCGGTGGCCGCCGCCGGGACCCTGTGCGCGGGCGCGCCGACGTCCGCGGGCGCGGCCGGGCCGGAGCAGGCCCTGGACCGGGTGTTCGTGCTGGGCGAGCTGGCCCGGCTGCCGTCCGCCCAGCAGCGGATCCTGCGGCTGGCGTACTACGGGGACCTGACCCAGACCCAGATCGCGGCCCGCACCGGAATGCCGCTGGGGACGGTCAAGAGTCACATGCGGCGCGCGCTGCAGTGCCTGCGGAGCGCCCTGCAGGCGCAGCCGCTGCCAGCGCCTCGATGACGTCGACGGCCGAGCGCAGCGCGTGGAGCCGGTCCGCGCCCGGTAGCGGCGGGCCGCCCGCGCCCCAGCCCGGGCCCGCGAGCAGCAGCCACGGGTGGGCGCGCGCGCCGCGCAGTCCCCATTCGACGGCCGAGACCGACCGCACCAGCGAGCGGTCCGCCGTCGTGCGGACCTGGGACCAGAGCACGACGGCGCAGGGCCCGATCCGGCGGACCGCTTCGAGCAGCGCGTCGGCGGGCAGCGCGGGACCGAACATCCGCACCGGCAGGCCCCGTTCGCCGAGCGCCGCGCAGAGCGCCTCCATCGGGAGGCTGTGCAGCTCCCCCGGCGCGCAGGCGAGGAGCACCGGAGCCCGACCCGGGCCCTCGGCGGCGGGCCGCACCCGGCCCAGCGCACCGGAGACGAGCCAGGACAGCAGGTGCTCCACCTCCACGTAGCGCTCCCCCGCGGAGGCCCACTTGCGGCCGACCGCGTGCAGGGTGGGGGCGATGATCTCCTCCCAGGCGGTGACGGGCCCGTGCGCGGCCAGGGCCGCCTCCAGCAGCTCCGCCACCGCGGGCGCGTCCAGTCGTACGGCGGCCCGCGCGAGCCCCCGGCACTCGGGGCGGACCTCCCCCAGCGGCAGCGCGTTGCGCCCGCCCGGCGCCTTGGCACCGCGCGACGTGGGCGGCGCGGCCGGCGCTGCCGGCGGCGGGGGCGGGGGCGGGGTCGGGGTCGGGACGGCCTCCGGAGCCGCTCCGGCGGGACCCGCGAGGGCGGCGCGGGCGGCTTCGGCGGGCGGCACCCCCTGGGAGGTCAGGTGGCACATCAGTTCCAGGCGGGCGATGTCGTGCGGGGTCCAGCGGCGGTGCCTGCCGTCCTCCCGGCGGGCGGGGCCGATGGAGTAGCGGCGCTCCCAGGAGCGCAGGGTGGTGGGCGAGACGCCCAGGCGCCGGGCGACGGCGCCGGTGCTCAGCGGCCACGGCACGGGCGGCGGCTCCGGGGTGGGGTGCGCACGGTCCACTCCCGTCACGATACGGCCATCCGCCCCGCGGTCCGCCACGGTGCGGCCCACCACGGACCGGTCCGTCACGCTGCGGTCCGTGACGCTGTGATCCGTCACGATGCGGCGCGGGCCTGCTTGAAGCGGCCCAGCGCGTCGGCGAGGTCCACCACCGGGTGCGGATAGTCGTACCGGGCCCGCTCCAGCCCGGTCAGCCGCCAGGGCTCGAAGACCTCGGGTGCGGGCAGGTCCGCCAGTTCCGGCACCCAGCGGTGGACGTAGTGGCCGTGCGGGTCGTAGCGCCGGGCCTGCCGGACGGGGTTGAGGACCCGGTTGGGCCGGGTGTCGGTGCCGGTCCCGGCCACCCACTGCCAGTTGAGCTGGTTGTTCGCGAGGTCCCCGTCGACGAGCAGGTCCAGGAAGTGCCGGGCGCCGGTCCGCCAGTCGACGTAGAGCGTCTTGGCGAGGAAGCTCGCGGCGAGCAGCCGGCCCCGGTTGTGCATCCAGCCCTCGTGCCGCAGCTGGCGCATGGCCGCGTCGACGACCGGGTAGCCGGTGCGGCCCTCCTTCCAGGCCTCGACCTCCTCGGCGGCCGCCGCGTCGGTGCGCCAGCGGTCGTACCGGACCCGGTAGTCCACGTGCGCGACGGCCGGGCGGGCCGCGAGCACCTGGTGGTGGAAGTCCCGCCAGCACAGCTGCCGCACGAAGGCCTCCGCGCCGGGGCCGCCCGCCGCCCGCGCCCGGTGGACGCACTCCGCGGGCGAGAGGGTGCCGAAGTGCAGGTGGGGGGAGAGCCGGGAGGTGGCGTCGCCCGCCATGTCGTCGTGCACGTCCTCGTAGCGCGCCACCCCGTCGCGCAGCCAGGCGGCGAACCGGGACCGGGCCTCGTCCTCGCCGCCGCGGGCCAGGCCCGGCGAGGTGCCGCGCACCGCGGACCGTTCGGGCAGCGGCTCCGAGCCCACCGCCTCGGGCACCCGGATCGCGCGCGGGGCGCGCGCGAGGGGCTGCGGGGGCTGATCGGACCAGCGGCGGAAGTAGGGGGTGAAGACCGCGAAGTGGTCGGAGCCCGCCGGCGTCACGGCGCCGGGGGCGAGCGCCGTCACCACCGCGTCGTGCACGTAGAGCCGCCGCCCCTCGCGCTCCAGCGCGGCGCGCAGCCGCTCCTCCCGGCCGTGGGCGTAGGCGCTGACCCCGGCCGCCATGTGGACCTCGTCCGCGTCGGCCTCGCGGACCACCGCGCACACCTGGTCGACCACGTCCCCGGAGCGCACGACGAGGCGACCGCCGCGCTCGCGCAGTCCGGCGTCGAGGGCGACCAGGCAGTCGGCGAGGAAGGCGAGCCGGTTGGGGGCGGTGAATCCGGTCGCCTCGACGCCCCGGTCCCGGACGAACAGCGGCACCACCTCGGCGGAGGAGGAGAGCGCGGCCCGCATCGGCGGATGGTCGTGCAGGCGCAGGTCGGAGGTGTAGAGGACGACCGCGACGTTCATGGACGGGCTCCGCGTCAGGATGGGGGGCGACTGTCGTGCGGTACTTCGGCCCCGCCGGTCCCTTCGGATGCGACCGGGGGGACGGGGGTCGCGGGGAGGGCGGGGAGCGAGGCCGCCGCGCGGGCGATGTTGCGGGCCATGCCGCCGAAGACCACCGCGTGGAAGGGGGACACGCTCCACCAGTAGACGTGCCCGAGGAGCCCGCGCGGGTGGAACAGGGCGCGCTGGCGGAACCGGGCACCGGGGTGCCCGCCCGCCGCGCCCTGGCCCCGGCCGTCCTCCTCCACGTACAGCTCCAGCCAGGCGAGCCCCGGCAGCCGCATCTCGGCGCGCAGCCGCAGCAGCCGCCCCGGTTCGATCTCCTCCACCCGCCAGAAGTCGAGGGAGTCCCCCACCCGCAGCCGGGCCGCGTCGCGCCGGCCGCGCCGGATCCCGGCCCCGCCGACGAGCCGGTCGAGCCAGCCCCGTACCGCCCAGGCCAGCGGGAAGGAGTACCAGCCGTTCTCCCCGCCGATCCCCTCCACCACCCGCCACAGCGCCTGCGGCGAGGCGTCCACCTCCCGCTCCCGGCAGTCGGTGTAGAGGCTGCCGCCGGCCCAGTCCGGGTCGGTGGGCAGCGGGTCGCTGGGGGCGCCGGGGAGGGAGGCCGAGGACCAGCGGGTGCTGACGTCCGCCTCGCGCACCCGGCGCAGGGCCAGTGTCAGGGCCAGGTCGAAGCCGATCGGGGTGCCGGGCGGATCGGGGACGTGGCGCGCGATGTCGTGCTCGTCGCAGACCACCTCGTGGCGCAGGGACTCGGCCAGCGGCCGGGCCAGCGCCCGCGGCACGGGCGTGACCAGCCCGATCCAGTGGCTGGACAGGCGCGGGGTGAGCATCGGGACGCGCAGGATCAGCCGGTGCGGCAGACCCGCGACGACGGCGTAGCGCCGCATCATCTGCTCGTAGGTGACCACGTCCGGCCCGCCGATGTCGAAGGCGCGGCTGACGTCGGCGGGCATGGTGGCGGAGCCGACGAGGTAGCGCAGCACGTCGCGCACGGCGATCGGCTGGATCCGGGTGCCGACCCAACTCGGGGTGACCATCACCGGGAGCCGCTCGGTGAGGTAGCGCAGCATCTCGAAGGACGCCGAACCGGAGCCGATGATGACCGCGGCGCGCAGCACGGTGGTGGGCACGCCCGAGCCGAGGAGGATCTCGCCGACCTCGGCCCGTGAGCGCAGGTGCGGGGACAGCTCGCGCGGCGGGACCCCGGCCGGGGTCAGGCCGCCGAGGTAGACGATCCGGCGGACCCCGGCCGCGCGGGCCCGGGCGGCGAAGATCCGGGCGGCGGAGCGGTCCCGCTCCTCGAACCCGGGGCCGGTGCCCAGCGCGTGCACGAGGTAGTAGGCGACGTCGATCCCCCGCAGGGCGGCGGCCACCGAGTCCGCGTCGGTGACGTCCCCGCGCACCACCTCGGCGCGGCCGGCCCAGGGATGGTCGCGCAGCCGTTCGGGCGAGCGGGCCATGCAGCGGACCCGGTGGCCCGCGTCCAGGAGCTCGGGCACCAGACGGCCGCCGATGTATCCGGTGGCGCCGGTGACCAGGCAGGACAGCCCGCCGGTGGTGGTCGCGTGGTCGACCATCGCTCTCTCCCTTCGGCACTGCCGATCCCCTGTCGGCCGGACCTTCTCATGGTGCTTCGCGGCGGGCGGGGAGGGCGGATGCGGCGCGGTCCCGCATTGGGCCGAATGCCGGGGCATCCGAAACGGCTCCGGCTCCGAAGTACGGGTACGGGGGTGTCCGGCCCGCGTCGGCCGACCACCGGGGCCGCGACCACCGACGGCGAGGGAGCACGATGACGCAGCGAGGACAGGGGCGGCCGCGCACGGCGGTGATCGGCGGGGGCGTGTCCGGGCTGACCGCGGCGTACGTGCTCGCGCGCGCCCACGACGTGACCCTGTACGAGGCCGACGACCGGCTCGGCGGGCACGCGCACACCCACGAGGTCAAGGGGTCCGACGGGGTGGTCCGGTCCGTGGACTCGGGCTTCATCGTGCACAACGACCGCACCTACCCGCAGCTGCTGAGGCTCTTCGGCGAGCTGGGGGTGGCCACCCGGAGCACCAGCATGAGCATGTCCGTGCACTGCGAGGGGTGCGGGCTGGAGTACGCGGGGGCCCGCGGGCCGAGCGGTCTGTTCGCCCGGCCGCGCAATGCCGTGGACCCGGCGTACCTGGGGATGCTGGCGCGGGTCCCGGTGTTCCACCGGCGCGCGCGGCAGCTGCTGGCGGCCCCGCCGGACGACGATCCGACGCTCGGCGAGTTCCTGCGCCGGCACCGCTTCGGCGCCTACTTCAGCGCCCACTTCGCCATCCCGCTGGTGTCCTGCGTGTGGTCCTGTCCGGAGCACACCGCGCTGCGCTACCCGGCCCGGTACCTGTTCCGCTTCCTGGACCACCACGGCATGCTGTCGGTCGGCGGCTCACCGGACTGGCGGACCGTGAGCGGCGGTTCGGCCCGGTACGTGCGCCTGGTGCGCGACGCGCTGGGCACGGCGGCGGTGCGGACCTCGACTCCGGTACGGGCGTTGGCCCGCGGCGCGCAGGGGGTGCGGGTCACCCTCGGCGACGGCACCTGGGCGACGTACGACTCGGTGGTGGTCGCCGTCCACGCGGACCGCGCCCTGGCCCTGCTGGCCGATCCCACGCCGGCCGAACGCGCGACGCTCGGGGCGTTCGCGTACTCCCGCAACCGGACCGTGCTGCACACCGACGCGTCCGTGCTGCCGAGCGGCCCGCGCGCCCGGGCCTGTTGGAACTTCCGGCTCTCGGGCTGCCGGCCGGGCGACGCGCGGGTCCGGGTGAGCTACGACATGAACCGGCTCCAGGGGCTGGACGGGCCCGAGTCCTACGTCGTCACGCTGAACGCCGACGGCCGGGTGCGGCCGGAGCTGGTCCTGGCCGAGATGGACTACGCGCACCCGCTCTACACGCCGGAATCGGTGGCCGCGCAGCAGCGCCTGCCCGAACTGTCGGGGCCGGTGACGGCCTTCGCCGGGGCCTATCACGGCTGGGGGTTCCACGAGGACGGCTGCCGTTCGGGGGCCGCGGCGGCCGCCGCGCTGGGGGTGGAGTGGTGACGGCCCCGATCCGTGCGGCCCACCCCGCACCCGCCCCCGCGCCCGCCGTCGGCGCCGTGGACGGCGTCGAGCCCGCGCTGTACCCGTCGGTGATCACCCACGTGCGCTCGGGGCCCCACCCGTACGCGCTGCACCAGCGCACCTCGCTGTGGCTGGTGGACCTCGACCGGCTGCCGCGGCTGCCCCGGGTGCTGCGCGCGCTGGCCCGGTTCGACGCGCGGGACCACTTCGGCGGGGACCTGCCGTCGATCCGGGCGGGGTTGGACCGGTTCCTGGCCGCGCGGGGCGCGCCGCCCGCGGGCGGGCGGGTGCTGATGCTCGCGCACGCCCGGGTCCTGGGGCACGTCTTCAATCCGCTGTCCGTCTTCTGGTGCCACGGCCCGGACGGCGAGCTGCGCCACGTGGTCGCCGAGGTGCACAACACCTACGGCGGGCGGCACTGCTACCTGTTGGGACCCGAAGCGGCCACCGGCGCCGGGCACGCCCGCAAGGAGTTCTACGTCTCGCCCTTCCTGCCGGTCTCCGGGGACTACCGGATGCGGCTGCCGGTACCGGGTGAGCGCCTCGTCCTGACCGTCCGCCTCGACACGGGGGCCGGCACCCGGCTGACCGCGACCGTCCGCGGTGCGCGCCGGCCCGCCGACCCGGCCGGGGTGCTGCGCGCGGCGCTGCGCCGCCCCTGGCCCACCGCCGCCGTCTCGCTCGGCATCCGCTTCCACGGCATCCGGCTGTGGCTGCGCGGGGTGCCCGTCCAGCCCCGTCCCCCGCACGTCCCCCAGGAGGGTGTGAAGTGAGCACGCGCACGACGTCCACCACGGTCACGACCACGAGCCCGACGGCGCCCACGGGCCCGGGCTCGCCCGCGACCTCGCCCGCCCCGGACGGCGCCCCGGTCGTCCCCGCCGCCCCGCCGGTGCCCCGGTGCTCGCGCGTGCGGGCCGCCGTCGGCGGGCTGCTGATCCGGCGGGCCCTGGACCGGCTGCCGCTGACCGTCAGGCTGGCCCCGGAGGGCGCCGCGGGCCGGACCTTGGGGCGGGGCGGCCCGGAGCTCTCGGTGACCGATCCGCGGGCGTTCGTACGCCGGATCGCCACCGGCGGCCTGATCGGCTTCGGCGAGTCCTACCAGGCCGGCGAGTGGGACGCGCCGGACCCGGTGGCGGTGCTGACCGTCCTCGCGGGGAACGTCGCGTCGCTGATCCCGCCGTCCTTGCAGCGGTTGCGGGGTCTGTGGGCCGCCCGTCACCCCGACGCCGACCGCAACACCCCGGGCGGCGCCCGGAGCAACATCCGGCGCCACTACGACCTGTCCAACGAGCTGTTCGCCGAGTTCCTGGACCCCACCATGACCTACTCCTCGGCCGTGTTCGGCGCGCTGCCCGCCGACTGGTCGGGGCTGGCCGCGGCCCAGCACCGGAAGATCGACATGCTGCTCGACCGGGCCGGGGTCGGTCCGGGCACCCGGCTGCTGGAGATCGGCACCGGTTGGGGCGAACTGGCGATCCGGGCCGCCGGGCGCGGCGCCCGGGTCGTCTCGCTCACCCTCTCCTGGGAGCAGAAGGCGCTCGCCGAGCGGCGCATCGCGGCCGCGGGCCTGGCCGCGCGGGCCGAGGTGCGGCTGTGCGACTACCGCGAGGCGCGGGGGAGCTACGACGCGATCGTGAGCGTCGAGATGATCGAGGCCGTGGGCGTCGAGTACTGGCCGGCGTACTTCGGCGCGCTGGACCGGCTGCTCGCGCCGGGCGGGCGGGTGGCGCTCCAGGCGATCACCATGCCGCACGACCGGATGCTGGCCACCCGCACCACCTACACCTGGATCCAGAAGTACATCTTCCCCGGCGGGATGCTGCCGTCGGTGCGGGCCGTGGAGGACCTCGCACGGGCGCACACGCGGCTGCGGGTGGAGCGGTGCGAGGGCTACGGCGCGCACTACGCGCAGACGCTCCGGTTGTGGCGGGAACGCTTCGGCGAGCGCTCCGAGCGGGTCGGCGCGCTGGGCTTCGACGCGGCCTTCCGCCGGATGTGGACCTTCTACCTCGCCTATTCGGAGGCCGGGTTCGCCTCCGGGTACCTGGACGTGCACCAGATCGTGCTGGCCGAGCGGGACGGGGGCCGCTGATGGAATGGGCGGCCTTCGCGACCGGCCTGCCGGTGACGGCGGGCGCGGCCCTCGCCGTGCTGCTGGTCGCCTTCGCGCTGGGGGTGCGCCTCGGCCGGCACCGCGGGGTGGACGTGGCGTGGGGCGCGGCCTTCGCCGCGGTCGCGCCGGCCTCGTACGCCGCCTCCGCCGGGCACGGGGACGGCGGGCGCAGGCTGCTGTTGACCCTGCTCACCGTGGTGTGGGGGCTGCGGCTGGCCGGGCACATCGCCGCGCGCGGGCGCGGCCACGGCGAGGACCCGCGGTACGAGCGCATGCTGGCCCGGGCGGGGGCGGCGGGCTCGCGCGGGCGGAACCTGTACGCGCTGCGCATGGTCTACCTGCTCCAGGCGGCCCTGGTGTGGCTGGTGTCGCTGCCGGTGCAGGCGGGGCAGTACGTGACGGGCCCGATGGGGCCGCTCGCGGCGGTCGGCAGCGCCCTGTGGCTGCTCGGGATCACCTTCGAGGCGGTCGGCGACCACCAGCTGGCCCGGTTCAAGGCGGACCCGGCGAACCGCGGCCGGATCATGGACCGGGGCCTGTGGTCCTGGACCCGGCACCCGAACTACTTCGGGGACTTCTGCGTGTGGTGGGGCCTCTTCCTGATCGTCTGCGACTCCCCCGGCGCGGCCGCGGCGACGGTCGTGGCGCCACTGGTCATGTCGTACCTGCTCACGGCCGGCAGCGGCAAGGCACTGCTGGAGCGGCACATGGCGGGGCGACCGGGGTACGCGGAGTACCTGGAGCGGACCAGCGGATTCTTCCCCCGGCCACCGCGCGGGCGGCGCTGAGGGGACGGGCGGGGCGTACGGGCGGCGGCTCCGGCGGGCCGCCGGCCGCGCGGGCGGTCGTCGCACGAGCCGTTGGTACAGTCCGGGAGCCATCGCGACGCCCGACGGAAGGCCCCCGGACCCATGGCCGTGGACGAGCTGGACACCCGGATCCTGCGGCTGCTGATCGAGGAGCCGCGCACCAGCCTGCGCGAGTACGCGCGCCGCCTCGGCGTGGCGCGCGGCACCCTCCAGGCCCGCCTCGACCGGCTGGAGCGGACCGGGGTGATCACGGGCACGGGCCCGGTGCTGTCCCCCGCGGCGCTCGGGCACCCGGTGCTGGCGTTCGTGCACATCGAGGTCACGCAGGGGCACCTGGACGAGGTGGGCGAGGCGCTGGCCGCCGTGCCCGAGATCATCGAGGCCTTCTCGATCACCGGTGGCGGTGACCTGCTGACCCGGGTGGCGGCCCGGGACAACGCGCACCTGGAGGACGTGATCCAGGGGCTGATCCGGCTGCCGGGCGTGGTCCGCACCCGCACCGAGGTGGCGCTGCGCGAGCGGGTCGCGCACCGGCTGCTCCCCCTCGTCGAGTCCGTGGGCCGGTCCGCTCGCAAACCCTGACAGGATGGACGGGACACGTACGCAACCGGCAGGACGGGCACAACGGATGATTTCCGTCATATTCGATCTCGACGGCACCCTCGTGGACAGCGAGCCGAACTACTACGAGTCCGGCCGCCTCACCCTGGAGCGGCACGGCGTCGCCGATTTCACGTGGGAGGACCACGCGCGCTTCATCGGCATCGGCACCCTGGAGACGCTGGAGATCCTGCGCGAGCGGTACGCGCTGCGGGCCCCCGTCGAGCAGCTGCTCGCCGAGCAGAACGCGAGCTACCTGGAGCTGGCCCGGGCCCGGACCGACGCCTTCCCCCAGATGCGGAAGTTCGTGGAGCGACTGCACGGCGAGGGGGTCCCGATGGCGGTGGCCTCCGGGTCCTCGCGCGAGGCGATCGACGCCGTGCTCGCCGGGACCGGGCTGGACGCCCTGCTGACCACCGTGGTCTCCGCCGAGGAGGTCCCGCACGGCAAGCCCGCGCCGGACGTCTTCCTGGAAGCGGCGCGGCGGCTGGGGGCGCGACCGGCCGACTGCGTGGTGGTGGAGGACGCCGCCCCGGGAGCCGAGGCCGCGCACGCCGCCGGGATGGCCTGCGTGGCGATCCCGTACGTGGCGCGGAGCGCCGATGACCCGGCCTTCGCGACGGCGGGGCTGCTCTTCCGGGCCGGGCAGGCGCAGTTCTCGGCGGACGCGGCGTACGACTGGCTGAGCGCCCGCCGCGCCGCCTGAGCCGCAGCCCACCCGAGCCGTGACGGTGCGCGGCTCTGGCGCGGCTCTGGTGCCTTGGCGGGGGCGCTGCCACCATGCCTGCGTGACCGCCACCCTGCCGCCCGTGGGAGCCGAGCGCGGACCGCGCCGGTGGCCCCTGCTCGGGAACCTTCCCGCGTTCGCCCGCGATCCGCTGGCCTTCTTCGAGTCCTTGCGCGACGAGTACGGCGACTGGGTGCCCTGGGCGCTGGGGCCGCAGCGCAACGTGCTGGTCTCCCGGCCCGAGCACGCCGCCGAACTGCTGGGAGCCGTCGAGGGCAGCTTCAAGCCCTCGGAACTGGGCTGGGCCTTTCGGCAGTTGCTGGGCAACGGCGTGGTGGTGGCCACCGGTGAGGACTGGCGCCGCAAACGTGCGCTGGTGCAGCCCGCCGTCCGACCGCGCCAGGTCCGTTCGTACGCCGCCACGATGGTGGAGTGCGCGGACGCGCTGGCCGGCGGCTGGCGGGAGGGCCAGCGGATCGACGTGCACCGGGAGATGGCCGGGCTGACCCAACGGATCGCGGTGCGGACCCTGTTCGGTGGCGACGCCGCGGGCCGCGAGGCTCCCATCAGCGCGGCCATGGCCACGGCCCAGCGGGAACTGGGCGCGGAGTTCCGCGGGTTGACGCTGTTCCTGCCGCCCTGGGTCCGCACGCCGGGGCGGCGCCGGATGCGGGCTGCCGTGCGCGTGCTCGACCGGGAGATCGAGCACGTCGTACGGGAGCACGAGGCGGCCTCGGCGGCGGGCGAGGAGCGCGACGACCTGCTCAGCCGGCTGCTCGCGGCCCGCGACGAGCACGGCGGGCCGCTCTCGCGCACGGAGCTGCGGGACGAGTCGATCACCCTGTACATCGGCGGCCACGAGACCACTTCGACCACCTTGACCTGGGCCTGGCAGCTGCTGGCCGAGGCGCCGCAGGCGCGCGCCCGGCTCACCGAGGAGCTGGACCGGGTGCTCGGCGGGCGGCTGCCGACCTACGACGACTACCCGCGGCTGGTGTGGACGCAGCAGGTCGTGAAGGAGGCCCTGCGGATCTATCCGCCGATCTGGCTGATCTCCGCGGTGGCCACGCACGGCGCGACCATCGGCGGGCGCGAGGTGCCCGCCGGGACGCTGGTGTGGGCGAGCCCGTGGTCCGTGCACCGGGATCCGCGCTGGTTCCCGGAGCCGACGGCCTTCCACCCGGAGCGGTGGGACCCGGGCGCCGCGGCGGCGGTGACGGAACAGGCCTGGTTCCCCTTCGGCGGCGGCCCGCGGGCCTGCCTCGGGGCCCGCTTCGCGCTGGTCGAGGCGGCGTTGGTGCTGGCGGTGCTGGGCCAGCGGTTCCACCTGGACACCGGGGGGCGGCGGGCCGAGGTCTTCCCCGGCCTCACCCTCCAGCCGACGGGTCCGGTGCCGGCGGTCCTGCGGGCACACGGAGACTAGAGGTGTCTGACGGTTCGGCCCCCGGGCGGGAAGATCTCGGGGCCGCGCCCAGTTGGTACAACCGTGAACGATTTCGTGAGCGACGTGGACGTGGTGGTCATCGGCGCCGGACAGGCGGGGCTGTCCAGCGCGTACCACCTGGGGCGGGCGGGACTGGAGCACACGGTGCTGGACCACGCGCCCCGACCGGGCGGCGCCTGGCAGTTCCGCTGGCCCTCGCTGACCTACGGGAAGGTCCACGGCATGTACGCGCTGCCGGGGATGGAGCTGGTCGGCGCCGATCCGGAGCGCCCGTCCTCCGAGGTGATCGGGGAGTACTTCGCCGCGTACGAGGAGCGCTTCGGGCTGCGCGTACGGCGCCCCGTGGACGTGACGGCGGTGCGCGAGGGGGAGGCCGGGCGGCTGCTCGTGGAGTCCACCGCCGGGACCTGGTCGGCGCGGGCGCTGATCAACGCCACGGGGACCTGGGACCGGCCGTTCTGGCCGCGCTACCCGGGGCAGGAGACCTTCCGGGGCCGCCAGCTGCACACCGCGAACTACCCGGGGCCCGAGGAGTTCGCCGGCGCCCGGGTGATCGTCGTCGGCGGCGGCACGTCCGGGGTGCAGCACCTGCTGGAGATCGCCGGGGTCGCCGCGGAGACCACCTGGGTGACCCGGCGGCCCCCGGTGTTCCGCGACGGTTCCTTCGGCGAGGCCGAGGGGCGGGCCGCGGTGGCGCTGGTGGACGAGCGGGTGCGCCGGGGACTGCCCCCGCAGAGCGTGGTCAGCGTGACGGGGCTGCCGCTGAACGAGGCGGTGCGCGCCGGGCTGGCCTCGGGCGTCCTGGACCGCCTGCCGGTGTTCGACCGGATCACCCCCACGGGCGTGGCCTGGGACGACGGCCGGCGCGTGGACGCGGACGTGATCCTGTGGGCCACCGGCTTCCGGGCCGCGATCGACCACCTGGCCCCCTTGCACCTGCGCGAGCCGGGCGGCGGCATCCGTGTGGACGGGACCAGGGCGGTCCGGGACCCCCGGGTGCACCTGGTCGGCTACGGCCCCTCGGCCAGCACCATCGGCGCCAACCGGGCGGGCGGCGCCGCCGCTCGCGCACTGCGCCGCCTCCTCGCCCCGCCCGTCCCGGCGGGCGCCGCGGGGTAGCGGGGTAGCCGGGGTAGCGGGGTGCACACCAGACGCCCGCTACGCCTTGCGGGCGGCCGCGCGGTGCTTGTTGAATTCCGCGACGTGGCGCTTGTGTTCCTCGTAGGTCGCGGAGAAGCGGGTGTCACCCGGCTTCACGGTGACGAAGAACAGCCAGTCGCCCGGTGTCGGTGCGACCGCGGCCGCCATGGCCGTCGCGCCCGGGCTGTCGATCGGTGTCGGTGGCAGGCCCTGGCGCTCGTAGGTGTTGAAGGGGCTGTCGATCCGGGTGTCGCGCAGTGCGGTGTCCACGGTGGAACGGTTCAACGCGTAGTTGATCGTCGAGTCCATCTGTAGCGGCATCGATTTGGCGAGCCGGTTGTAGACGACCCGCGCGACCTTGCCCATGTCGGCCGGGGTGTCGGCTTCCGCCTGGATGACGCTGGCCAGCGTGGCCGTCTGGTAGGGGGTCATGCCCTGGGCCTTGGCTCCGGCGGCGACCGGCTTGGCGGCCAGTTTCTGATTGGCCGTCTGCACCATGTACGCGAGGAGCCCGGCCGGGGTGGTCTCCCGGGAGAGCGGGTACGTCGCCGGGAAGAGGAAGCCCTCCGGATTGCCTTTGGCCTCGGCGGGCAGCTCCAGTCCCGCTCGGGCGATCGCCGTCTTGGCCGAGCCCGCGGGGAGCTTCAGCTCTCGGTCGACCGCCGCGTACACCTGCGTGGCCCGCCACCCTTCGGGGATCACGAGTCGGCGCAGCTGCGGGGGTCTCTCCGTGCCCCCGTCCGACAGGAGGGGGACCACGACCACCGCCCCGGTCGCCACCAGCAGACCGATGAAGATCGCCAGTCGGCCCCGGCGGGTGACGCGGGTCCCGGGCCGCTTCGGCGGCCGGTGCTCTTGACGCATGCGGAAACGCTAAGGGCCTGCGGATTATTAACTCGCCGTCTTGATCTCCGGCGGGAGGGTGATGCCGACCGCGCTCGCGTGGTCGTAGGGATGTTGCAGTGTGGTGAGTTGGCAGCCGGCGGCCGTGATGGTGTGGTCCATCGTCTTCAGGAGCTGGCGGATGTCGCGGATGCGCCTGTTGATCGTCTCAGGGCAGACGCCGAAGAGGGTGGCGATGGCGACTTGGGGCAGGCCGAGCCGGTGGTGGAGGACGGTGGCCAGGAGCCGGTCGGCGAGGGTTAGCAGGGGGCGTCGGCCGGTGCCGGGGGCCTGGAGCCGTGGGCGGTGACCGCGCCGTTTATCCAGGTTCTTCTCGCGCTGGGACTCGTGGAGCG